>JAWUYS010000011.1:0-49662 GCA_034110685.1 Neptunomonas sp.
ATAGGCCAACCCTCAGGCGTGTTGGCCCAGAAAACTTTTTGCTCGAGTTCTGGGGGCGCCAATTGCCGTCGAGCCCTTTGTCTTTAAGAACTACCGGTGCATCGTTGATTATAGAAGCAGGAGTGAAGCCGTTTTCCATAGCTGCAGCATAAATAAAAGGCTTGAAGTTTGAGCCTGGCTGGCGGTGGGCTTGAGTAGCGCGATTAAATTTGTTGTGAGTGAAGCTGAATCCGCCAACGAGGGAGCGGATTGCCCCTGACTGCGGCGTCATCGATATTAATGCGCTTTGAGCTTTGGGTACCTGGCTTAGTTCCCAGTACTCGCTTGTGTTTAATATGCGCACTAGATCGCCTGTTTGAACAATCTGAGCTGCTTTCTTAGGCATTGGGCCGGAGTAGTTTACAGTTTTGAATTTCTTTGCCCATTTTAGTCCATCCCATGGAAGGGTGACTATCTCACCGTTTTTCCGCTGTGCTGTAGCACTTGTTTTGTCTACATTAAGGATAATGGCAGGTTCAAGTTGAGAAAATGACGTCTCTTTTTTCAGTAAAGCGGTGATCTCTTCAGGTGAAAAGTCTGTAATGTCATGTTGCTTTTCAGGCCCTCGATATCCGTGGCGCTTTACATAATTAACAAGCCCGTTACGTACAGCTAAGTTAGCAGCTGACTGCATTGTGCTATCAAGTGTTGTGTAAACAGTGAAGCCGTCGGTATACAACTCATCACCATATTGTCCGTACAGATCACTTCTTACCATCTCTGCGATGTATGGGGCGTATAATTCTATCTCTGTAGTATGGTATTTGGCTGTAACAGGAGCTAGTTGGGCTTCTTTAGACTCTTCTTGGGATATAAAAGATAAGCTGTGCATGCGGCCTAAAATCCAATTCCTACGCTCTATTGCTCTAGTAGGGTTGGTTATAGGGTTAAAAGTTGATGGGGCTTTGGGAAGGCCTGCAATCATAGCAAGCTGAGGTAACGACAGCTCGTCGATATCTTTCCCGTAATATACATTTGCAGCGGCTTGGATTCCGTATGAGCGGTGGCCCAAGTATATTTTATTGACATACAATTCAAAGATTTCTTGCTTTGATAGTGATTGTTCTATTTTTAAAGCAAGAAATATCTCACTAAATTTTCGCTCGAAAGTACGTTCTCTTGTTAGGAAGAAATTCTTGGCGACCTGCATGGTTATGGTTGAGCCGCCGCTTTGGATTTTTCCGGTCGAAACTAATTGATAAGCAGCGCGTGAAAGTCCAATTAAATCTATTCCGTAATGCTCAAAAAAACGACTATCTTCAGCTGACTGAAGGGCTTGGACAAATGTCTCAGGGATTTTTTCATAAGTGATTGGCGTGCGTTTTTTTTCGCCAAATTCTGCAATTAATTTACCATCTGCAGATAAAACTTTTAACGGAGTTTGAAATTTTATATCTCGTAAAGTTTCCACATCAGGTAGCGTCGGCGCAAAGTGCTGGTAGAGGCCTATAACGGCTACAGCCCCCAGTATTAGGCCTATGAAAGCTAGAATTAAAGTGAAGCGGAAGAAGGATTTAAGCACGCGCATACTTACCTTGAAATAGTTTTTATTCAATAAAATACATTATATCGGCGCTAATATACTCTCTCCAGCTTAATTAAAGTTTAATTTTTCATTATTTCAGCTAAAGTCATTAGGTAGAAGGTAAATTTATATATTTAAAGGAACAAATAAGTGGTCAGCTTTTTCGGGAAGAAAACGGCCAGCTGGGTCGGTGTTGATATTGGTTCGTCGTCGGTTAAGTTGGTTGTCTTGTCCAGGCACGGGAATCTGGTCGGACTGGATGCCTATGCCATTGTGTCATTACCTCCAACGGCGGTTGTTGATGGAAATATTCAAGAAGTGCAGGCTGTTACTGAGGCGATAGAGCGTGCAGTTAAGATATGTGCTCTAAAGCAAGGTAGTGCTATTGCTGCTGTGCCATCGTCTGCTGTTATTATTAAGCGAATGGAGCTGAGTAAGGCGTTTTCCGAAGTCGAACTTGAAGATCAGGTTAAAGTTGAAGCTGATCAGTTTATTCCTTACCCCTTAGATGAAGTGGCGCTTGATTTTGAAATTCTAGGCGAGTCACGGACTCATCCTGAACTGAATGATTTATTGTTGGTTGCATGTCGTCGCGATGACGTGGATCAGCGTGAAGATGCTATTAATGCTGCTGGTCTAAAATGCGAGATTGTTGATGTAGATACGTATGCAATTGAGCGTGCTTTTCCAATGCTTATTAATGAAGACCTCAAAAGTGACGACATGGTTGCAATTGTTGATGTAGGCGCCGCTACGTTGACGCTCAATGTTATTCGAGATCATAAGATTATTTATAATCGTGAGCAGTCTTTTGGTGGAAACGATCTGACTACCAACATCCACCATCAGTATGGTATGGCTATTGATGAAGTCGAGCAGGCTTTAAGGCTTGGAGAAATTAGCGAAGAGGTACAAGAGTCTGTTATTCAGCCTTTTCGCTTAACTGTTTCTCAGCAGGTTTCTCGTGCACTACAGTTTTTTTACTCTTCAGGAGTGCAGCATCAGCTAACAACAATATACCTATGTGGTGGTGTTGCTTCCATTGATGGCTTAACTGATATTCTGAGTGATGAACTGGATATTCCAGTAAATACTGCTAACCCATTTGCACAAATGGATGTGAGCGTTAAGGTTAATAAAGAGCGCTTAGTAAAAGATACGCCTGCATTGGTAAAAGCTTGCGGGCTAGCGCTTAGATCGTTTGATCAATAGGGAATAGTGATGGCAAAAATTAATTTACGACCATGGCGAGAGGAACGCTCAGCTGCAAGGCAGAAAGACTTCGTTACCAATCTCGTTGCTTCCGCTATATGTGCTGCCGCTCTTGTTCTTATGATGGGCTATTATTATGACGTACAGATGGATCGTCAGAATGTCCGTAACGGTTTCCTGAAGGTAAATATCTCTAAGCTTGATGAGAGAATCAAGGAGATAGAAGAGCTTAAACGGCAGCGTGAAAGACTATTAGAGCGGTTAAATGCGATTCAGGAGTTGCAGGGTAATCGACCTATTATCGTAAGAAACTTTGATGAATTAGTTAGAGTCCTACCTGATGGTCTGCATTATGACTTCCTGGAAAGGAAGGAAGCAGGCTTTGCTGCTGCACTAGATAAAGATGCTATCAATATTAAAGGCCTAGCACTTCAGAATAAAGATGTATCCGAGTTGATGAGACGCCTTAACTCATCTATTTGGTTTGGTGAGCCTAATTTGACACAAGTAGGGGCTTTGGGGGCCGGAGCTGGCGGTGCTAGAAAGTCTTTGGCTTTAGCCGATATTAGAGCGTTTAATCTTTCAGTTATTTTGACTAAACCTAAAGCCGAGGATGCAAAATGAAAAGCCAGTCTTTAAAAAATGCATTCCAGGGTTTTGATCCTAATAATATGGATATAAACGCCGCTGGTAATTGGCCTATTGGTGTTAAAGCTGTTGTATATCTAATTATTATGGTTCTCGTTGTTTATGCTGGTATTCACTTTTATGTAAGTGAGCAGCATGTGCAGCTAGAACGAGAAATCCAGAAAGAGACTCAGCTTAAACAAGAATTCGAGAAAAAATCATTTCAGGTCGCTAACCTAACAGCTTTAAGAAAACAGATGGAAGATGTGGAAGGTAAATTTTCTGAGCTTTTAGGGCAATTACCTACGGATAAAGAGGTGCCGGGTTTACTTGAGGATATTAGTGACATTGGTCGTGCTGCGGGCCTGCAGATTGAACAAATTGCTTTAGCTGGCGAGCGAAAGGAAAAGTTTTATATTGAGCTGCCGATAAATATAGAAGTAGAAGGGACTTACCATCAAATGGGGCAGTTTGTCAGTGGGGTCGCCGCAATTAAACGTATTGTTACGTTGCATGACTATACTCTTAAGCCAACGGATGATGGTCTGTTGAAAATGGGAATCAGTGCGAAGACTTATCGTTATGATGATACTGAATAGACTTTCTTGTAGGGGGCTTCGTGCCCTAGTCGTTGGGGTTGTGGTTAGCTTAGCAACAGGATGTATCTGGGTTGAAGATACGGCTGATTTGTCTAAATTTATCACTGATGTGCAGGCTAAACCGAAAGGAAAAATTAAGCCGTTACCTACCTTTGAACCTTATCACAGTTTTGTTTATCAAGGAGCAAGCCTGAGAGATCCGTTTGTGCCGCTGGTACGTGTGGTTTCAACTCTTGTTAATTTTGAGTTAGAAGATGGAGATGGTCTTCAACCAGATCAAGACCGTTCTAGGAGCTATCTTGAGCAGTTTGCTGTAGATCAGCTGTCTATGGTCGGCACTATCGGTAAAGCTGAGAATGATTTCTTTTGGGCTCTTGTGTTAGATGATAATAGTGAAATACATCGTGTAAAAATTGGAGATTATTTAGGTTTGGATTTTGGTCGAGTTGTTGCAGTTTCAGATCAGCAGCTTGATGTGATGGAAATTATTTCGAATGGACGAGGTGGGTGGATGCAGCGTCCGAGAACTATTGAGTTAGCCGAGCAGAAATGAGCGAAGGATAGAAACATGAATAACAACAATGCTTATCTACAACCCCATTGCACGGGGCTTCTCAAAGGCGTATTCATTGCGACGCTCTTGCTGTTGGGTGTGGTTTCTCAACAAGTTTCTGCTCAACAGGAGGTGGCGTTAAGTAAGTCCTCTTTTGTGGCGCTACCAGGTAATAAAATTGAGGTTAAACTCGATTTTGACGCCGTACCACCAGTACCTAAAGCCTATACAATTGATAGTCCCCCTCGGTTAGTTTTGGATTTTTGGGGTGTAAAGAATGACTTAGGAACAAAGTCTGTTGATGTAAAAGCAGGTGTGGTTGAGTCGCTTAATTTTGCACAGGGTAATGGTCGTTTACGAATCGTGACAAACCTGCACGGCATGACTGATTATCGAACCTTTACTGAAGGCCAGAGTTTATTCGTTGTCTTTGGCGAGAAATCGAAAAAATCTACACCTGTCGCTAAAGCTACACCTACACCGAAAAAGATGTCTGCTACAAGATCTGTTTTAGATGCATATAATGATAAGACACGTGTTCAGGGGATTGATTTTGAACGTGTTTCTGGAGGGGTTGGCCGCATTGTTATTACTTTGTCAGATGACCAAGCTGGCCTTGATATTCAAGAGGAAGGCAACAATGTAGCTGTTAATTTCTCAGGAGCAAGTTTGTCCCCTTCGTTACAGCAGCGTGTTAATGTGCAAGATTTTGCAACGCCAGTTATGTTTGTAGACGCTATGGCTAGTGGCAAGAACACAACGGTACTCATTAAGCCGGGCGCTGAGCCATATGATTACATGGCATATCAAACAGGCAATAAACTTATTCTAGATTTTAAACCGTTGTCTCGTGCTGAAAAGGATGAGCTTAAGAAGAATGACTTTCCTTATAGTGGCGAGAAAATAGACCTTAACTTTCAGAATGTTAGTGTGCGTTCTGTGTTGCAGATTTTGGCCGAAGTAGCGCAGCTCAATCTTGTGGTCGATGATGCAGTTGAAGGTGAAATCACCCTCCGATTGAAACATGTTCCATGGGATCAAGCGCTAGATATTGTCATGAAAACGCGTGGCTTAGATAAGCGCCAGGTGGGTAATGTATTACTGGTTGCTCCTGCTGAAGATATTGCAGAACGTGAGCGAGTAGAGCTTGAGAGCCAGAAACAGGTTGAAGAGTTATCGCCACTGAAAACCGACTTTATACAGGTTGATTACCGTAAAGCATCTGAGATGCGCTCGCGTATTTATGAAGCGAAGCTGGTTTCAGAACGAGGATTTATTGTTGCTGATGATCAGACTAATGTGCTGATGGTTAGGGAAACAGTCACTCAGCTGGAAGAGATTCGCCGCACGCTGCGTAAATTCGATACCGAAGTAGCTCAAATTATGGTTGAAGCGCGATTAGTGACCGCTTCAACTGACTTTACACGTGACTTGGGTGTGAAGTGGGGCTTTGGTCTGCTGCAAGGAGGTTTTGCAGCTGGAGGAGGCGGTGGTACTGCACCGTATTTTCGAAATGATTTTCCTGCGGTAGGACAAAACACTCAGCTGGGTGTTGATTTAGGTGTCACACCGCAGTCTTCTATTCGTTTAGGTTATGCTACCAGTAACTTCCTTATTTCTACTGAGCTGTCGGCACTGCAAAGTTAAGGCAAGGCTGAAATTATTTCTCAACCTAAGATCATCACTACAAATGGTAAAGCCGCCCGAATTCAATCAGGCCAAGAAATTCCATACCAAACTGTTGAAGATGGTGAAGTGAAAATCGAATTTAAGGATGTGGTGTTGAGCTTAGATGTTACTCCACAGCTTAATCCGGGTGATAGAATCACGTTAGATTTGAAAATTAATCAAGATTCCTTAGGTGAAGTTTTGCCTAATGGAGAAATAAGTATCATTAATAATGAACTTGAAACTTCTGTTGTTGTTAAAGATGGTGATACGATTGTCCTTGGTGGTGTTTATAGAAACGAAGTAGTCGATGCTGTCTCTAAGACACCTTTCTTGGGCGACTTGCCAGGAATCGGGGCGCTGTTTCGTAAATCAGAAGTGCAAGACAAAAAAGTTGAGCTGTTGATATTTATTACACCTAAGTTAATTCGAGAGTCTTTATCGGCAAAGTAGTCGGAGTTGTTCCAGCTTGAATATTTTTCTTATCGGTCCTATGGGGGCTGGAAAAAGCACCATAGGGCGAATGTTGTCTCAAGAGCTCACTCTTCAGTTTGTAGATGTTGATCGAGAGATTGAAGAGCGCGCAGGCGCCAATATTCCTTGGATATTTGATGTGGAAGGTGAAGTCGGGTTTCGTGATCGTGAAGAAACAGTGGTGGATGAGCTAACACAGATGGACGAGCAGGTGCTAGCTACAGGAGGCGGGGCTGTGCTTCGGCCCATCAATCGTGCTAATTTACAGAGTAGAGGGTTTGTTGTTTATCTGGACACATCTATAGAGCAGCAGTTGGAAAGAACAGCTAAAGATAAAAATCGCCCTCTACTAAATACTGAAAACCCTCAGGCAATACTTGAAAAACTAATGCTTGAACGAGACCCTTTATATATACAGACCTGCGACCTGATTATTAAAACAGATCGTAGGCACCCTCGTGGCGTGGTTACTGATATTGTTAAACAGCTGGTGCGCCAGGGTATTATCTCTGGCGGCTAACAATAATTTGGAGATTGTGTGCAGTCCTTAACAGTTGAATTGGGTGAACGTTCGTATCCCATCTATATTGGTCAAAATATTCTTTCTGAAGCATTAATCACTCCGTTTATCAAAGGTAATCAAGTTATGGTGGTCACGAATGACACGATAGCGCCTTTGTATCTTGATACCTTATTAGAGTGTTTGCCTGGACTTACGGTTGACGTCACCGTATTGCCAGATGGGGAGTCTTTTAAAGATTTAACTCACCTTAATTTGATCTTCGATAAGTTGCTTGAAAGTCGACATAACCGAACAACAACCCTAATCGCGCTTGGCGGTGGTGTTGTTGGCGATATGACTGGTTTTGCTGCAGCAAGTTATCAACGTGGCGTAGACTTTATTCAAATTCCTACGACTGTTCTATCGCAGGTTGACTCTTCTGTGGGTGGTAAAACGGGTGTTAATCATGCGGCGGGTAAAAATATGATTGGAGCGTTTTATCAGCCTCAATTAGTCCTTGCTGATATCTCTGTTTTTGCTACTTTGCCTGACCGTGAACTTTCTGCAGGTTTAGCTGAAGTGATTAAGTACGGTTTGATTTATGATTACACATTCTTTTGCTGGCTTGAAGAAAATATCGAACGTTTGGTTGCACGCGATCCAGACATTCTTATGCTGGCAATTTTGCGTTCTTGTGAAATTAAGGCAGAAGTTGTTGAACAAGATGAGAAAGAGGGCGGCATTCGTGCTTGGTTGAACTTAGGGCATACTTTTGGTCATGCAATAGAAACACATCAAGGATATGGCAACTGGTTGCATGGTGAGGCTGTTGCTGCTGGCACTATGATGGCGATGGCCCTCTCGTTAAATATGGGGTGGTTGTTACCTAAGGATGTAGAGCGCACGCGTGTTTTGTTTGAGAAGGCTAACTTACCTATTTTGCCGCCTGATAATATGGGCGCAAAAGATTTTATTGAGTTAATGTCTGTAGACAAAAAAGTACTAAATGGCGAGTTGCGTTTGGTTCTGTTGGAAGCTCTTGGGAAGGCTGTTGTTACAGCTGACTATTCTAAAGAAAAACTGATGAGTGTCTTGACCGCCTGACCTAGGCATTGAGTGGGTGTTATCAATGAGTCAAAATTTCTACTTCGAGCCTCCTAGTCGAATACAGCTAGTTGATAAAATGGCTCATTTACTTCGTTATTCCGAATTTTTGATTGTTATTGCCGGCCCTAAAGGGAGCGGGAAAAGCTCTGTAGCGAAGCGTTTAGCATTGGTGACGCAAACAAGTGATATAAGTCAGATTCTAGTTAAGCTTGAAAGCGAAACGGGAGCCATGTCACTGGCTTTGCAGTGTGCAAAATTGGTTTCTGATGATTATGCTGAAGGCATGGACCCATTGACTATTCTGCATGAAAAAAGCAGATCGTTGCATGATGTTGGGCAGCATCTACTTATTCTTATTGATAATGCTGAATGGCTAAATGATGAAGCCATTGAACTGCTTGCTGGGCTGTTGGTTTCAGGGGTAGGTAAACCTAAAGTTGTGCTTTCTGGTGAAGAGTCACTAGTGAAGCGTTTGCATTCACTGAGCCTCTATGAACTGCTTGAAGGCCGTTTGCATCTTGAGACTTTGCAGCCGTTTAGTGAAGATGAAGCTAAAGAGTTTCTTACTTTGCGGTTTTCTTCGCAACAAGCGTTGAGTAAGCGTGACCTGAAAAGTGTTTATGAAAGTTCTGAGGGCTATCCTGGAAGGATTACCTCTGCAGCCTCTGAAATATACCGTTCAGGGAAAGTTACTAATAGGTCTAGGAAGTTCTTGCCCTTGCCCATGCCGCATATGGTAGGTATAGGAATAGTGCTTTTAGGAGTGCTGGTGGTGTCTGCTTGGCAGGCATCGCAGGATAATAACTTAGCTATTGAACCACAGATTGTGGCGGGCCGCGTATCTGTACCGCTTAATGTATCAGTCAAGGACCCCTTGGCAGGCGATGTTCGTGATGACACTATAATTGAGATGCAAAGCGAGTTGTCTAAGCTTTTAGCGGAACAAGAAAAGTTGTTAAAGCAAGAAACTGCTTTGCGTAATACGCCCTCAGCTGTGAAGAAAAACACCGATAATCCTCCGGCAATAGTAGAGCCTAGGCTTGTACCGTCAACTGTAATCATAGCGAAAGTTCAAGAACGGACAAGTGAGCCTAACATTGTTGAGAAAGAGGTTAAGAAGACTAAACAATTAATAGATAAACGCTCCAAGCTAGCTGTAGATACAGCGTCAAAGCCAGTCATAGTTGCTCCTAAACCTGTTAGTTTACCCTCGCCTGCAGTAGCTCCTGCCGTTGTATCTAAGCCTGTAGTCATTGCAACACCGAGCGTCGTATCCAAGCCTGCGGTAGTCGTAGAGCCTAGCGTTGTGTCTAAGTCTGTTGCAGTCGCCGTTAAGGTTGTTCCAAAACCTAAAGTAGTTATCTCTGAAAAGGGCACTGTTGCTCCTGCAAGTGCGAAGCCTAAGAGTGTCGTGTCTGAGGTCATTCCTTCGGAGAAAGTGAAGAAAGTTGTTTCTAAAGCGAAGAGCAATAAGTGGCTTAAGGAAGAGCAGTTATTATCTTGGCCCTCTACTGGTTATACCTTGCAAGTGTTAGGTGCTCGTTCTCAATCTAGCGTTGTGCAATTTATGGAGGCTTTAGACAGTCGTGATCGTTTGTATTATTTTACGACAGTGTTCAAAAAAGCACCTTGGCACGTAGTTGTATACGGACAATATGCTAACCGTACTGCTGCCAATCGAGCTGTTAGTACATTGCCTCAGGAGCTTAAAAAACTTAAGCCTTGGGCTCGAAGCATTAAAGGGGTGCAGCAAGACATCAAGAAAAAATAGTTTTTTTCTTTAGTTATTTCAGTAAATAGTTTTTAAAAAACGGCCTTTTGCCGTTTTTTTTATGCTTGATCGAATGAATATTTGCTTAAAATTTGTCCCCGAAGGGCTCAATGTGTAAAATATCCTCCCTTTTTGCCTGCCAAATAAAAGTCCAGTCGAAAAGGTATTTTGTTAAACCTTTGTTTTTTTTAAGAACTTTTTAAGTGAGTATGACTTATGAGCACAGGTCTATATCGCCCCGGTGAATTTAAGGATAACTGTGGTTTTGGTCTGATGGCGCACCTGGAAGGTACAGCCAGTCATGATCTTTTGCTAAAAGCGATTGGCGCCCTTGCCTGTATGACCCATCGAGGCGGTATTGCCGCTGATGGTAAAACAGGTGATGGCTGCGGATTGTTAATGCAGAAGCCAGATGGTTTTCTTCGTGAAGTAGTAAAAAGTGACCTCAGTGTTGAGCTAGCAGAGCAATATGCTGTAGGCATGATCTTTTTATCACAAGAGCCAACGTTGGCTGATGCATCGCGTACTGCGTTAAACCATGAACTAGAAGCTCAGGGGCTTGTTGTGAAAGGTTGGCGTGTCGTGCCAACAGATGAGAGCTGCCTTGGACCTATTGCTAAAGACACCTTGCCGAAAATTGAGCAAGTATTCGTCGAAGCCGCTGGTAAGTCAGAGCGTGATTTTGGTATCAGCTTATTTGTTGCCCGCCGTAAAGCTGAAATTGCTTTAAGTACGGACAATGATTTTTATATTTGCAGCCTTTCCGATAAAGTTCTTTCATATAAAGGGCTGACATTACCGGTCGATTTGCCAGTGTTTTATAAAGATTTGGCAGATGAGCGTCTTGAAACAGCGGTGTGTACTTATCATCAACGTTTCTCTACAAATACGGCACCGCGCTGGCCTTTAGCTCAGCCATTCCGTTTTCTGGCTCATAACGGTGAGATCAATACGATCGAAGGTAATCGCAACTGGTCGCGTGCCCGTTCGCGAAAATTTGCTACGGATCTGCTGCCTAACCTTGAAGAACTACAGCCTATTGTAAATACAAGCGGCTCCGACTCCTCCAGTATGGATAACATGCTGGAATTTTTAATGGTTGGTGGCATCGATATTTATCGCGCTGTTCGTATGATTATTCCACCTGCCTGGCAGAACGTGGATACCATGGATACGGAGTTGCGTGCCTTCTATGAATACAACTCGATGCATATGGAGCCATGGGACGGCCCAGCAGGCATGGTAATGACCGATGGTCGATTTGCCGTGTGTATGCTTGACCGTAATGGTTTACGTCCATCTCGTTGGGTGATGACGAAGCAGGGATATATTTGTACGGCGTCTGAAATAGGTGTTTTTGATTACCAGCCTGAAGATATTGTGGCACAGGGCCAGGTAGGTCCAGGGCAGATTTTTGCTATCGATACAGCTAGTGGTGAAGTATTACACACTGCGGATGTTGATAACCGCCTGAAAAAAGCACAGCCTTACAAAAAATGGCTCAGAGAAAACGCTCTTCGTCTTGAACAGACGATGAACCTGAGTGAAGAGTCGCGCTCTTTCCGTGAAATGCCTCCTGAAGAAGTTAAAAGGTACATGAAAATGTTCCAAGTGACTTTTGAGGAACGCGATCATGTTATTCGCCCTCTCGGTGAGTCGGGTATGGAAGCCGTCGGCTCTATGGGTGATGATAAGCCAATGGCGGTTTTGTCTAGCCGTGTACGCTCTCCATACGACTATTTTCGTCAGCAGTTTGCTCAAGTGACCAACCCACCTATCGATCCTTTACGTGAATCGATCGTTATGTCGTTGGAAACATGTATTGGTGCTGAGCAGAATATTTTTGAAGAAAGCGCAGAACATGCCCGACGCGTTATTTTGACAACTCCGGTATTGTCGGCCTCTAAGTTCCGTCGCCTACGCGATAACGAGGTGTCTGGTTTTGACGTTATAACGATTGATTTGAATTATGATCCTTCGAAAATCAATCTGAAAGACGCAATAGCAGCCGTTACTGATCAGGCTGAAAAGTCTGTTCGTGATGGTAAGGTCATCATTATTCTATCGGATGCTAAGATAGAAGAAGGGAAATTACCTATCCATGCGGCAATGGCTACAGGTGCTGTGCATCACCGCTTAGTGGATACGGGGCTGCGTTGTGATGCCAATATCGTCGTTGAAACTGGAACAGTCAGAGACCCTCATCACTTTTCAGTTCTGTTTGGATTTGGTGCTACAGCCGTTTATCCATTCCTTGTTTACCGTGTACTGAATGACTTGTGTACCTCTGGTGAAATGCTGTTAGACCCATTAGATAGCCATGAAAACTACCGTAAAGGTATCAATAAAGGCTTGATGAAAATCCTCTCGAAGATGGGTATTTCAACTATCGCTTCGTATCGAGGAGCGCAGTTGTTTGAAGCCATCGGTTTAAGTTCTGAGATAGTTAGTCAGTGCTTTAAGGGTGTGAGTAGTCGTATTGAAGGTGCGCGTTTTGAAGACTTTGAATACGAGCAGTCATTACTAGCTAAACAAGCCTGGACAGCGCGTAAGCCTATTCAGCAGGGCGGTTTATTAAAGTATATGCATGATGGTGAATATCATGCCTATAACCCGGATGTTGTCCGAACTATCCATGAAGCGGTTGAAAGTGGTGATCCGGCTAAATATCAAATATATGCTGATCTAGTGAACAATCGTGGTGTAGCAACACTGCGTGATATGTTGGCTTTGAAAAAAGATGTGAAGTCAATTTCGCTGGATCAAGTTGAACCAGTTGAAGAAATTCTCAAGCGCTTTGACTCAGCAGCAATGTCCCTGGGAGCTCTATCACCAGAAGCACATGAAGCATTAGCGGTTGCAATGAATGAGTTGGGTGGCCGTTCTAACTCAGGTGAGGGTGGTGAAGATCCCGCTCGACACGGCACCATGAAGCGCTCAAAAATTAAGCAGATTGCTTCAGGCCGCTTTGGGGTTACTCCTGAGTACCTAATGAGTGCAGATGTTTTGCAGATAAAGGTTGCTCAGGGTGCTAAGCCTGGTGAAGGCGGACAGCTCCCTGGTGGTAAGGTGAATGAGTTGATAGCTCGTCTACGTTACTCTGTACCAGGTGTGACCTTGATTTCGCCACCGCCGCATCATGATATTTACTCGATTGAAGATTTGGCACAGCTGATTTTTGATTTAAAGCAAATTAATCCTGAAGCATTGGTCTCGGTAAAACTGGTTTCACGTCCTGGTGTAGGTACTATCGCCTGTGGTGTAGCTAAAGCGTACGCTGATCTGATTACTATTTCAGGTTATGATGGCGGAACTGCAGCATCGCCGATTACCTCTATTCACCATGCGGGTTCGCCATGGGAGTTAGGTCTTTCTGATGCTCATCAATCTCTACGTGGTAACCATCTGCGTGGCAAAATTCGTTTGCAAACAGACGGCGGTTTAAAAACTGGTTTGGATGTTATTAAAGCGGCTATGTTAGGTGCTGAGAGCTTTGGGTTTGGCACGATGCCAATGGTGGCTCTAGGCTGTAAATACCTGCGTATCTGCCATTTAAACAACTGTGCAACCGGTGTCGCTACTCAGAATGAAAGACTGCGTGACGATTTCTTCCGTGGAACGGTTGAAATGGTTAAGAACTTCTTCAGGTTTGTCGCAGAAGAAACGCGTCAATGGATGGCTCAAATGGGTGTGCGTACCATGGATGAGTTGGTCGGGCGTGTTGATTTATTGGAATTGATCGAAGGTTATACACCTAAACAGAAGAATCTGGATTTAAGTCCGATTATTAGTGACGGTGGTGTGCCTGCTGAGTATCCACAGATTTGTCAGCAAACGCGTAATGAGCCGTACGATAGTGGTGAGCTTAATACCCAGATGCTTGAATTGTCATTACAAAGTATTGAGCAAAAAACTGGTGGCGAATGGCAGCTGGCAATTACCAACTGCGATCGCTCTGTTGGTGCACGTACTTCAGGTGCCATTGCTAAGCAACATGGTAATCTGGGTATGTGTGGTCAGCAGCTCACATTTAGCTTTAAAGGTCATGCCGGTCAGTCGTTTGGTGTTTGGAACGCTGGTGGTCAGGATCTTATTCTGGAAGGTGACACCAACGACTACGTTGGTAAAGGTATGGCGGGCGGTAAGATTGTAATTAAGCCGTTTGCTGCTGCTTCTTTCAAATCAAATGAGACTGCGATTATGGGTAATACCTGTCTGTACGGTGCAACTGGCGGAAAGTTATTCTCTGCGGGCCGTGCAGGCGAGCGTTTTGCAGTGCGTAATTCGGGTTGTCATGCAGTTGTTGAAGGTGCAGGAGACCATTGCTGTGAGTATATGACTGGCGGTTTGGTTACTGTACTTGGGTCGACAGGTTATAACTTCGGGGCAGGTATGACCGGTGGTTTTGCATATGTGTTGGATATGAGCAATACCTTTGTGGATAAGTACAACCATGAACTGGTTGAGATTCACCGAGTTCATACTGAGCACATGGAGATCTATAAAAACCATCTGCGCTCAGTGATTATTGAATTTGCTAGAGAGACAGGTAGTGCTTGGGGCCATGAAATTATTGAGAATTTTGATGATTATATCGGTCGCTTCTGGTTGGTTAAGCCGAAAGCTGCAGGTATTACTGATTTACTGAATAGTGTTCGTAGACGCCCTGAATAACAGGTTTCGTAGCGATAAAGTTTAACATGCGCCTGTTAACAGGCGCCATAACGAGGTGGGGACTATGACTGAACGTCTTAACAACGATTTCCAGTTCCTCGACGTATCCCGTGAAGGGCCAAAGAAAATCAAGGCCTCTGTTCGTAAAAAGCAATACGCTGAGATTTACGAGCCATTTGTTGAAACAGAAGCTGCAGAGCAGTCACATCGCTGCTTGGATTGTGGTAATCCGTATTGTTCATGGAAATGCCCAGTGCATAACCATATACCGGATTGGTTACAGTTGGTGTCGGAAGGCAACATCATTAAAGCGGCTGAATTAAGCCATCAGACAAACACGCTGCCAGAAGTATGTGGCCGTGTATGTCCTCAAGACCGTCTTTGTGAAGGTGCTTGTACGCTAAATGATGGTTTTGGTGCTGTGACTATCGGTTCTGTAGAGAAATACATTACTGACACTGCGTTTGCCATGGGCTGGAAGCCTGACATGAGCAACGTACCAAAAACAGGTAAACGAGTTGCGATTATCGGAGCGGGTCCTGCTGGGTTAGGCGCGGCGGATATCTTGGTCCGAAATGGTGTTACGCCCGTTGTTTTTGATCGCTACCCAGAAATTGGTGGTTTGCTGACTTTTGGTATTCCAGAATTTAAACTGGAAAAAGAGGTTATGGCAAACCGTCGTCGTGTCTTTGAAGAGATGGGCGTTGAGTTTCGTCTCAATACCGATATTGGCAAAGATGTTGCTATGCAGTCTTTGATTGATGAATACGATGCAGTCTTCCTTGGTATGGGCACGTATACCTATATGAAAGGTGGTTTTCCGGGTGAAGATCTTGACGGTGTTTATGATGCGCTGCCGTTCCTTATTTCTAATGTAAATCACTGTTTGGGTTTTGAAAAAGACCCCGCTGATTACATTAGTATGAAAGGCAAAAAAGTTGTCATTTTGGGTGGTGGTGATACGGCTATGGATTGTAACCGTACCTCTATTCGTCAGGAAGCTACGCGTGTTATTTGTGCATACCGTCGTGATGAAGCCAATATGCCAGGTTCTAAACGTGAAGTTGAGAATGCTAAAGAAGAGGGTGTTGAATTCTTCTTTAATCGCCAGCCTGTAGAAGTTGTGGGTGAAAACGGCAAAGTAATTGGCATTAAGGTTGTCACTACTCAGATGGGTGAGCCTGATGAGAATGGTCGCCAACGTGCTGAAGTTGTTCCAGGCTCAGAAGAAGTCTTGGATGCTGATGCGGTGCTCGTTGCTTTCGGATTCCGCCCAAGCCCTGCACCATGGTTTGCTGATTTCGGTATTGATCTCCATGACGATGGCCGTGTAAAAGCGGATGAAAAACCATCTCAAGGACGTCATGCATTCCAGACAAGCAACGCAAAAATATTTGCTGGTGGTGACATGGTTCGCGGTTCTGATCTTGTTGTGACAGCAATTTATGAAGGCCGTCAGGCGGCAGAAGGTATTCTTGATTACCTTGAAGTCTAATATTGAATTTTAC
The DNA here is from genome assembly GCA_034110685.1 of Neptunomonas sp. Lineage (GTDB taxonomy): Bacteria > Pseudomonadota > Gammaproteobacteria > Pseudomonadales > Balneatricaceae > Neptunomonas. The sequence goes on from JAWUYS010000011.1 coordinate 16,260, forward strand.
GTTGTCGCTTAGTCGTTTTTTATAATGATGAGATTGTTCTAGAAAAAAGGCCGCTAGTTTAGCGGCCTTTTTTATATCTTTTTTCGCCTTAAGTAAGATTGTTAGCTTTTTTGTTTCTCAAGTCCTATATCCTCAGCGTATTTAGCTAACTTAGCACGTCGTATTGCGTCGATTGAAAAAACGCTAAAACCCACCCATACGAGTGCAAAGGTTGCCAGGCGCCCCGTATCGATCACTTCACCAAACACAAAGACAGCGAGCAGGAAGTAGAGGGTTGGTTCGATGTACTGCAAAACTGCAATCGTAGATATATTTTTTGTGCGTGCTACGCCAAAGGCAAATAGACCCAGTGGTAGAATAGTCATTGGCGCGGTTAGCATTAACAAAAGACGGACATTATCTTCATTGGCTTCCCAGTGAGTCTGCCCTGACATACCGATGAGATAAAATAGAGCAAAAGGAACCATGAGTAGTGTTTCTGCTGCGAGGCCGTTAAGGGTGTCGATCCGTACCTGCTTCTTGATGACGCCATAGCAGCCAAATGCAAGAGCAATACCGATAGTTAGCCATGGGAAGCTATCCAAGCTTACACAAGCGTACAAAAAGCCTGTTGCACAGAGCAGCAGTGCTATGAGTTGTAATGGAGTCAGTCGCTCACGTAGATAGAGCACTCCTATCAGGATGCTGATTAGAGGAGTGAGAAAATATGCCAAACTTACCATCAGTACTTGGCCGTTGGTGGCCCCCCACGTGTTGAGATACCAGCTAGTAGATATGCAAGCTGTAGAGATAAACAGTGAGGAAAATGTTTTAGGGTCCATCAACAGTTTGAAAACACGTATCGGAGTGACGGTTATCCAGAGTAATGCAGCCATTAAAGGTACAGAACAAAGAACACGCAGGGCAAAGATTTCCATCGCTTCTACCTCATTAAAATATTGATAGAAGAGTGGTGTCAGCCCCCAAATAATATAGGCAGCAGTGGTCCAGAGTAGCCCACCTTGTACTAGGTTAGATCGTTGCATGTGTTGGTTTTAGCTATACATTATTGTGATGAGGTAGGAGGTGGAGTACGAATTTTCCGTATTCTACTGACGTGATTAATCAAAGGTGCTTAGTTGCAGAATAATAAAGACGACTGTGGAGCAACGCTCTAGCCGTCATTTATGGTGTTTTCAATGAGCGAAGGGATACGTAAGCCCGAATCAGGCGATTTGACGATCCACAGCCGCTGCAACCATGCGCGTTAGGCTGCTTAAATCAAAGACTGGCAGGCCGAAATTTTTCTGCAGCTTCGGTGCAAAGTGCGAAAGATCAGTACACTCAAGAACGATAGCGCCCACTTCTGGATTTTCGTTCAACATGCCCTGAACCACAGAGTTTAATTCCTCCTCAAAAAGGTCCATATCTAGATCATCTGTATCGCCACGGAGAATGACTTCTGAAAACTGCTTCTGATGCTGCATACCTGCAACCACAATAGGCTCAGAGACAATGCCAACGCCTTTCAGATGATCTTCGGTCAGTGCCTCGCTGTTGGCAACCACTACCCCTACCTTTTGATCCCGTTTCAGTAAGCGAGATACCAGTGGCACTTGAATGAGGCTGGACATAAATACGGGCACATTGACAGCATCGGCTATCTCTTTCTGATGTAGTGCCAAGAAACCACAGCTGCCAGTAATCGCTTTCACACCTTCACGCTCCAGCTCCTGGGCTGCTTTTATAAACGGCTTTAGCAACTCAGGATCACGTTCGCGTATAAGACGGTCAATAGTGGCGCCTTTTATCGTTTTGAAGAGAATGGGGAAGTCAAAGCTGGCAGGGTGTTTAATATGGCCAGTAGGTTTAGGGAAGTAAGACTCTAGGGAAATAACGCCTATGCTGAGTCCACATACATTGATACCACCTTTGATGATCATTTAAATATCCTGTCAGTTAAAACGTGCGGCGGAGAATGGTTTAAGGTCCACTGCTGGTGCAAGGCCTTGTATACTTTGTGTAATCAGTTTTCCGGTTATAGCTGCAAAGGTTAGCCCCAGATGTCCATGCCCAAACCCTACTTTTATTCGTGGGTGTTGTTCAAGTGCACCTATGATCGGCAGAGAGTCTGGTGTGGATGGGCGACTACCAACCCAAGTTGACTTAATAGCAGGATCGCTGCCTAACATCACCTTTGCGTGTTTCAGCATTTCATCGGCACGTTGCGGATTTAGTGGTGCATCAGCGAATGCAAACTCTGCCGTTCCCGCCAAGCGAATACCGTCTTCCATTGGTGTAAGGAAGACCGCTTTATCTAGCCAACCTACTGGGCGACTAAGAGATTTTGCGCCTATATCCAGTGTTAGATGGTAGCCACGTTCACTGACGAGTGGGATTTTCACTCCAAGTTTTTTCAGAATCGCTTTGGACGAGAAGCCTGCACAGATCACAACTTGATCATACTTTACACTGCTATTACTTAGCTTCACTGTTACTTCATTATCGCTAGGTAATACTGCTTGTACCTCATCTTGTAAGATCGTTCCACCGTTGTTACTGAAATAGAGTGCGTAACGTCGGCTCAATTCAACTGGGCTTATCGTGAAGCGAGTATCGGGGTAAAAAACGCCACCGGCATGAAAACTGGCTAAATCTGGTTCCAGCTCATGAACCTGGTTTGCATTAAGAAATTCAAGGTTTACACCTTGCTCTCTGCGTTCTTGTAGGTCACCATTCTGAGCGCTGGAAAATCCTTCCTGTGTTGCAAATAGTCCTAAGCAACCTTCTGATCTAATCAAGTCCTGAGCACCAGTAAGGCCCAATAAATCTTGATTAGTGAGTTGTGTATGCCTCTGCAGAGATGTAAGTGCTTCCTTACCTTGCACATACTTTGTAGGGAAGCAGGCTTTGAAGAATTCCCAACCGTAAGGCATCAATGAGGGTAAATAGCTCCTCTGCATAGATAGTGGGCTGGTTTTATCCAGCAGCATTCCAGGCATTTTTTTCATCATTGCAAACTTGGCAAACGGTAAACGGGCATAATCTGCAAATAAACCAGCGTTGCCGAAAGATGCGCCCATTCCGGGAGCTTCCTTATCAATCAATGTCACCTTATAACCCGCTTTCTGCAAGCAAAGTGCGGTTGACAGACCAACGATACCGGCCCCCAAGATTCCAATATGTATATTTTGCATACTCACTTCGTGATGAAACCATCACGCCTCACAATTTTAAGCTTTGGCTGCGATTACCTGAATTTCTACCAATAGTTCTGGTCGTGCTAAACGGGATTCCACGCAGGCCCTGACGGGTGTGTTTTTGCTATCTACCCATGCATCCCATACCGCATTCATTTGGGCGAATTGGCTAATATCGCTGACCCAGATACTCGCGCTTATCAGGTGGCTCTTATCGCTACCTGCATCTTTGAGTAGTTCATCTATTTGTGTCAGAACTTGGCGGGTCTGCCCCGCTATATCCTCGGATGGCTCTTTCGCTACTTGCCCTGCAGTCCAAATTAGGTTTGCGAAGCTCACCAGTTGGCTCATACGTGGATTTGAATGTTGGCGTTGGATCATGTCCTACTCACTTATTATTATGGTCGGCTTGCTGCCTAAAACGACTCAGGGCATAACCTTAAGGAAGTTATTATTTACACTAAAAAACATAATAACAAATCGTAAATATTTAACATTTCATCAGTTTTGTTTATGTTTTTGGGTTCTTTGATAAAGAGACAGGCCTGTAAAAAGCCGCTGTAGAAAATAGAAATTTACCGAAGGGGTTTGTCGGTCCGATGTTAAATCTAGTTAAAGTATCTGGAAGGGGTGTGGTTACACATTGATAAGATGATCGCTTTTCTTTTTTCCATACGCATTAAAACGAGTGTCCTTCGTTTTATATATTAGCGAGCTTTTCTCGTTTACTAATAAAACAAATCCTTAGCTTTTATGAAGAACCTGGATGCTACATAAGCGTTTATTAGACAGTTTTTGTATCAAAATACTGTCGCTACTAAGCGTCGTGGTTTTAAAAAAAAATATAAGAAAAACTTATATAATCAAATATTTTTTAGAATTGTATCTATATTAAGTTTGTTTACACTGAATGAATCAGCGACTTGTGATGTTGGCAGTTGAGTTGTTACAGCAACTTTAAATACTTATTCACAGCCATCGCTGAAACCTATAAAAACAAGAAACATTCGGGTAGCAAAATGGATAGAAGAAAGATAGACATCGTCTTATCGACATTTTTGATCATTGTTTCTTTGATCATCTTAACCAACGACAATTTGGTAGAAGGTGGTGCTGAAAGTGATCTAGGATCTATGTTTTTGCCTCGTACGGTAGCGGGGTTGATCATCATATTTTCTGCAACTATCGCTATCCAGTCTCTCAGGAAGCTTTCTAAAGGTTCTCAGATTGAAGATTTGGAGCTGATCAGTACAGACGGTTTCTCTGGCATCCTTATCTATATAGGGATCTTTATTGCCTATTGGCTTGCAGTTCCTTACGTAGGTTTCCTAGTGGCAACCCCCTTTATTATGATCGCTGTTGCCATGCTTCTTGGAGGTCGTAATTGGGTTCCAATTATTGCTATGTCTGTTATCACCCCGGTATTGATTGATTATGGCTCTAAAGAGTTTCTGCGAGTCTACTTGCCAACTTGGGCCTTCTAAGGGGAGAAAATCAGATGTTTGATAATATTATTAGTGGTTTCTCTTCTATTTTGGCGATAGGTCCAATTTTGGGCATTATTGCTGGCGTTGTCATCGGTATTATTTTTGGTGCTATTCCGGGTATTTCCGCCATCATGGCGATCGCTATTATTTTGCCAATGACCTTTTATGTTGATCCGATAATTGGTATCACCATGCTATTGGCTGTATATAAAGCAGGTATTTACGGAGGGTCGATCTCAGCTATCCTGATCAATACGCCAGGAGCGGCGGCTTCATTTCTGACAGCTCAAGATGGTCATGCTCTGACGAAAGCTGGTAAGGCAGGCAAGGCGCTCGACATGTCCTTATTTGCCTCTGTCACAGGTGAAATGCTGGCAACATTAGTACTGATTTTAGTGGCAGCTCCCATCTCGTTGATCTCGTTACAAGCCGGCCCTATTGAGAAAGTGTTCCTGCTGCTGTTTGCTTTTACTGTTATTGGTTCTATGGCTGGGGAGTCCCTTCCTCGTGGTTTACTATCGTGCTGTTTAGGTATGCTGTTTGCTATGGTCGGCATGTCTACCATCACCGGTGCCGCACGCTTCACTTTTGGTTATACCGAACTGATGGGTGGCTTTACCTTTACGCCAATGCTGATCGGCATCTTAGTTATGCCTGAGGTATTCAATGTTATTAAACGGCGCCTGGTTCCACATCATGAGATGACGATTACTCACTCCCCTAATCCTGCTGACAACCGTATCAGTTTTAAGGAGTTTCGTGGGGTGTTCAGCACCATTCTAAAATCCAGTGGTATTGGTACCTTTGTAGGCGCACTGCCAGGTTTAGGTTCTAGTACTGCGGCGTTCATTGCCTATGGTGAAGCAAAACGCACCGCTAAAAAGCCTGAAGAGTACGGTAAAGGTTCAGTTGAAGGTATTGCAGCAGCAGAGTCTGCTAACAACGCAGTGTGTGGCTCTAGCATGATTCCAATGCTGACATTGAGTATCCCAGGTGATGATGTGGCAGCATTGTTAATGGGCGCTTTTTTGATTCATGGTCTGACACCTGGTCCTATGATTTTTTTCGAGCACACAGAAACTATCTACGCGATTTTTGCCGGTTTCTTGATTACCGATCTATTCCTTTTGGTGATCGCACGCTCTGGGTTTAAGTTTTTTGTGAAAATGGCATCGTTGCGTCGTTATTATATTTTCCCTTGTGTGACTGTATTTGCTTTCACCGGTGCCTTCACCGCTGGGCAAAATATGGATGACATTTTGGTTCTTATTGCTTTTACCGTAATGGGCTACGGCATGAGATTGGTCGGATTAAACCCTGCAGTATTTATCATTGGCTTTATTCTGACACCGTTCTTAGAGCAAAACTTAGATCAGGCAATGTCTATCGTTGGCACTGATTATTATCTGTTCTTTGCCTCCCCGTTCTCATGGGTGTTTATCGCACTGTCTGTATTCTTTGTCTTCTCCAGTATGCGAGTAAGACGAAAAACTTCAAACGCTTCTGCTGCACTAGAGGATAAAGCTGTCTGAGCATGAAAACCAAACACACTCCTTAGCAGGGCAGTAACTTAGATGTTGCTAGCCTCTGCTTAAGGACGCAAAACCATATGAAAACCGTTAAATATAAATATAAATAAATCGAAGGAAGTATGTATGAAAAGTTCTAAAAAAATACTGGCGACGCTTACTGCAGCATTAGCTGTAACATTGGCTTCTGGTGCAGCATTGGCTGAATATCCTGAGAAACCGATCAATGTTATCGTTCCTTGGGGAGCGGGAGGTGATTCTGATCTAACCACGCGTATTTGGGCTGACGCAGTGGAAAAAGAGCTCGGTGTTCCGGTGGTTGTTATTAATAAGACAGGCGGTGGTGGTATTGTTGGTACATCGTTCGTTGCTCGTGCTAAAAAAGATGGCTATACGTTGATTAATGCGGGCCTTAGTAACATGTTAATAACCCCTAACTTCAGCAAAACACCTTACAACTTTGATAGCTTTACTCCCGTTGTGAAAATGACTTCTGTGCCACTAGCCGTGGTAGTTGCAAAAGACAGTCCTTATAAGACTTTTGATGAATTTGTTGCTGGTGCCAAGAGCACAAGAGTGACTCAAGGTTCTTGGGGCGCAACGTCTTCAGGAACAATCCAAGCCAATATCATTGCAGAGCAGATGGGCTATAAGGTTAAGTATGTTCATGCGAAAGGCGCTGCTGACTCTATGGTTTCAGTAGTCGGCGGTCACATTGATTCTGCAGTGTCATTCCCACCTGCATTTGGTCCTCATGTTAAGGCTGATCGTGCACGTGCACTGGTTATAAACCAGAAAATGGACGCGTTCCCAGGAGTGCCGACATTTGCCGATTATGGCGTAAAAGGTAGCTTCGAAGGCTGGTCTGGTGTATTTGCACCAAAAGGTGTTCCTCAGGATGTAGTTGATAAACTAAATGCTGCGACTGCCAAAGCAATGAAAGATCCAAAAGTACTGGCTGCTTACGAGAACATTGGTGCGATAGTTGATTATCGTCATGGGCCTGAATGGATTAGTGACATGAAAGAAACTTACGGCATCATGAAAGAGGCTGCTGCTAAAGTTAAGAAATAATAGTCACGATTGATTTTCAACGGCACTCGGTATTTTCTGGTTATCGGGCTGTCGTTGAATTTCTTTTCTCTGTTACTCTCCTGCCATTTATATTCAATATCTCAACTGCCTACGCTTCAACTTTCCTTGCTATTTCATCGACTTTTTCTGATTTAATTTTTCCTAACCTAGCGGCTTAATACTGCATTATATGGGCAAGCATCAAATGCTTATATACGTTATATTCTTGCTAATATTATAACTCAATGCCTATTTTTAGGCTTGTTCATCAGTATATCTAATATTTAAAGGTGAAATAATGAACCTCAAGCAGATGGAAGCCTTTCGGGCGGTAATGTTAAGTGGTTCGGTTTCACAAGCCGCCAAACAGCTGTTTCGAACCCAGCCAGCGGTGAGCATGATGATTTCCTCGCTGGAAAACGACATTGGTTTTCAGTTGTTTGAACGGCATAAGAAGCGTCTTTATCCTACTCCCGAGGCTCACTATCTTTATAAAGAGGTAGAAGCTATCTTCTCTCGTATTCAGGACGTGAGTCAGACCGTTCAGGATATACAGAATAAACAGTATGGTTTTCTTCGAATTGGTTGTATGCCTGGGCCGTCTAATTTCTTCGTTCCCGATATTTTGGCAGATTTTTTAGACGAGCACCCCAAGGTGCAAGCCTCCTTGCAAACTCGAACCTCCGATGCAGTGGTTGAATGGGTCGCTTCTAATCAATATGACTTGGGTCTGGCGGAGATATCCGCGCACCAATCCAAGCTAGGTAGAAATCGGATGTTCGAACTGCCTTGTGTTTGTGCTTTACCTGTTGGTCATCCATTGGTAGAGCAGGAGGTGATTACAGCAGAAATGCTTGATGATGAGCCTATGATAACTCTGCATCCAGACCATATGGTATTTCATGATTTGATGCAGCTGTTTGAAGCTGGTGGCTATCGTATGAACGTACGTTTGCAAACGCGTTTCTTTATCCCCGCGCTTAAGTTTGTCGAACGAGGGCTTGGTGTGTCTATTGTTGATCCTATATCTGCAAGCAGTTACACCACTTATGCACAAGCTGAGAAGGTAGTATTTCGCCGTTTTCAGCCAGATATAAATTTACGCATAGGCCTAATGTTTCCATCGGAAACCCCGTCATCGATGATCGCAATGGAGTTTGCCGACTTATTACGCAAGCGGATCGAAGATGTTCTTGAGAACCCCGAGCAGTTTCTAAATTGGGGTAAATAATGTTTCTGTTAAGTGTTGTAGGATTATGTGGGGTGCGCTAATAAAAACAAAAGCCTCGTATTTACGAGGCTTTATATATGGCTATAACTAAGTTTTATAGCTTGCCGAGATAACTATCAAATCGTTGCTTAATCGACTCTGATGGTTCGGCTGTTACTAAGCTGACAATGATGATTGATACTGCAGCAAAGATAATACCCGGAACTATTTCATAAACATCAAAAATACCTCCGCTGATCTGTTTCCAGATAACAACGGTTAAGCCACCGACAATAACACCTGCCAATGCGCCAAAACGATTCATGCGTTTCCAGTACAAGCTTAAGATCAGCGTTGGACCAAAAGCAGCACCAAAGCCTGCCCATGCATAAGAGACCAATCCTAATACAGAGCTATCAGGGTTCATTGCTAGCATCAATGCTACAAGGGATAAACCTATTACAGCAATGCGGCCAACCATGACAACTTGCTTTTGCGATGCGTCTTTACGAAATACCTGTTTGTAGAAATCTTCAGCCAGTGCTGAAGAAGATACCAACAGTTGGGAATCTGCTGTACTCATAATGGCTGCAAGAATAGCGGCTAAAAGAATACCGGCAACAACAGGGTGGAATATTGCGTTGACCAATAGCATGAAGATCTTCTCTCCGTCGCCAAGGTTTCCGCCTAGTTGATTGTCTACATAGATAATGCCGGCAAGGCCTACCAAGATAGCCCCGACCATTGATAGTCCAGACCACACGACCGCGATACGGCGAGCCGTTGTGATCTCTGCATTACTTCGTACCGCAGCAAAACGCGCCAAGATATGAGGTTGGCCAAAATAGCCTAAGCCCCATGCGGCGAGTGAAATAATAGCGATGGCTGTGAGCGGTTCACCCTTGCTATCGTTCCAGATAGTAAGCAGCTCTGGGTTTTTAACTTCTAGAGCAGTAAAGAGGTTAGCAAAACCACCTTCCGACTGAATAGCGATAATGGGGACAATAACCAGTGCTGCGGCCATTAATAAACCTTGCACTAAATCTGTCCAAGATACGGCCAGAAAGCCACCAAATAAGGTATAAGACACAACACAAACGGTACCTATAATGACAGCTAGTGTGTAATCCAACCCAAATACGGTCTCAAAAAGCTTTCCACCGGCAACTAAACCAGAGCTTGTGTAAAAAAGGAAAAATAGCAAAATAAAGAAAGCAGAGATGACCTGTAATAGGTTTGATTTATCTTCGAAACGATTTGCAAAGAACTCTGGTAGAGTCAGTGCATCGTCCGCTTCAATGCTATAAGTTCGTAGACGCTTGGCTACTAATAACCAGTTTAACCAAGTACCTATGAGTAAGCCTGCGCCTAGCCAAACTGATTCTAAACCAGATGAAAATGCATAACCTGGCAGGCCTAAAAGTAACCAACCACTCATATCTGAAGCACCCGCTGATAATGCAGCAGGCCATGGGCCTAGAGAACGGCCACCCAAAAAATAATCTGAAGAGTTTGCTGTACGTCGGTAAGCATATACACCAATGGCAAGCATTAGCCCCAGATAAATCGTAAAAGTACCAATAATGGCACCGCTATTTGCGATCATTTACCACACCTCGTGTTGAGTCTGAGAGTTTTTATTAGAATCGGCCTATTTTGGAGAGGGCGAAAATAAGCCGTGGATCATACGCTTATCGTTATACTTTTGGATATGACGATAAGCATTTTTTGAGATTACGAGTCGCTCTTGCCACCAAGCTCCAATAACGTCGCATTACCTCCTACCGCAGTGGTGTTCACTGAGAGAGTGCTTTCTGTGACAAAACGCCAAGAATAATCAAGGCTAGTTAATGTCGCATAAGCATTAAAATCTGTTTCCGCAATCAGCTGCGCTAACATGCCGTCTCGTTGTGCTAGTTGTGTATTGAGCGCTATTACATCGGCAACCTGTCCACAAAAAGCATAGGCATGAAAGGCTTCATGACGGGCTAGCTCTTCTATTGATGCACTGCTGATTTGAACGACATCAGCTGGTACTCCAACGTACAATAGTGCTGAATGTAAGCGGTGCATATATGTATTGGATGACTGCAGAACCACTGTGTTTCCGGTTGCCAGTGCTGTGAATAACTGTGCAGCTATCGCTGTTTCATAAGCCAGAACCGTCTCATCATCCTGTGAAGGGGGCGTGCCTGAGTAAATACCAATAAGCCCGCGTCCACTCCAATGCAGGCTGTTCGCTTCGCCTGTAGGCCCTGGTAAATGGACAGTGTCTGGCATAGTGTTAGTGACTCGTGACAGGAGCCAGTTAACTAAGGGTTGGTTAAGTTCTTTAGCCGCGATACTAAGCAATGCTACTCGGGCTGTAGCACCTAATGTATTCCAAGCTTCCCAGGCAGATTCTGCAGTTTTTACAGCGCTCGCTAATGTTGGGTTAGTCATATTTATCTCCTGCTCACGCTTGGCTATTTAAGGGGTTTTGAGTGTTTGAAATGTGGGTGCTTTGAGACTGAGTCTTTCGAACTTCACGAGTGAAACGTTTTAAGTAGTGTGGTCCACCCGCTTTAGGACCTGTTCCTGAGAGTCCTTGGCCACCAAAGGGCTGAACACCGACTACTGCGCCTACTTGGTCTCGGTTGATATAAATGTTGCCGGCACGGACGCGATGCGTAATGTGATTAGCGGTGGTTTCGTTACGAGTATGTACACCAAGGGTTAAACCAAAACCGCTGGCATTGATGCTATCAATGATGCTATCCAGCTCAGAAGCTTTATAGCGAACCACGTGAAGAATCGGTCCGAACTGTTCTTCAGATAACTGCTCGATTCCTGAGATTTCAAATGCACTTGGTGCAATAAAAGTACCTTTCTCAGAATCAAATGGGAGCGGCGTTTGAGCAATCAGAGAGGCGTTTTTATTCATGTTCTCAATATGGCGTAAAAGCCCGGCTTGCGCTCTTTTATCAATGACAGGCCCCACATCAGTGTGATGGTATTCAGGATTGCCAACGCTGCTTTCTTGCATCGCTCCACGTAACATTGGAATAATACGATCAGCTACGTCTTGCTGGACAAACAACACGCGTAATGCGGAGCAGCGTTGCCCGGCAGATGCAAAAGCTGAGCGTACAACATCGCGTACGACCTGTTCAGGTAGGCATGTTGAGTCGATTAGCATGGCATTCTGGCCGCCAGTTTCGGCGATAAATGGAACAGGCTCTGCTTGGCGCTTAGCTAATGAACGGTTAATGCGCTGCGCAGTCCCTGTTGAACCAGTAAAGGCCACGCCAGCAACACGTTTGTCAGAAGTTAATGGCTCACCTAGTGTCGCTCCTTCACCGGTAAGTAGCTGAATCGCTCCTGCTGGAATGCCTGCCTCAAGCATCAGTTGAACAGCGCGAAAGGCAATCAGACTAGTTTGTTCGGCAGGTTTGGCGACAACAGTGTTACCTGCAGCTAAAGCTGCTGCTATTGGCCCTAGGAATATTGCTAGGGGGAAGTTCCATGGTGATATACAGACGAACACACCACGCCCTTGGCGGCTTATTTCTAATGTGGAATGGTCAAAGTTCTGTAGCGTTTCTGTTTCACTCATCGCCAAGCGAGCTTGGACTGCGTAGTAACGGCAAAAATCAACGGCTTCACGAACTTCGTCGATTCCATCTTGTAAGGTTTTTCCCGCTTCACGATGACATAGTGCCATTAACTCACCGTAATTGGCTTCTAGTAAGTCGGCTAAGCGCTCTAAAGCTTGGGCACGCTCGGTTACTGGTGTATCGCGCCATGCAGGGTAGGCTTTTTTAGCGTGTTTAAGAGCAAGATCGACATGCGAAGCACTTGCGAAATTAACCTGTCCTACGGTCTGATTGTGATCGTATGGGGCAACAATGCTAAAGGGTGTGGTATTTGTAGATATCACTTCACCATTAATAATCGGACCTGCTTGCCAGGTAGTTGCCATAAATGGCTGAATCATCGCTTTAAAGCTGTTCCACTCAGCATCAATTTCAATGTTGTAACCGTAAGAGTTCTTACGCTCACCACTAAAGAGTTCTGCAGGAAGTGGAATATAAGGGTTGGCCAGTGATTTTCGTGCTGCCAAGACATCGGCTGGGTGATCCACTAGTTCACTAATAGGGCAGCGAGCATCGACTAAACGATGAACAAAGGAGCTGTTGGCCCCATTTTCTAATAAGCGGCGAACTAAGTAAGGCAACAGATCTTTGTGGTTACCTACCGGTGCATAAATACGAACGGCGACATTGTTCGTTTTGATAACCGTATTATAAAGAGCATCACCCATGCCGTGTAGGCGCTGAAACTCGTACTCATCGTGCACAGCCATAGCAATGACAGAAGCAACAGTATGAGCATTGTGGCTGGCAAACTGTGGATAAATATGACCACGTACATTTTCAGATAGCAGGAATCGCGCGCATGCTAAGTAGGCGGTGTCGGTTGCTTCTTTGCGCGTATAAACAGGGTATCCGCTTAAGCCACGCTGTTGACAGCTTTTGATCTCACTATCCCAATAAGCACCTTTTACCAAGCGTAATGGAATACGATCCCCTTGGCTTTTTGCTAAAGCGGCTAGCCAAGCTAAAACGGGTAATGCTCGCTTTGAGTAAGCCTGAACTACTAAACCTAGCTCTCCCCATCCACGGGTTTTTGGGTGTTGGTATAGTTGCTGGAATAGTTCTAAAGATAATTCTAAACGATCCGCTTCTTCTGCATCGATGGTGATGCCGACATTTAGGGACCTAGCGTGGCTGATAAGATCAAGTACCTTATCGCTCATCTCTCCTAATACGCGTGCTTTTTGGCTAACCTCATATCGCGGGTGAAGCGCTGACAGCTTGATAGAGATCGTTGGTCTCGGTGAGTTTCCTTTGTACTTGTCTTTCCCGACAGCAGTAATAGCCTGCTTATAGTCATTGAAGTACTTATCAGCATCTTGCGATGTTAGGGCTGCTTCACCCAGCATATCAAAGGAATAGGTATAACCTTTGTCGCGATCACTACGGCCACGCTTTAGTGCTTCTTTAATAGAGCGGCCCAGAACAAACTGATGGCCCATTATTTTCATAGCCTGGTTCATCACTTTACGGATGACAGGTTCAGACATTTTATTGACGAGACGGTTAATGACGTTTGAAGGCTCGCCGTCCTCATCTTTATCAAGCGATACAACTTTCCCGGTCAGGAGTAATCCCCAGGTAGAGGCGTTTACAAAGAGGGAATCCGAGTTTTGCAGATGTGCCTTCCAGTCTGCGACTGAAAGCTTGTCACGAATTAACGCGTCGGCTGTCTCTGCATCTGGTATGCGCATGAGTGCTTCGGCAAGGCACATGAGAAGGATGCCTTCACGTGTATCCAAGCTGTATTCCAGTAATAGTGCGTCAATCATATGAATGGCACCATCATCTGCGCGTACTTGCTCGATTAGCGTAGTTGCACCCTGAGTGATCAGTTGGCGTTCATTCGTGTTAGGCGTGGCCAATGGCAACAACTCTTTTAACCAGCTAGTTTCGTCTACCGAATAGAGTGGGGAAATAAGCTCCCAAATTTGAGGGAGTGGTTGATCTAAAAAGCTAGGATTGAAAATGTCGGTGGCTTTGAACATAAATATGCTCCCTAAACATGTGGGCGGGCGATAACTGCGCCATGGGTCACGAATATCACGATTGTTCCACTGTATGGTTAACTGGCTGCTTTCGTCTTGTAAAAAGCTCGGGTTGTTTTGTAAAAAGCTCTGTTTTGCCTTCCTTTAAGGTCTTTTTTGGATGTTTTCTTTATAAACATGGGAGGTGATAGGGGAAAATTCCAGTTTTTAAGCGATCAATTGTCTGGAATTTGCTATGATCCGCTTTTGCGGCGTTATTTGGGATAGCGCTTCTTTTCAGTACAATTAATTAGATCGGATCGAGTTATATGCAACCGAAAGTCGCCATTATCATGGGTTCTAAAAGTGATTGGGATACCATGAAATTAGCCACCGAGATTCTTGACGAGCTTCAGGTACCTCACCATGTAGAAGTTGTTTCAGCACATCGTACGCCGGATAAGCTATTTTCTTTTTCCTCTGGTGCAGTTGATGCTGGTTATCAGGTAATTATTGCAGGTGCAGGTGGTGCCGCACATTTACCTGGCATGGTTGCTTCAAAAACACGCTTACCTGTTTTGGGTGTTCCTGTGCAAAGCAAAGCGCTGAACGGTATGGATAGCTTGCTATCAATTGTTCAGATGCCAAAAGGTATTGCTGTAGGTACGTTAGCCATTGGTGCTGCCGGTGCTTTTAACGCAGGTTTGATGGCCGCACAGATTCTGGCGAATGTGGATACGGAACTAGGGCAGCGTTTGGAAGCATTTCGTAAGGCGCAGACAGATAATATTTTAGAAAACCCTGATCCACGAGAAGTCTAATGAGTAAAGTATGGGTATTGGGTGCAGGTCAGCTGGGAGCAATGATGCGCCATGCGGCAACGCCGTTAAATGTTGAGGTGGTACCGGTTGATTTTAATCAGTCCCAGAGTGTTGAGTTGGCAGATGATGACGTTGTCACTGCTGAAATAGAGCTGTGGCCTGAAACGAATGCAACTACTGCACTGTCAAATCATCCTCACTTTATTAACCGAGAGGTGTTTCCTCGTTTAGCTGACCGCTTCACGCAGAAACAGCTACTTGATGAATTGCAGATTGCTACAGCGCCGTGGCAGCTGGTGGACTCTGATACTCAAGCTCAAACGCTTTATCAGTCATTAGGTGAAACCGTACTCTTAAAGCGTCGCACGGGTGGTTATGATGGCCGTGGTCAATATTGGCTGAAGCAACCAGAGGGCACTGAAGTTCCTGAAGGTTGGCATCAAGAAGCAATCGCAGAGCAGAAAATACCTTTTGATGAAGAGGTATCTCTTGTCGGTGCTAGAGATAAAGAGGGGAATTTGTATTTTTACCCGCTAGCGCTGAATCTGCATGTTAATGGCATACTGATGGCATCTATTGCTCCATTAGAGCGCTTGTCGGGTGTTCAGGCAGAAGCCGAAGAGATGTTGGGTAAACTGCTGACGTCTCTTGAGTATGTGGGTGTGATGGCGATGGAGTGCTTTCGTGTCGGAGACCACTTGATGGTGAATGAACTCGCTCCACGTGTACATAACAGTGGGCACTGGACGCAGTCCGGAACGAGTATCAGCCAGTTTGAATCGCATATTCGGGCTGTCGCAGGTTTGCCAATGAGCAAAGCCGTAGTGAAAGGCCAGTCAGTGATGATTAACTTGATTGGTGTTGATCGCAATGACAACTGGCTTGCTGTTGAAGGCGCTGAATTATATTGGTACGGAAAAGAGGTTCGAGTAGGGCGTAAGGTAGGGCATATCAACCTTACGTTGAATGACTCGCAGCAGCTGAATTCATCTTTGGGTCAGCTGGCTTCAAGCTTTCCTGAGCCTTATCCTGAAGTATTTAGTTGGGTTGCTGAGAACCTGAAATAAGCTATTGCTTCATACATAGATATAATGCGATTAGCTAAAGTATTACGCCGTTGAATTTCAACGGCGTTTTTTGTTTAAATCTTCTTTAAAGCTCAAGGCGGTGTGTGGCTCATCTGCTGTTTTATTAATACTCAATGATGGTTTTTTGGCAGCGTGCTGGCGTGATATTAAAATGGTCACGAAATGCATGTGTGAAAGCGCTCTGGCTACTAAAACCGCAATGTTCAGCAGTTTGCAGTATTGTCCAACCGGCGGCTAACTTCTCTTTTCCTCGCTCTAAACGTTTTCGTAATACATATTGATGAGGTGTGATGCCTGCTTTTTCTTTAAAGCAGCTATGAAAATGGCTTGGGCTTAAAAACACGCTTCCGGCGAGTTCTGCAATAGAGATTTTTCGATGCATGTGGAGTTGGATATAAAGGTCTAGCGCTGCTAAATCAATTTGTATGTTACTTCGCCGTGGTGAGGGCTCGTTCATAAGGTTTTGCATAGAAAGCAGTAAGGTATTACCACATGCCTGCAGTAGAGGAGAGTTGGCCGGTGTTTGCTTTATTTCTTGGCAAATAGCTTGAAGTAATACTTGTCTTTGGCTGTCTAGTGAAAAGTATGAAGCTTTATCAAATAGACGAGATACTTGTGTTTGTAATGTGGCAGAGTGTAATTTTGCTGTTTCGATATTGATCACAACAATACGGTTGTCTCCCATACCGCAAAAAGCATGTTCTGTTGCAGACGGAACTAAGCAGCCTTTGCCAAGGCCCACATTAGCCCCGCGACCTTGAATATCAAACTCAGTATTGCCTTCTAATCCAAAAACCAGCTGGTGGTACTTATGGTCATGGTTATTGGCGGTGTCAGGTAATGTCAGCAACTCTGTTGTCGTCACGATAGTGCTTGCCGTTGTAGGAACTGTGTTTGTTATATTTATAATTAAGTCGGCGTCTGTTTGAAAAACCGTACTGATTGATAATTGTACAGTAAAATTTCAATGGTTCCATGGGAATTAAATAGAGTTCGCGATAGCTTCTTTGATGTTGGTCGTCTAATTAGAGCGCATTTTCTCTTAAAAATCGGTAGAATACGCCCCCATTGAAAGAAACTTTAGATGGCTGAAATAGACATGGCTGAATTACAAAACGACCGCTTTTTACGTGCGCTCTTGCGTGAACCCGTTGATGTTACACCTGTTTGGATGATGCGACAGGCGGGACGTTATTTACCAGAATATAAAGCAACACGTGCGCTAGCAGGAGACTTTTTAAGTCTTTGTAAGAACCGTGAGCTAGCGTGTGAAGTAACGCTTCAGCCGCTAGAGCGCTTTGATCTTGATGCTGCAATTCTGTTCTCTGATATTCTGACAATCCCTGATGCAATGGATTTGGGGTTGTATTTTGAAGAGGGAGAAGGCCCGCGTTTCAAAAAAGTCGTTCGTACTGAGAAAGATGTTGAAGCGTTAAAAGTGCCAGACGCTGCCACAGATCTTGATTATGTAATGAATGCAGTTAAAGAAATTCGCTCAGAATTGAAAGGCCGGGTGCCATTGATTGGCTTTTCTGGAAGCCCATGGACACTAGCAACCTACATGGTTGAAGGTGGTTCTTCAAAAGATTTTCGTCATCTTAAAAAGATGATGTACGCTGAACCACAAGTACTGCATGAGCTGTTAAATAAGCTGGCGCAGTCAGTTGCGAATTACCTTAACGAGCAAATTTTGAGCGGTGCTCAGGCCGTGCAAATCTTTGATACTTGGGGAGGCGTGCTTAGCGGTGATATGTATAAAGCCTTTTCGTTAGATTACATGCGCAAAATCATCTCTGGTTTAATTCGTGAGCATGACGGCCGTAAAGTACCGGTAATTATGTTTACAAAGAATGGTGGTCAGTGGCTAGAAGTGATGGCTGACGCCGGTGCGGATGCACTGGGCCTTGATTGGACTACGGATATCGATGACGCACGCCGTCGTGTAGGTGATAAAGTTGCCTTGCAAGGTAATATGGATCCGTCTGTTTTGTATGCACAGCCTGAACGTATTCGACAGGAAGTTGCGGATATCTTGCAACGTTTTGGTACAGGTAATGGCCATGTATTCAATTTAGGGCATGGCATACATCAGTTTGCTGATCCTGAGCATGCCAAAGTATTTGTTGATGCGGTGCATGAACTCAGCGCCAAATATCATGTCTGATACAGGCTGATAATATGCGTTAATAATAAAAAGGGACTTTACTGTCCCTTTTTATTAATCAGCTTTTACACATGGGATTTTATGCCTGAATCTTAATACCTAACTTTTACGGATTAATATGAAAAAATTACAGCACCTTTTTGATAGTAACCGTTCTTGGGCTGACAAAATTACGGAAGAGAATCCAGATTTTTTTGCTACATTAGCGAAACAGCAAGCACCTGACTACTTATGGATTGGTTGTTCGGATAGCCGTGTACCTGCCAATGAAATCGTTGGAATGTTACCAGGTGATATCTTTGTTCACCGAAATGTATCAAACCTTGTTATTCATACTGATATGAATTGCCTATCAGTTATTCAATATGCAGTAACCGTATTAAAAGTGAAGCATATTATGGTGGTAGGGCACTATGGCTGTGGTGGTGTGCGCGCTGCTATTGAGACAAAGCCACATGGTTTGATTGATAACTGGTTACGTCATATTCGTGATATTGATACTAAGCATCGTAATTTATTGTCGGTTTGGACTGATCAGACCGAGTATTTAGAGCGCTTATGTGAGCTTAATGTAATTGAGCAAGCCTACAATGTATGTAATACCACCATTGCCCAAGAAGCATGGGGAATAGGGCAAGAACTTTCTGTACATGCGTGGGTGTATGGTTTAGATAACGGCTTAGTAAGAGATCTGAATTTTTGTATATCTGAACCGAGTCTTATTGAGTCGGGTTACCACGAAGCTGTGGAGTCGATTGATCAGCTTGCTGGCGCCAAATGATTAATCTTGTTTGAAGTATCCCCTGCAGATTTTTACTGCAGGGGATAGGTAATACAAGCATTAAGCTTTTACTTAGTACTAGCTAGTGCTTGTTCAAGGTCAGCAAGTAGATCGTCTATGTGCTCAATACCAAGAGATAAGCGGATCATTTCTGGTGCAACACCAGCAGATTTGAGCTCTTCATCATTGAGCTGGCGATGCGTTGTTTCGGCCGGAATTGAAGCGAGTGACTTACAATCTCCAATATTAACCAAGCGTACAAATACCGCTAACGCATCATAGAATTTACGGGTAGCTTCGCGGC
Organism: Neptunomonas sp.; assembly: GCA_034110685.1. Classification (GTDB taxonomy): domain Bacteria; phylum Pseudomonadota; class Gammaproteobacteria; order Pseudomonadales; family Balneatricaceae; genus Neptunomonas. The sequence continues at coordinate 35,499 of JAWUYS010000011.1, forward strand.
CACCAGTGACGCCAAAGCTTAAAATGCCAGACGCTTGACCCTTCATATATTTTTTCGCCAATGCGTGATCTTTATGGCTTTCTAGGCCTGCATAGTTCACCCAAGCAACTTGATCGTGGCCTTCTAAATACTCAGCAACTGTTTGAGTATTAGTATTAACACGCTCCATACGAAGCGCCAGCGTTTCTATACCCTGTAGAATCAGAAAAGCATTCATAGGAGATAGCGCTGCACCCATGTTACGCAATGGAACAACGCGACAGCGACCGATAAATGCTGCAGGACCAAAGGCTTCTGTGTAAACAACACCATGATATGAAGCATCTGGTTCGTTCAATAGAGGGAAGCGCGCTTTGTTGTCAGCCCACGGAAATTTACCCGAATCTACAATAACACCCGCTAAAGAGTTACCGTGTCCACCCATGTATTTGGTAGCTGCATGTACAACAATGTCAGCACCTTGTTCAATAGGGCGCCACATAAGTGGGCTTGCGACTGTGTTATCAACAATCAAAGGTACGCCATGACGATGAGCAATTTCTGCTAATTTTTCGATATCAGCAATGCCGCCTGAAGGGTTACCGATAGACTCGCAAAATATGCCTTTGGTTTGTTCATCAATGTGCGCTTCAATTGCAGCAAAATCATCTTTGTTAGCAAAACGAACCTTGATGCCTTGGCGTGGCAGGGTGTGAGCAAATAAATTATACGTACCGCCATATAGTTCACTAGTAGAAACGATGTTGTCGCCCACTTCAGCTAGTGTTTGGATGGTATAAGTAATGGCAGACATACCAGAAGCAACGGCTAATGCAGCGATGCCTCCTTCTAGTTCAGCTACGCGCTTTTCTAAAACATCAGTGGTTGGGTTCATGATGCGTGTATAAATATTACCAGGGACCTTTAAATCAAATAGGTCTGCACCGTGTTGAGCATCATCAAACGCATATGAAGCTGTTTGGTAAATAGGGACAGCAACTGCTTTAGTTGTTGGATCTGGCGTATAACCGCCGTGAACGGCAATGGTTTCCAGTTTCATGTAGCGCTCCTTGGGTGTTTTTTATTAAGGGCTTGTTATCGTTAGTTAGATAATACGATAAAAATAGTAGTTCGATTGTAAAGGTTATCCCCGACAAATTAAAAGCGAAACAGACTAATGCTTTATGAGAAGTGTGCAGGTTGGGTAGAATGCTCCTCATACAGTAAAGGGAGAACAACATGGCGAAAGCCAAAACGGCTTATGTTTGCAATGAATGCGGCGCTGATTTTACTAAGTGGCAAGGGCAATGTTCAGCTTGTCAGGCATGGAATACTTTAAGTGAAGTACGATTAGGGGCAGTACAAAGCACCGCGGCTAAGCCTCGGTTTGATGGTTATGCAGGGCAAGCGAGTCAGCGAGTTATGCGCTTGGCCGATGTTGACCTCGCCGATATGCCTCGTTTTAGTACAGGTGCTGAGGAGCTTGATCGTGTATTGGGTGGAGGGTTGGTGCCTGGCTCGTCTATCCTAATGGGTGGGCACCCGGGTGCAGGTAAAAGTACATTGCTATTACAAATTATGTGTTACTTGGCTGAGAAAATGCCTGCACTGTATGTGACAGGTGAAGAATCTCTGCAGCAAGTCGCAATGCGTGCACACCGTTTAGGTTTAAAAGCGGAGCAACTGAAAATGCTCTCTGAAACCAGTGTTGAGTCTGTGTGCCAAGTGGCCACTGAGTTGAAGCCTAGAGTGATTGTTATTGACTCTATTCAGGTGATGCATATGGCTGACGTACAGTCAGCACCTGGTTCTGTTTCGCAGGTTAGAGAGTCTGCAGCGGACTTGACGCGCTTTGCCAAGCAAACAGGATGCGTGTTGTTTTTAGTAGGACATGTCACAAAAGATGGTTCCTTAGCAGGGCCCAAAGTACTAGAGCATATGATTGATTGCTCTCTGCAGTTGGAAGGTTCTTCGGACAGTCGCTTTAGGACTTTGCGTTCACATAAAAATCGCTTTGGGGCCGTAAATGAATTGGGCGTATTTGCTATGTTGGAAACAGGGCTCAGAGAGGTGAAAAATCCTAGCTCCATCTTCCTTAGTCGTGGCGAAGTGGCGAGCCCTGGCAGCGTTGTGATGGTGGTCTGGGAGGGTACAAGACCTTTGTTGGTCGAGATCCAGGCATTAGTTGATCAGTCGCATATGAATAACCCAAGGCGTGTAGCGGTTGGACTAGATGGCAACCGTTTATCAATGCTGTTGGCTGTTTTGCATCGCCATGGTGGTTTGCAAACGGGTGATCAAGATGTTTTTGTGAATGTTGTGGGTGGCGTGAAAGTGCTTGAAACGAGTGCTGATTTAGCATTGTTGCTTGCTGTTGTTTCTAGTTACAGAGATAGGGCTTTGCCGCAAGACTTAATGGTTTTTGGTGAGGTGGGCTTGTCGGGTGAGATCCGTCCTGTACCCAATGGACAAGAACGTATTCGTGAAGCCGCTAAACATGGGTTTAAACGAGCGATTGTGCCAAAAGGTAATGTGCCTAAAGATGTAGTAAAAGGAATGGAGGTAGTTGGCGTCAGCCGCTTAGCTGACGCGTTGGATGCACTGTAATTCTTAAGCGTTTTGTTAAACCTTATAAAGGTGAACCAGTTCTCGCTCTAGTAGGGCTGGATCACCTAAATTGAGCTCTACAAGCCTGCGTAAGTAGCTGATACTTGAAAGCTCCATATTCATTGCTTGAAATCCAAGGTGGTTATCTTCTCGGTGGTTTATTCGCGCCGGCATTGTAATAACCACATCATTACCGTCGAGTATTATCTTCAACTCAACTAAGTTGCCAATACTGAGAGGGATAACAGTATGGCTCTCAACTAGTGCACCCTTTAAACAAATATCGATTAGTTTGACTGGCCATTCTCCATCTGGCGATTGCAGTGTGCACTGCGCATCAAAATGAATCCTGGTGAACTTGCGTCGATTTTGTGGGTGTTGAATAGACTCTTCCACTTTGTGCTCCAGATATTTGTCAAATGCTTATAATTTAGTATAGAGCGAAAATCGCTATTAGCGTAGATGATCAACTACACTATTATTATGGAAACTAATTCGGTGTGTAAACTTAGATGACTAGCTTTGCAGGGTTATTGAATAATGCTGTTTTATTGCTGGCGCTTGGCGTTATTTATGATTCGCTAGGCTTACATAACCTCGCCAATAAAACACTACGCAACGTATTGACGGGTATTTTAGTCGGCATCATAGGTATCTCTGTGATGTTAACGCCTTGGGAGCTGAGTCCTGGTGTGTTTTTCGATACCCGTTGGGTATTGATCAGTTTATGTGGTCTGTATTTTGGTTTTGTTCCAACGTTAATTGCTGTGGCTATGACAGTGTGCTTACGCCTTTTTCAAGGTGGCGCTGGTATTTATGTGGGTTCATTAGTTATTGTCTCGAGTGGTCTCATTGGTTTGGCATGGCGTTACTGGAGCCTACGATATACGAAAGAGATGAGTTGGGGCTGGCTCTATTTATTGGGCTTGAGTGTCCAGATTGATATTTTATTATGTATGTTTTTAATGCCTGCCGAGATGCGCTATACCATTATTATGGCTATCGCCCCTCCTCTACTTATTATTTATCCCTTTGGAACAATGCTGTTAGGCATGTTGCTGAAGCATCAAAAAGATAGACGCAAAGCAGAGTTTGACCTTCTTGAGCATAAAATTTTATTGGATCGCGAAAGAGGCTTACTTAAGCGTCTTATAGATAGCATTCCCGATTTTATTTTTTATAAAACAGTAGATGGTCGTTATCTGGGCTGTAATAAAGCCACGGCTGAACTTTTAGGTGCGAGTGAAGAGGATATTATAGGTAAGACTGATTACGATTTTTTTGATCATGAGCAGGCGATTTTTTTCCGACAAAAAGATCAAGAGATGTTGTTGTCTGGCCAGCATCGTACAAATGATGAAGTAGTTATGCATCCCGATGGACGAGAGATTCTTCTGGATACATTAAAAACACCTTTTTACGGTGAGGCCGGTAAGCTTTATGGCCTGATAGGTATTGGTAGGGATGTTACCGAAAAGAAAAGAGCAGAGGAGCTATTACGCAGGAATGAAAATACTTATCGCAATGTATTAAGTACCGCTTTAGATGGGTTCTTAATTGTCTCACCTGAAGGTATTGTTCAAGACGCAAATGAAGCATATTCGGTGATGTCTGGTTACAGCATTACTGAGCTTTTAGGTATGCATATTAATGAGCTAGTGGCTATTGAAACCGCTCAGATGACTGAAAAGCATATTCAGCAAATTATTAATCAAAAAGAGCAGCGCTTTAGTAGTCAACACTGTCGTAAAAACAGCTCAGTATTTGATGTTGAAGTGAATGCGACATATTGGGCTGAGAACGGTGGTAAGTTTTTCGTATTTATAAAGGATATAACTGAGCGGAAAATGGCAGAGCAGCGCTTATGGCAAAGCGAAGTACGATTTAGGCGTGTATTTGAGAATATGCCAGCGATTGCCGTTCAAGGTTATGATAAAGATCGTAATGTGATTTTTTGGAATGATGCCAGTGAAACCGTATATGGCTACTCGACAGCAAGTGCCTTAGGGAAAAAGCTTGAAGATTTAATTATACCTGATGCAATTAGAGACCCCGTGATAGAAGAGGTCAACCGCTGGGTGGCTGGGGGCACTGTGACCCCAGCATCAGAAATGATATTGCAAAAGGCTGACGGTTCACCGATTTCAGTATTCACCAGCCATGTCATGATTACGGGTGTGAATAATGAGCCTGAGATGTACTGCATTGACTTGGATTTAACGGCGCTGAAACGTGCGGAAGAACGCATTATTACGCTCTCTCAAGCGGTAGAGCAAAGCCCGGTTTCTGTGGTGCTAACCGATATCCATGGCAACATAGAATATGTTAACAGCATGTTTGAGCGAGTGACTGGCTACAGTAGTGATGAAGTCGTTGGTCAATCTAGTAGCTTACTTAAATCGGGCTCCACGCCTGACGTTAAATACCAGCAACTATGGGCTGCGTTGGCTGCTGGGGAGTCATGGCAGGGAGAGTTTCAAAATAAAAAGAAAGACGGACAGTTATTTTGGGAACAGGCGCATATAGCGCCGGTTATCAATGAAGCAGGAGATTTGAAACACTACTTGGCTGTAAAACAGGATATTACACAACAAAAAGACCAAGAAGAGAGAATACTCTACCAAGCTCACTTTGATAGCTTAACAGGCTTACCTAACCGGTTTTTATCACTCGATAGACTGTCACAAATGCTCAAAGAAACTAAGCGTGCAGCAACACAAGTTGCCGTGTTCTTTTTAGACTTAGACGATTTCAAAAAAGTTAATGATACTTTAGGGCATCAAATCGGCGATGAGTTGCTAGTAGAGGCTGCTTTACGTTTGAGAGCCGCTGTTAGGGATGTAGATGTCATTGGTCGTTTAGGTGGTGATGAATTTATTGTTCTTATTGATCAGTTGGAAAATGATGCCATTATTGCCCAGATTGCAGAAAAGTTATTAGAACAGTTTAGAGCTCCGTTTCAGTTGAAGGGGAGAGAACTAGTTTCTACTGTAAGCATTGGTGTGTCTGTTTATCCTACGGATGGTTTAACACCTGCGGAGCTATTAAGGCAGGCTGATGCGGCTATGTACCACTCAAAAGAGCAAGGTCGTAATACCTATAATTTCTATACACAACAAATGAACGAAGATGTCGCGCGTCGTTTGCTCATTGAGGAGCAGTTACGTGCAGCGCTTGGAAAAAATGAGTTTCAAGTGCACTTTCAGCCTGTCGTTGATTTGAAAAAGCGTAAAGTGATTGGTGCAGAAGCATTGCTACGTTGGAATAATGAAGTCCTGGGGCAGGTGACGCCAGATGAGTTTATCCCCATCGCAGAACAGACAGGTTTAATTGTAGCTATTGGTCGATACGTATTAGAGCAGGCTGTTACTGTTGCATCTGGATGGCGTAAAGAGTATTCGTCTAACTTTCAAATCGCGGTTAACATCTCCCCCCGCCAATTTCGAGATGCAGGGCTTGTAATATTTATTCGTGACTTGCTAGAGCGTTTTAGCTTTCCCGCTTCTGGTCTCGAGCTTGAGATTACCGAAGGGGTACTGATGACAGGACATGCCATGATAGATGTAGCGCTGTCCGATTTGAATAGAATGGGAATAGGTATTTCCATGGATGATTTTGGTACTGGATATTCATCATTGAGTTATTTGCGCAGCTACCCGTTTGATACGTTAAAGGTTGATAAGAGCTTTATTAACGATATTACGGTCGATCAAGCTGACCTTCAGCTTGTTGGTGCTGCTATCGCGATGGGACAGGGGCTTGGGCTTAAGGTGATAGCCGAAGGCGTTGAAACAGAAGAGCAGTACCAGCTGTTATTGGAGCAGCAATGCGATTATGCCCAGGGGTATTTGTTCAGTCGGCCGGTACCCGCTGATGAATTTGAGAAAATACTTATAATCGATAGTAAGTAGGTATATTGAGCTAAAAAGTATAGTGCGCAGAGAGCAAACAACCAGCAGCGCTGGTTGTTTGTTAGAGATGTTACTAGGTTATACGCTTATATTTAATGCGCTCTGGTTGATGGGCCTTTCCGTGGCGATTTTTATAGTCTTCGGCGTATTCGGTGTAGTTGCCTTCAATGAAAGCGACCTGAGAATCACCCTCATAGGCCAGCATATGTGTACATACGCGGTCTAGGAACCAGCGGTCATGCGAGATAACGACGGCACAACCAGGAAACGCCAATATAGCTTCTTCCAGTGCGCGTAATGTTTCAACATCCAAATCGTTTGTCGGCTCATCCAATAACAGTACGTTGCCACCTTCCTTCAGTAGCTTCGCTAAATGCAGGCGGTTGCGCTCGCCACCGGAAAGATCGCCCACCCGTGTCTGTTGATCGGAGCCTTTGAAGTTGAAACGACCGCAATAGGCGCGTGATGGTGTTTGATAATTTCCGATGGTGATAATATCCTGTCCATCGGAGAGTTCTTGCCAAACTGTGTTCTCGCCGTTGAGTTCGCGCATCTGATCAACATAAGCCAGCTTCACGGTACTGCCGATGATGACTTCACCGGAATCCGGGGTTTCTTCACCTGCAATCATTTTGAAGAGAGTCGATTTACCCGCACCATTGCCCCCGATGATTCCAACGATTGCCCCTTGGGGAATAGTCGCTGTCAGGTTTTCAAACAACAGTTTATCGCCGTATGCTTTGGAAACATTATGCAGTTCAATGACCTGTGTTCCGAGGCGTGGTCCCGGTGGAATGTAGATTTCTTGCGTCTCATTGCGTGCCTGGAATTCGCGAGAGTTCATCTCTTCGAACTGCTTTAGGCGTGCTTTAGACTTGGCTTGTCTGCCTTTCTGGCCTTGTTTAACCCATTCAAGTTCAGATTTGACGGCTTTTTGGTGAGAGGCTTCTTGTTTAGATTCTTGCGCTAAACGCTGCTCTTTCTGTTCAAGCCATGATGAGTAATTTCCTTCATATGGAATGCCGTGTCCACGGTCCAATTCAAGAATCCAGCCCGCTGCATTATCCAGAAAATAACGGTCATGGGTAATCGCAACCACAGTGCCTGGATATTCCTGTAAGAAACGTTCGATCCAGGCAATGGATTCAGCATCCAAATGGTTGGTAGGCTCATCCAGTAATAACATGTCTGGCTTATCAAGTAGCAATCGGCACAATGCGACACGACGGCGTTCACCGCCCGATAAATGCTCTACTTTAGCATCCCAGGGTGGCAGGCGCATGGCATCAGCAGCGCGTTCCAATGCAATTTCTAGGTTATGTCCGTCTTTGGCTTCTATCAGGTTTTCAAGCTCGCCCTGTCTTTTGGCCAGCGCGTCAAAGTCCGCATCAGGCTCTGCATAAGCAGCATAAACTTGATCAAGCTCTGTCAGCGCATTTTTCACATCAGAAACTGATTCTTCGACAATTTCGCGTACAGTTTTTGTATCATCAAGTTCAGGTTCTTGCGGTAGGTAGCCTACATTGAGATTCGGCATTGGCTGGGCTTCACCGATAAAGTCAGTATCGACTCCAGCCATGATTTTAAGAAGAGTGGATTTACCTGAACCATTGAGGCCGAGTACACCGATTTTGGCACCTGGAAAGAAAGAGAGTGAAATATCTTTAAGAATTTGACGTTTTGGAGGAACGATTTTCCCCAAACGATTCATTGTATAAACGTACTGTGCCATAAGTCCTCAGCGTATCGTATCGGTTAACATGCCGCTCAACATTATCTGAAAATATTAAGATGAACTTATATTTTCAAATTCGTGTCTAGGACGGATCTATAAAAGCTGAGCCGTTGACAAGTATTATCTTGTTGAGAGCATTTTGCATAAAAGGTAAACAATAAAGGAGTAACGAGTTGCGGGCAACTGAACTCGCGTAATCCGACGTTTGGAAATACTATCGGTAACGGTAATTAAGTGGGCTGTTTACCATGAAAAAGAGAGCAAAGTAATTAGGGCTCTACTTTTGCTCTCATTTATAAGGGCCGTGATTTTTAGGTTTTTGTATTTACAAACTTTTGTTCGAGGTAGCGAATGATGTCATTGGATTCATACATCCAACTCACGCCGCCATCATCATTAGTGATGCGTAGGCAAGGTACCTTGATACGCCCTCCTTGCTCTAGGAGTTCTTGGCGGAACATTTCATTGTTTTTGGCATCGCGCAGTTCAATATTAAGCGAGTAGCGCTTCATGGCGCGACGTACTTTGACGCAAAAAGGGCAGGCATTAAATTGGTAAAGTGCCAATTGGTGCGTTTGTTTATCGGTTTGTGCCTGTTCGTCACTAGTACGTTTGAGTCCACGAGGTGTTGTCAGGAAATTAATTGTCAGGATTAGTTTACCTAGGAACCAGCGAATAAAAGCCATCTCTAAAAGTCTCAGCTATCAAGGTAGAAAGGCGCGTAGCTTAGCATGTTCCGTGATTAATGATCAGCTATTGGCTGTTGATGAATGTTCTTCTTGTCTAGGTGATCGACTTTCATGTGTGTTTTGGCCTCAGTTCAGAGTATAATGCGCTCCTTTTTTTAAGGCCGGATGCCATCCGGGTGAGACCAGTAACTTAGGGGATAGCTATGTTTAGCAAAGATATGTCAATTGCCGATTTTGATACTGATCTGTGGTCAGCAATGCAGTCTGAAGCCACACGTCAGGAAGAGCACATCGAGCTAATTGCTTCTGAAAATTATACCAGCCCGCGAGTTATGGAAGCTCAGGGATCTGTACTGACTAACAAATATGCTGAAGGTTATCCTAACAAGCGTTACTACGGCGGTTGTGAATATGTGGATGTTGTCGAGCAGCTAGCCATGGAGCGTGCTTGTGAGCTTGTTGATGCAACTTACGCAAATGGACAGCCTCACTCAGGCTGGCAAGCAAATGCCGCTGTTTTTATGGCTCTGTGCAAACCAGGTGATACTATTTTAGGTATGAGCCTAGCGCATGGTGGCCACTTAACACACGGTTCTGCTGTGTCTTTTTCTGGTCGCATTTATAATGCAGTTCAATATGGTTTGAACGCTGAAACGGGTGAAATCGATTACGCTGAAGTTGAGCGTTTAGCGGTTGAGCACAAACCTAAAATGATTGTTGCTGGTTTCTCTGCTTACTCTGGAATCGTTGATTGGCAACGTTTCCGTGATATCGCGGATAAAGTAGGTGCATATCTTTTTGTTGATATGGCACATGTTGCTGGTTTAGTTGCCGCTGGTGTATATCCATCACCAATGCAGTTAGCGGATGTAGTTACTACGACCACGCATAAAACATTAGGCGGCCCGCGCGGTGGCTTAATTTTGTCTGCTCGTGCAGATGAAGACCTGCAGAAAAAGCTGAATTTTGCTGTTTTTCCTGAGTCTCAGGGTGGCCCTCTGATGCATGTTATTGCTGGTAAAGCGGTTTGCTTTAAAGAAGCAATGCAGCCTGAATGGAAGTCATATCAGGCGCAGGTTGTAAAAAATGCACAGGCAATGGCTGAGACGTTCAAGTCTCGTGGAATTAACATTGTTTCTGATGGAACAGAGAATCATCTGTTCTTAATGGATCTGATTGGTAAAGACTACAGCGGTAAAGATGCAGATGCTGCTCTAGGTCGCGCCAACATTACAGTGAACAAAAATTCTGTTCCTAATGATCCGCGTTCACCGTTTGTTACATCGGGTCTACGTATCGGAACACCTGCAGTAACACGTCGTGGCTTTAAAGAAGCAGAAGTAACCCAGTTAGCTAACTGGATCTGTGACGTTTTGGATGATATTGGTAATGAAGAAACGAGTGCGCGTGTTAAAGCACAAGTGCTCGATATCTGTAGTCGTTTCCCTGTTTATAAATAGCTTTTCAGTTTATAAATAAGCACTAAATCAGGTAGAATAGACGGGCGACTGAAAGGTCGCCCTTTTTTGCGTTACGGGTTATGAATTAGTTATACACATCGCTCTTTATCTTGAGTAAAACACTCACTGTTTTACTTACGCTCTTTAATGACAGGATTTCACTATGCATTGTCCCTTTTGTGGCGCCAATGAAACCAAAGTAGTCGACTCTCGCCTTGTGGCTGAAGGCCAACAGGTTCGCAGAAGACGTGAGTGTATTGCCTGTCATGAGCGCTATACCACTTTTGAAATTGCTGAACTCCTCATGCCTCGTCTAATCAAAGCAGACGGGTCGCGCCAACCTTTCGATGAAGACAAACTCCGTGCTGGAATTCAACGTGCGTTAGAGAAGCGTCCTGTCAGCGTTGAAGCTGTCGAAGCCTGCATTAACCATATAAAGCACCGCTTACGCGCCACTGGCGAGCGTGAGTTACCATCACGCCAATTGGGCGAAGAGGTGATGGCGGCGCTACGTAAGCTGGATCAAGTTGCTTATGTTAGGTTTGCATCTGTTTATCGTAGTTTCCAAGATATCAACGAATTCCGTGAAGAGATCGAACGCCTGTCTGAAGATGAGACGCCTGAAGGTCAAGTGCCTAAGATTCGAGCCTCTAAAGATAAAGTACTCGAGGGCTAGGCGGTGCCTGATTGGAGTGTAGAAGATACTGCCTATATGGCTGAAGCTATCCAGCTTGCAAGGCAGGGGTTGTATACCACGGCCCCTAATCCGCGAGTAGGTTGTGTTTTAGTGAAAGCCGGTGAAGTGGTTGGTAGAGGTTTTCATTATCGTGCAGGTGAAGGGCACGCCGAAGTTAATGCACTTAAGCAAGCGGGTAAAGCGGCTTTGGGTGCAACCGCTTATGTCACATTAGAGCCTTGCAGCCATTATGGGAGAACACCTCCGTGCGCTGAAGGCTTAATCAATGCTGGTGTTACTCGAGTTGTAAGCGCCATGCAGGACCCCAACCCAGAAGTGGCTGGACGGGGTATGAAAATGCTACAGCAGGCAGGTATTGCTTGCAGTGTTGGTTTGTTAGATAAGCAAGCGGCTGAATTGAATCCAGGTTTTATTAAACGCATGGAAACCGGAATGCCATGGGTTAGAGTCAAATTAGCTATGAGCCTTGATGGGCGAACAGCTATGAGTAGTGGAGAGTCGCAATGGATTACTGGAGCAGCAGCTCGTGGCGATGTACAGCGATTAAGAGCTAAGAGCTCTGCCATTATTACGGGTATCGGTTCAATACAAATAGATGATTCTTCTTTGACGGTCCGTGAAAGTGAATTAGGCCTAGATAATGCTGCAGATATCGTTAAGCAGCAACCGTTACGCGTGGTGCTTGATAACTCTGGAAAAATGGATCCTGGCGCTAAAATTTTACAACAGTCTGGCCGTACCTTGTGGGTAACTCAGGGTGAGCGTGATATGCCCAACGCTGACGTGCTTACGGCTCAACATAATGACGGGCAAATTGATTTGCAGTGGCTATTGCGTCATTTAGCATCATCAGAACAATGTAATGAGGTACTGGTTGAAGCCGGTGCTACATTGGCGGGAGCATTTGTTGAAGCGGGTTTAGTCGACGAGCTAGTTGTGTATATGGCGCCGGCAATTTTAGGTTCAAATGCACGCCCTTTATTACAGTTACCCTTAGATAAAATGGGTCAGCAACTACGGCTATCAATGACTGATTGTCGGCAACTAGGTGATGATCTTCGTATGACATATCGTTTTCACGATAATAAGGGCAGCTTTGATAGTAACTCTCATCATAACGCAGCTAAAGAGGTGTCCGTTTAATGTTTACCGGCATTATTGAAGCACTAGGTGAAGTGGCAGCGCTTGAGCAAATCCAAGGTGACCTTCGTCTTTATATTCGAACGGGTACGCTGGATCTATCTGATGTGCAGTTAGGAGATAGTATTGCTACCAATGGTGTGTGTTTAACGGCCGTTGAGCTACCAGGAGATGGTTTTTGGGCAGATGTATCACGTGAGTCCTTGGCGCATACCCGGTTAGAGTCTTTGAAGGTGGGTGAGCGAGTTAACTTAGAAAAAGCATTGATGCCGACGAGTCGTTTAGGTGGGCACATTGTGACGGGGCATGTTGATGGTATAGGTAAAGTGGTCGAGCGACGTGAAGATGCTCGCTCAATTCATTTGGTGGTTGAAGCCCCGGTGTCTTTATCAAAGTATATTGCAGGCAAAGGTTCAATTACTGTTGATGGTGTTAGCTTGACGGTTAATAGCGTGCAAGGAGCCTTGTTATCGCTGAATATTGTGCCGCATACGGCGCAACAGACGCTACTTGACCAATATGTCACGGGAAGCAAAGTTCATCTAGAAGTAGATATTATTGCTCGTTATATGGAGCGTCTTCTCATGGTCGGCCAAACAGAACATACGCAAGAAGAACAAAGTGGTTTAACGCTGGCGACGCTGGCGGAACATGGTTATATGAAGCGTTAAAAGCTTACAAGACAGGAAGATAATGATGGAGCTAAATAGCCCACAAGAACTGATTGAAGATATTCGTCAGGGTAAAATGGTCATCCTGATGGATGATGAAGATCGTGAAAATGAAGGTGATATTGTTATCGCAGCTGATCAGGTTCGTGCTGAAGATATCAATTTTATGGCGATGCACGCGCGTGGCTTAATTTGCCTGACATTAACGCGTGAGCGTTGTGAACAGTTGAAATTGCCATTGATGGTTCAAAGCAATGGCGCTCAGTTCTCGACTAACTTCACAATGTCTATTGAAGCAGCTACCGGTGTTACCACCGGGATCTCTGCAGCTGATCGTGCTCACACGGTACGTGTAGCGGTAAAAGGCGACGCTAAAGCTGAAGATATTGTACAGCCCGGTCATATTTTTCCGTTGATGGCGCAACCAGGTGGTGTGCTAAGCCGTGCTGGGCATACAGAAGCAGGTTGTGATCTTGCACGTATGGCTGGCTTAACTCCAGCAGCCGCCATCGTTGAAATTATGAACGATGATGGCACGATGGCGCGTCGTCCGGATTTAGAAAAATTTGCAGAAAAGCATAGTTTGAAAATTGGTACTATTGCTGACCTCATCCATTATCGTACGACTAATGAGCGTACCGTCGAAAAAGCTGATGAAGGCGTTTTGGCCACAGAATACGGCGACTTTAATTACACGACTTACCATGACACTATTCAGAATGTCACTCATATGGCATTAGTGAAAGGCGACATTAAACCCGACGATGCTACGATTGTTCGTGTGCATGTTCGTGGCGATGTGTTACGTGATTTAGTGGGTGTAAACCGCGATGGTGATTCTAAATGGACAATGCATCGCGCATTAGAATATGTCGCTAAGGAAGAGCAGGGCGTTGTTTTGTTGCTAGATAATGGCCAGCGTGAAGATCTAGGAATAGCGTTGGATCGTGTCTTGGGTAAACAGCCTAAAACTCGTGCGGCTAATTTTAGTTCATCAGGTGCTTACCTGACGGTAGGTACTGGGTCTCAAATTTTGCGTGACTTAGGTGTTGGTAAAATGCGTTTGCTTAGCTCGCCTATCAAATTTAATGCAATTTCTGGTTTTGATTTAGAGATTGTTGAATACATCCCCTGCGATGAGTAATTAACAGGAATACATTATGTCAGTACAGATTATTGAAGGTGACTTCGTTTCCGCTGATGGTAACTATGCCATCGTAGTGGGCCGTTTCAACGCATTTGTGGTTGAAAGCTTGTTAGAGGGTGCTCTGGATA
>JAWUYS010000012.1:0-8688 GCA_034110685.1 Neptunomonas sp.
GTTTAATGTAATCATCTGCCCCTAATTCAAGCCCTACTACTTGATCGATCTCTTCTGATTTTGCGGTAATAAAAATAACCGGCAGTTGCTCATTGTGCTGGCGAATACGCCGACACACCGCATAGCCGTCTTGTTTGGGCATCATAATATCTAACAACACCAGATCTGGCTCATGTTGCAGGTACATCTGCCATGCCTGATCACCATCCGCCGCTGCTATACACTCATAACCTTCAGACTCAAGTAACGTCGCCAGCCCTTGGCGGATATGTAAATCATCTTCAGCAATCAACAGTTTCATAACGCTTTCCGTTTAATCATCTGGTTTATCAGCCATCATTGTTGGTGCGGTAACCGGCGTAACTAAGCTCAGTAGAAAACTGGCTCCCGATACAGCATCAGCTGTCGATCGTTGTTCTATTATCAGATCTCCCTGATGAGCTCTGGCCAAATCACGTGCCAGACCCAACCCGATCCCCGTACCACTTACGCCGTCTGTCAGCTTATTGCTGCCACGGTAAAATGGCTCAAATAACTTTTCGGACTCATTCGCGGATACTCCAGGGCCAAAATCACTGACACGAATATAACTATATAAAATACCTGAGACCTCTTTTTGCCAGCTGCTGATATCCACAAATTGACCATCAGCAGCATACTTTTCACAGTTACTCAGCAAGTTATTCAAAACCTGTTCCAGCGCTTCACCATCAAAATGGCATAAGTGGCTGGCATGGCCGCTAAAACGTATCTTTAAATTTCGCGTGCTTAACACCGGCGTAAATAGCTCAACAACTTGCGCTATACACTTATCAACAACCCCTTGCTGATATCTAATGCTGACACCTTCGCGCTTGGATCGTGAGAAACTCAGTACATTCTCAATCAACCGCGACAACCGCCCCGCCTCACTACCAATCACGCCCAGATAACGCTGCGCAACTAGCTCGTCCTCGGCAAGCTCTTGCTCAAGCATCTCTGTATATAAACGTACATTGGTCAGCGGTGTTTTAAGCTCATGGGAGACTTGATTAACAAAGTTCACTCTCTGCTCTGCAACCCTCAGCTCTCGGCTGTGCTCGCGATATAGTAAATAAGCCAAAGTAGACAAGCCCACGGCTAATAAGAGCAGTAATGCGAGCAAACCCAACCAGCCAGTTATCACGGCAGGCTTGGCGGCTGCATAATAATCAAGATGCCAGCTAGCTAAAGGGTGGTTCAAAGGCAATGCCTGCAGCGGTTTATCGCCGACACCTGCCGCAGGGTCACTACTCTCATGCCCCCAGCTATAGGCCAACTCTCCTCGATCATTCATCAAACGAATTACACTGTCAGCTTCCTGCTCTGTGGTTATATCAGCGCCCGCGGCAGAGCTGGACGGCAACAGGTTAATGAGATCCGATAAAAGCCTTGATGAGTTGAGTGCAAAACCGACCGTATTACCATCGCTATCTTGTAGCCAAAAGATCTGTTGCAAACCCGCTTCTGCATACCAGGCGATCCAACCATGTGGCCTTTCTGTTTCACGTTTTTGTGCAGGCTCTGATAACGCCGACACTGAAGCATCAGCACTGTAACGAGCTTTGCTAGATACCGATTCGCTCAATCTGGCGCTCTGTAACTCATCACTATTCGTCTTTGAAGATCGCTGGTTAGCAACACTGCTTGGAGTAACCGGATCCATAGTCGGCATAGTAAAACGCTCGGGGACGCTCAACAGGTTACGAGTTAGCTCAACGAAATCTTTTTCTTGCTGATTCAATGGCTGATCTTGCGGAGGAAAGCGTCTTTCTCCTGTATTAGATAATACAAAAATTTGCTTTACCGCAGCCGACTGGCCAATAAAGCGGCGCACGCTTTCAACGCTGTATTGCCCCTGCGTTTCTCTCTGCAATACTTCTGCTTGACGGATAAAACGCTGCTGCAGTAAGAAAAAATGCTCCTGAAACTGCTGATCAATACTCTGCAATCGACTGGTTACCAGATTGTTTAACTGATGCGCAGCAACCTGCTGTTGATCCAATTGAAAACGAGCGCCAAACCAAGCCAGCAACAAGAGTGGCAATGCAATAATGATAGCGAGTATGAGTGGCGCTCGTTTTTTCACAGATTCAGTCCGATGATGTGTATTAATACGTCTGTTGAGTAGCTCTTTTATACTGTCGTGCTTTTAACTCTTTACGTTGTTTATTCCAATCTTGCTCAGTTTCCAACGCATCCGCATCTTTTAAGGCTTCTTCTTTCTGCTCTTGCAAGCGTGGAGAGCTGAGCGACTGTGCCTGAGAACCTAAATAAGATGCACTATCCTGAAGAATTTTTTTCGCACCTTCCAAGTCACCGCTATCACGAGCTTCGATTGCATTTTTGCTAAATTCATTAGCAACCTGTTCAACCGCCGCTTCAAGCGCCATATCATCACGAGCGGCTTTAACTTCTTGTTGCGAGAGGCTAAATCGAGCAACACTTTGGCCGGATAAACTTTCTTGGTTCTGGGTAAATAGATTATTGTAGCTAACATTAACCGCCACCAGTTCAAGCTCTGTTTCAGCCTGCTGCTTAGGAACTTCTACCTCAAGAATAACGAATTTCTCCTGTTCGCTATACAGCTGATTCAGGCGAGTAGTAACTCTGTTACCAATAATTTCACTCTCACGCCCCAACAGACGAATGGGCTTTACGCCGTTGCGACAACGGATCTCAATATTTACGCCTTGCGCTACCACTGACAGCACATCACCAAACTCATATTGAAAAACGGACGCCAAATCTTCTGCATTCTCAACAAATGCATGGTTACCATCGCTAAAGCCAGCTAAACGGGTCATTAGATCTTCGTTATAACCCAGCCCTAAACCGATAGTCGTTACACTAATGCCCTCTTTCGCCAACGATGCACCTAGCTCGCCCAGTTCAGAAGCCGTCTGTGGGCCTACATTGGCCAAACCATCAGACATCAAAATAACGCGGTTTACTTTATTGCGGCTTAGAAACTTACGTAGCTCATTGGCCCCTTTGCTCACACCGGCAAACAGTGCGGTATTGCCATTGGCACGAACATTACGAATGGCGTTATAAATGGACTGATGATTACGCACCGAAGTCGCAGGCACGACCACCTGCACTTTAGAATCGTAGCTAACCACTGAAACTATATCCCGCTCATCAAGGCGCTTAATCGCCATAATGGCCGCTTCGCGGGCATACTTAATTTTATCGCCACCCATTGAGCCAGATTTATCTAAGACAATGGCTACATTGGCAGGTATGCGTGCCTGCTTGTCTTGCTGCTTAAAACCTTCCAGAGAAACTTTTATAAAAGCCCTGTGACTTTGCTCAGCCTCCATCACTGGAGTTGCCAAATTAATACTCAAGTTCACCTGATTAGCCTGAGCCAAAACTGGCAACAGACTGAGTAAAGCAAACCCAAATGGCCGTACAAATCGTCTTAGCATAGGGATATCTAATTGAGTGTTCATGATGAAGTTCCTGAATTGTGAGTATAGTGGATCAATGCCACCGCTGTATTAACTCTACGTGTAACAAGACAGGAAGAAGTCAGATAAAGTTATCTGTTATGTAAGAAATTTGTAAAACATTAGGCTCATGAGTTAGGAACACTCCTCAGCCAATATCAACTGGCTAGGTGTTGTTGTAGAACATGGACGCCAATGATAGACGTAAATCGGAGTGTGGTAGACATCTTGAAGCTTAGTAACTTTTACAGGCTGGCACGAAGGTAAAGCGAACGTGTTACTCACAATGCGAATCTCATTAAACAGTTCACGTTTCAGTTTCTCATGCAGAGCAACCATTCCTCCCGGGAAAAGATAACAGAATAAAATAGACGCATGGCTGAGGTCTGCTTTCGTAAAATCTTTGCGATAAATCGTCAGGTTATCCAGTCGTAAGCTGTATTTTCGAATGATTGAAACTAACCATGGAAACCATGAGAGCTCGTAGCCTATCACTTGATGATGTGGGTGCTTGCAGGCAAGAGCAACAACAAGTGTTCCCCAGCCAGAGCCGAGATCAATCAAAGGGCCATTTTTAGGCGAGTTAGCTGAAGCAAGCATGGCTTGGCAAGCTTTACCTGAGCTCATCATGGGAGAGATGCCCGTTTGCAGCGTGCTCCAAACAATGGATAAAGCAATTAGAAAGACGCAAACAAGCAGTATCAGCTCAAGAAGAGTCATATTAACGGGGGTTTAGCGTCTGTTGAAATTCCATTATTTTATTTACACCTAATACCGTAATAAACAAAAGTTAAATAGTAACGACTCAGTAAATTTGGCTACCTTGCTATCTCTGTTTAGGTCTAGTTTTATTATAGCCATATATAACAAAACAAAGTGATATCAACTGCTGAACCATTAAGATTGGTTTATCTTGCAATAACATTAAGGCTGCCGTACTAAGATTCATCAACATAAAAAACAGCCAACCGATATTGTTACCCCTCGCCAAATAGTTACTACCCAGAAGAAAACCTAGCATCATTGCAATTTCTAAAATCTGCGAGATAGATGCAATACCAGAATGATAATTTATGCTATATAAAAGACCAAAAACCAACGAAGAAAAAGTAAAAACCGTGACTATATTATTGAATATTTTATTTGGTTTTTTATTGTCGTGGTAGGCATTATATAGCCCTAATAGCATAGCGGGAGTAGCGCCTGCTTCAATTGATGCTGCTATCCAATTTTGACCGTTTACTAAAATAATAACCCATGCAGGGACACCCAGAATGTAGATTAACCATGCAGAGAGCTTTAAGTTCTTTTTTGACGCCCCTATCCTACCTTCTGAAAGTGCGAGCAATATCTTATTTAATAGATAAAAAGCACCACCCCACATTTGCAAGACTAAATCCATACAGAAAACATCTCACTTAGCGTTAATTCAGTCTAAATAGACCAATCGACTATTGGATTTATTATTACCAAATATTTTCAAATATCGAGCAATGGCAAAGGCAGTTTAAAATACTGGTTACGTGACTCTACTACGGAAAATCAGCTACATGTTTATGAATACGAACCATTACATCCTTTCCCGTTTTTTCATATAACTTATATGCTGCGCTAATGCGGTGGCCGCCATCCTCAAGCATATATGTTTTCCCACACCCACAGCTTAACAACTTGATTGGCTTCTTAAGTCCGTCACCGTTCTCAAGAGACTTGAATACATTTTTTAACCTTTCGTCATCTCCCCGCACCCAGGTTATTGGCAGTTTGACTACTTCACTAACTGGCATATAGGTACACATGTATTACATACTCCTATTCATATAAAGCCCGTCAATACCACGAGAGTGCCGGGTGCCTAAAGAACATACATCACATGTTTGTTATGTGATTCAACAAAATGAATTACTGTATTACTTATAATCATTTTCCAACTGACCATCCGATGATTCTTGAAATTGCGGATTATCATCCGTGATTTCGTAAAAGTCCGGTTTCTCACTAACAAATATATGCCCCATTGTCTTTAACCCTACTGGGCCATCTAACGAGCCAGCGAGAATTCCAGTTGAGTCTACGTTAAAAGGCTCCCAAAATAGGCTTGAACCACACTTTTGACAAAAGCCCCTTTGGGCTATTCCTGATGTTTTATACCAAGCTAAACCGTCGTTATGAGTGATTCTGATATTGGCTTTTCTTGCTTTTGTATGAGAACCAAAATTCCCATGTAATTTTTGACACATACTACAATGGCAGTTCACTACATCTCTGAGCGGCCCTGTAATCTCGTATCGGACGGCACCGCACAAACAGCCGCCAGTGGTAATTGTATTTTCGACACTCATATAATTAGCTCCTTTAGTACGCTGAAAAACTGACACATACGCTTATATAAGCTGAAAATATAGTTAGCTAAAGCTTTAAACAGAATAAATACATTGCTCCAACTATAAAGCAAGACAGCACGAATATAAGGAAAAAGATGTGTTACTAATTTAGCTTATCACTTGATGATGTGGGTGTTTTTAGACAAGAGCCTGCTGAGGTTTCATTGTTTTACTTACACCTAATGCCGCCATGCCATCCGGTATAAACGCACCGGCTTGCCGTGAAACTCAAGATTAGTGTAGCTGCTAAACCCTGCTTTCTCGCACACCCTAAGTGAAGCCTTATGCTCTGGCTCAATAATTACAACCACAGACCTAATAGACTTCTGCGTGCAGACGTAATTAATAACACCTTTGACTGCTTCAGTCGCGAACCCTTGGTTCCAGAAATTCCGCGCTAAACGATAGCCCAAATTCATTTCTTCGATACCATCGACCATTTCTGGGCTAACACCACAAAAACCAACAAGATCCCCAGAGCCTTTTTCAACTAACGCCCACGGCCCCACTCCATAAGATAAGTAACATTCCTGACACCAATCGATAAATTTACCAGTGGCATGCTCGTTACAAACTCCGTGAACCGAGTACTTCATCACATCAGGGTCACTCAGAATCTCTGCAAGCACAGGAAGGTCTTGTTGGGACAACTGCCGCCCGATTAACCTCTGTGTTTCAAATAAGGGCACAGATACCTCCTTATAGATGACGCTGTAAACATCAGAGACAAAACCGTAATAACGTAAGAGAGAAATTTTTGACTTGGAATCATAGTCACTTATTATCTGTTTAAATTATGTTCAACTTCTAAAGCTATCTTTTGCTTTTCTTTAATATCAGACCACTTTTCTCCGGTTTCGATACCGGAGATTTTTTTCTTCATACTTGTGGCAAGCCCTTCCAAAACAACTCTAGTATCAATACCAACCTCTTTTTCCAAGGCGGTCAAAATATTAATATAATCCCAAAGAACATCACCTAACTCATCCTCTAAATAACACTTTCGCTATTTTGGGATTTTCTATATAACTTTATCTACTTCATTTTTAATTTCTGCAAGGTAAGTCTCAGAACCATTTGACCATTTATTGCTTATCAAAATTAGCTTTACGTTTTGCTATTCCAAGCAATGTATTGAACTCTTTCATGGACCTCACTGAGGCATAACGCCCGTTAAGCGGGCGTTATTTTTATTACTCTACAGTCAAAGAAGACATAATATTCTTACCCACTGGCAACCACAGGCCAGACTGTTCAATTGTTGTATTAAAAGCCGCTAACAGAAAACGCCCATCAACAGATGTCCCGTACATAATATTGTGAATCTCAGTATCCATTGCGGGGGTGATCAGCTCCAAGACCATAAAAGTTCTGCCATTTTGTACAATAACTTCATCTCTAAGCCAAGTTGCAGATGGGTAACTATTATGAAACATTTTAGATATTGAGATATGAGCCTCTCTGACTTGAGAAGGCTGCATAGCTGTGTTCGTATGGTTAAATGCCAAAGTAACCCCACCCGTTTTATCACTTAAAACTTCAGTAGGCCTTCTTGATGCAGGGTATTTTACTTCCAATATATCAATAGGCATTGCTCCAAACTCCTTCGGAGCAAGAATTGATATTTTGCCACTAAGAGCTTTAACTTCAATTAACTCTTGCGCCAATGAATTTAAACTAAATAAAACAAGAGTAAGTATCACTAAATAATTTTTCACGACATCTCCTTTGCATGATTTAAACGGGTCTTACCCATTAAAAGTAGACATTCATTGCGCGCCCCAGCCCACTCTTTTTTGTGGGTGACATAATTTTTTTGTTATGTGTTTTCATTTATCTAAAGCCTCACCTGAAGACATTGTAGGCTCCGTATTACCAAATGCTGGTGACCTTTCACCAGAGTGAGGCTCTAAATTCACCCAGTTTTGGATTATGTTTTTTTCATTTTCAACGAATATCACAGATTTTAAACTATGAACCGTATAACGAATCGGTTTTTTTTCAGAACCCAAGACCCCAACCCCTTTCAGCCTATTCCAACCATGATCATCGACTCGCTGGCCGATAAAAAGTGTTGGGAATGGTGACTTTGACACAAATGAAACTACCGGCTCATGAGCGCCAGAAGTATCACATAAAAAAAGGTGGTACTCTGATTTCATCGTTTAACCTTCATTACACATAACAACTAATTATAAAGACTGGAACCTTATAACTCTTTGCCCTCCTTAACAAAGGCTAAATTGATTACTTATCTCGCTTTGGCTTCTGCTCTTAAGTCGAGTATTTTACCTACGGTGCGATTCCAGTTAGCGGCGCATTCTGGGCCGCAGCGCTCGGCCCAGCGGGGCAAGATAACATCCGTAGCAACTTTGTTACGCACAACAAGATCAGACTTAGAAGGTTCTACCAATACCATATTACCGGCCTCACCAATCGCGCAAGGCCCTTCAGATAAACACGCTAAAGCGATTGCATCTTCCTTTGCTGTTTCTTGCCACATGCTCTCTGTTAGTACTGCAATTTCATTTTTCAGAAGTGTTTTCTGCTCACTACTTAGCAAATTCCACTTATTCATATTCATTGCTCCAAATGCCAGCCCCCAGCCCACGCGTAAGGTAAAACCATGCGAAGCAACCTTATACAACTCACTCGTATAAGCAGACATTGTTCCGGTAATTACGCAGTCAACAATCCCTTTTTCAAGCGCTTCAGGTACATCGTTATAGGGAACACTTACCGGGATAGCCCCGACACCTTCGACAAAATCCCCCAGTGTCGTTAGGAAAACTCTTATGCGCTTTCCTTTAAGGTCATCAATACTGCTGACC
>JAWUYS010000013.1:0-25297 GCA_034110685.1 Neptunomonas sp.
CTTCACTGATATAACCCAACTCCGCTGAAATCATCGAACTAGGCTTGCCCACTATTTTACGAGCATCCTCTGCACCATAATTCACCAGCCCGCGCGCCACAACTCGACCTGACTCATCAGCAATCAACACCATCTCCCCACGCGTAAACTCGCCCGAGAGCCCCTTTACACCAGCAGGCAACAAACTCTTACCCCGCTCGGTTAAAGCCAACACAGCGCCCGCATCAAGCACCAGCGTACCTCTTGCCTGCAAATGCCCCGCAAGCCACTGCTTTCTCGCCGCCATAGGGCTACGATCAGGCACCAAGAGCGTACCCAACACTTCCCCCTGCTTCAGACGCAACAACACATCTTCTTCACGACCACTAGCAATCAGCGTTATCGCACCGGAGCGAGCAGCGAGCTTGGCAGCTCTCACCTTAGTTGCCATACCACCTTGACCTAACTTGCCTCCACTACCAGCTACCGCAACCAAAGACTCATCTTCAGCACGCGCCTGAGAAATCAGCTCAGCCTTCGGGTTTGAGCGAGGATCCGCCGTATACAACCCATGCTGATCCGTCAGCAAGATAACACCATCCGCCTCAATCAAATTCGCAACCAATGCAGCTAAGGTATCATTATCACCAAACCTAATCTCATCAGTAACAACTGTGTCATTTTCATTCACGACTGGCACAACCCCCATCTCAAGCAAAGTCTTAAGGGCTGCACGAGCATTTAAATAGCGATTTCGATTAGTAAGGTCATCGTGAGTCAGCAAAATTTGAGCGGTATGCGTACCGTGGCGCTGAAAATTTGCTTCATACGCCTGCACCAACCCCATCTGCCCGACTGCGGCTGCAGCCTGCAAGCGATTAAGCTCTTTAGGGCGAACACTCCAACCAAGCCGCGTCATCCCTTCAGCCACAGCACCTGAAGAGACCAGAACAACCTCAACACCCTGCTGCTTTAAGGCCGCCAACTGGTCTACCCAGCGACTAATAGCCGCCTCATCTAACCCCTGACCGTCATTGGTTAACAAAGCACTGCCAATCTTAACAACCCAGCGCCGCGCCTTTTGCAACTTATCTCGACTTGCCGTCACAACTACCTCTTCGCGCTAGATTCAGCGAACATATTCCACATCAACATCATAATCATCATCGTCAAAGTCATCATCGTCGATATCAAGATCTTGATCAGCTTCACGCTTTTTACGCATAGATTGACGCAACCGCTCAATATGTAGACGCGCTTCAGCATCAACCAATGCACGAATCTCATTTTCCTCTTGCTGCAACTCCGGCTCAGCAAGAAAAGCAGCCGCACGCTCATCAAGGAAGTTCTGAAGATCCATAGTTAGCGGCTTAACACCACCTTTATCAATTGCCGATATACGATAAACAGGGCCTTCCCAGCCCAACGCATCAATAACAGACTGACAACGTTCTTCATGCTCTTCAGCAGGTACCAAATCTAATTTATTCAACACCAACCAACGCGGCTGATCTGCCAGCGTGGGACTAAACTTAGCAAGCTCTTCAACAACTACTTTTGCAGACTCTGCCGGGGTTTGCTCATCCCATGGCGCCATATCCACAATATGTAACAACACACGATTTCGCGCCAAATGCTTAAGAAAGCGAATCCCTAAACCAGCCCCTTCAGCAGCCCCTTCGATAATTCCAGGAATATCTGCCACGACAAAACTACGATTACGCTCCGTCCTCACAACACCCAAACTTGGAACCAAGGTTGTAAAAGGATAATCAGCCACCTTCGGCGTCGCCGCTGATACCGCACGAACAAAAGTAGATTTACCCGCATTTGGCAAACCCAACAAACCAACATCAGCCAGTACTTTCAGCTCAAGCTTAATATTGCGAAACTCTCCAACACTACCATTACTGGTTTGTCGCGGCGCACGGTTTACACTACTTTTATAACGCGTATTGCCCAATCCATGAAATCCGCCTTGAGCAATTTTTTCAACCTGCCCAATAGCCGTTAGATCAGCAAGCACTTCATTGGTATCTATATCGATAACAGTGGTACCAACCGGTACCTTAAGCACCAAATCGTTACCTTTATTACCCGAGCAATTTCTGCCCATTCCTGATTGCCCGGTCTGCGCCTTATGCACTCGCGTAAAACGAAAATCAACCAGCGTATTTAGCCCAGCATCAGCTTCCATATAGATAGAGCCGCCATCACCACCATCACCACCATCAGGACCGCCCTTGGGTACATATTTCTCGCGACGAAAGCTCAGGCAGCCATTACCACCCTTACCCGCTTCTACAGTGATCGTCGCTTCATCTACAAACTTCATCTTCTATCTCCCAAGAACAACTCCGCCTTAGCATAGCGCGTGGACTGCTCATAAACAAAAAAAGCCCCGCTGAGCGGAGCTTTTTTCAGCAACAAAGCCAGTTTTTACGCTGGAACGATGCTGACGTATTTACGGTTTTTTGCGCCTTTAACTTCGAATTTAACCACGCCGTCTGCTTTAGCAAACAAAGTGTGATCTTTTCCGAGGCCTACATCAGTACCTGCATGAAAATGCGTACCGCGCTGACGAACAATAATGTTACCTGCGACCACGATCTGTCCACCAAAACGCTTAACACCTAAACGCTTGGATTGTGAATCGCGACCATTTCGAGTAGAACCACCCGCTTTCTTATGAGCCATTTTCTATCTCCCGACAAACCAGCTTATGCGCTGATTCCAGTGATTTTTACTTCAGTAAACCACTGACGGTGGCCCTGACGAGTCATGCTATGCTTACGACGACGGAACTTGATAATTGACACTTTAGCGCCACGACCATTACCGATCACTTCAGCAGTAACTTTAGCGCCTTCGACAGTTGGCAAGCCAACTTTAACGTCATCGCCATTACCAACCATCAAAACACGATCAAATTCAATACTAGAACCTGCTTCAGCTGTCAGTTTCTCCAGCTTAAGGGTATGTCCTTCTTGTACTCGGTATTGCTTTCCACCGCTTACGATTACTGCAAACATTTCTTTCTCCAATTTACGCTTATCCGGCTACTAAAACGAAACCTACTTCTAATGGCGAACCCATATGGTAGGGAGCTAAGTTGGATAAGCTCAGGGCGCGAGATTTTAAAGCAATCGACCCAATAACTCAAGCAATTTACTAGCAACACCGTCAATTCTTGACACTCCGCTCATCAACACCTAGCATGCGCGCTAATGTCCATATCAATATTATAAAGTTGTCGCATGCAACCACACCAGCTAAACCCAGCCATAGAACCACAATTCGAGTCCGTAAATGACTATATAATCAATCATTTAGGATCCAACGTCCCTCTGGTCGAAAAGATTGGCCATTACATTGTTGAGAGTGGCGGAAAACGCCTAAGACCTCTACTTGTTCTGCTTGCAGCCAATGCATGCAACTACAATGGCCAACATCACATCTCTCTTTCTGCTGTTATCGAATTTATCCATACAGCAACACTACTACATGATGACGTTGTCGATAATTCAGACCTGCGCCGCGGAAAGGACACCGCCAATGCTAAATGGGGTAATGCACCCAGCGTTCTAGTGGGTGATTTCCTTTATTCACGCGCTTTCCAGATCATGGTCGAAATTGGCAATATGGATATTATGAAAGTCATATCCAACGCCACTAATGTCATCGCTGAAGGCGAAGTTCTACAGCTACTGAATTGTCGTAATCCGGATACCTCTGAAGAAGCCTACATGCAGGTCATCATCGGAAAAACAGCCATGCTTTTTGAGGCAGCAACTGAGGTCGGCGCCTTATTAGCTAACGCCCCAAAAGAGCAACAAGATGCACTTCGCGACTACGGCCGCCACTTAGGTATAGCCTTTCAGCTTATCGATGATGTGATGGACTATCTATCTAGCGCTGAAGAGATGGGGAAAAATGTAGGCGACGACTTAGCTGAGGGAAAGCCAACGCTACCTCTAATTCAAGCTATGAAGGTTGTAACGGCAGAAGAGCGCCAGCTCATTCGTCAAACCATTCGCAAAGGCGGGCTTGAAGATCTTGAGCCTATACTAGCGATAGTAAAAAGCTCTGGCGCCATAGAATACACCCAAGAAAGCGCACTAAAGCAAGCTGACCTTGCAATTGACGCCCTATCAGCACTTCCAGATTCGTCATTCAAAGAAACACTTACTCTCTTAGCCCACATGGCGGTCCACAGAACAGCTTAACTCAGTATTGAGCAACCATGAAATACAGGCAAATTTGCAAATTTGCTTGTATTTTAATCGGCATTCAACTTTTCAAACAAAACCCCTTCAAGCACATCTACACATTACTCGCATAGCACTGCGAAAAATCTCTTTTCACAGATAAAAACTGACAGTTTTATTAATAAAACTACATCTTTGACTAATTTACCTGACTCAAGCCGTGCCTCTGGCTCACCAAACCGGTATAATCAACCGATATTTTGACTACAATTTCTCTGGGATAGACAGTTACCACATGACTAAAGCATCCTCTTTTGAACGCGAAGACCTGTTGAAATGCGGGCACGGTGAAATGTTTGGCCTTGGCAATGCACGCCTGCCAATAGGTAATATGCTAATGATGGATCGCATCACTAGCATCTCCGACGATGGAGGCCAATTTGGCAAAGGTGAGATTATTGCCGAACTCGACATCAACCCAGATCTCTGGTTTTTTGATTGTCATTTTCCAACCGACCCGGTTATGCCTGGCTGCTTGGGACTTGATGCAATGTGGCAGATTGTTGGCTTTTATCTAGGATGGAGAGGCAACAAAGGCCGTGGACGAGCACTAGGATCAGGTGAAGTAAAGTTCACTGGACAAGTACTCCCTACTGCCAAAAAAGTCACATACCACATCGAGTTAAAGCGTGTAATTGAGCGCAAACTCGTAATGGGAATTGCAGATGGAACTGTTTCAGTCGATGGTCGAGTTATCTATACAGCCAAAGATCTACGTGTAGGCTTATTTACATCTACTGACAATTTCTAATCCATTACCAAGTCCTACCCGTCACACCAGATAAACTGTAGGCGGGTAATGGACGAAATTATCCATTAACGAATAAGAAGAAGATCCTCTTAACAGGAGATACAACATATGCGACGCGTTGTAGTAACAGGAATGGGCATCGTATCTTGCCTGGGTAACGATAAAGAAGCCGTACTCGATTCATTGAAAGAAGGCCGCTCAGGCATTAAGTTTCAAGAAGAGTACAAAGAACTTGGCTTTCGTAGCCATGTAGCCGGCAGTATTGATATCGACCTGGATGCGTTAATTGATCGCAAACTTCGTCGTTTTATGGGTAATGCTGCTGCATATTCATACCTTGCAATGGATCAAGCCATTAAAGATGCTGGGCTCAGCGAAGATCAAGTATCTAACGTGCGCACTGGCTTAATCGCAGGTTCAGGCGGCGCTTCATCAGCAGACATCGTTGAAAGTGCTGATATTTTGCGTAGCAAAGGTGTACGTCGCGTTGGTCCGTATCGCGTCACTCGCACCATGGGCAGCACTGTTTCAGCCTGTCTTGCTACACCATTCAAGATTAAAGGCATTAACTACTCAATCACTTCTGCCTGCGCTACTAGTGCACATTGCATCGGTAACGCAATGGAGCAGATTCAGCTCGGCAAACAAGATGTTGTTTTCGCCGGCGGTGGTGAAGAGCTCCACTGGTCACTAACAGTCATGTTTGATGCCATGGGCGCACTATCTAGCAAATACAATGAAACCCCAGAGAAAGCCTCACGCGCATATGATGCTAATCGTGATGGGTTCGTCATTGCTGGCGGTGCTGGCATGCTAGTAATAGAAGAACTTGAACATGCCAAAGCACGCGGCGCCAAAATTTATGGCGAACTCGTTGGCTACGGAGCAACATCTGATGGCTACGACATGGTTGCTCCTTCAGGTGAAGGCGCTATGCGCTGCATGCAACAAGCAATGAGCACAGTTGATGGATCTATTGATTATATCAACTCTCATGGTACATCAACGCCTGCTGGTGACATCCAGGAACTCAAAGCAATGAAGAACACCTTCGGCGACGAGATGCCTCCTGTTAGCTCGACCAAATCACTAACTGGGCACTCCCTTGGCGCTACTGGCGTTCAGGAAGCTATCTACAGCCTTCTGATGATGGAAAATGACTTCATTTGCGCTTCAGCTAACATCGATGAACTCGATGAGGCAGCACAAGGCATGCCTGTGGTCACCACACGTAAAGACAATGTTAAATTAGATCGCGTAATGTCAAACAGCTTCGGCTTTGGCGGCACCAACTCTACATTGGTATTCCAGCGCTTTGACGGCTAATCAATAGCTCAAGCATATAAAAAAACCGCCTATTGGCGGTTTTTTTTGTTTTCGGTAAACGATTATCGCTAGGCTTTTTTTACTTCCAGCGCTTCAAGCTGATCCATCTGCTCAAGTAGCCAACCAACGGACTCAGTGTGCACATCATCAACACTGCGCCCCTCAGACACTACCGGCTTGCCGATACGCAACTGAATCGTTCCCGGGTACTTAAGGAAGCTTTTGCCCGGCCAATAAACACCAGCATTATGAACAATAGGAACCACTGGCACCGCTGAACTAACCGCCAACATAGCCCCGCCCTTATTAAATTTACCTCTTTCACCAACAGGAAGACGTGTCCCTTGAGGGAAAATAACAATCGGAATACCTTTACCTAAACGATCCTTACCTTGCAACAACAACTCTTTCAACGCGCCACGTTTCTGGCTTCTATCTAAAGCGATGGGATCCAACAACCCCAACGCCCAACCAAAAAACGGCATCTTCAGCAGCTCTTTTTTCAAGACAACGCATTGTGGGCGAATCAGTGTTTGAAAGTAGATGGTTTCCCACTCACTCTGATGATTGGCGATAGCAACATATGCTCCATCTTTAGGTAAGTTTTCCAACCCTTCAACCTGCAGCTTCACGCCACAACAGATACGCAGCCACGCTATATAGAAGTAATTAATCTGAGTAACAAACTTAAACCGCTGAGAAAATGGCAAAGGCTTGGCTACCACAACACAAAGCAAACTATAAATAATTGTCGCTGGATAAAATGCCATGTAATAAAGCGTTGCCCGAAAATAACCCAGCATTGATTTTCCCTGTCTAGACATTAATTACCCACCTGTTACCGGCGGAAAAAAAGCGATCTCATCACCATCATTAATAGACGCATCCAAACTTGCCATCTCTTGATTAATAGCAACCAGCAGATTAGGACGCATCAAAACTTTTTCCCACGCCTCACCTTTTTCTTCAACCAAAGATGCCAATAGCTGCGCAACACTAGATAAGCTCGCATCCCACTCTCGATCAACCTGCCCTACTCCCAGCTGCTCACGCACACTGGCAAAAAAAACGAGTGACAACATTATTTACCCCTCAATCTTCCAATGACCGCTTTTACCGCCTTTTTTCTCTATCAACTTCACTTCAGAGATCACCATCCCTTTATCAACAGCCTTACACATATCGTATAAGGTTAAAGCGGCTACACTAGCGGCGGTTAATGCTTCCATTTCAACCCCTGTCTGACCCGATAAACGGCACAGCGTATTAATGCAAATCGCAGACTTTTCCAAATCGGGAAGCAGCTCCACTGAGACTTTTGTCAACATGAGCGGATGGCACAAAGGAATAAGATCACTGGTACGCTTAGCCGCCTGAATACCGGCAATTCGAGCAACCGCCAGCACATCACCTTTCTTATGACCACCCGAGACTATCATCTCTAGCGTTTCTGGTAACATCAAGATTTCTGCATAAGCACGCGCTTCTCGGGTAGTCACCGCCTTCTCAGAAACGTCTACCATATGGGCATGTCCGTGCTCATCCAAATGAGTCAATTTACTCACAAGCTACACCTTTTTCGATTCATGATTAAACACAGGATTGGCATATATTTGTCGCATAATCTCACTTTCACGTGAGCCCAACCCCTCAAAACGCTGCTCAAATATCGCCTGCTGCTCTGCTGTCGCCCCATCTAAACGACCTGCCGCAATATAATTAGAGGGGTGCAAAAAATAGTTTTCGTGTATTTGCCGATCTAGTTCTGCAGCAAGCAGCTCCGGTGCTTCGTAATCATTTACTATAACGTCTCCAAAATGAATATGCACCGCACCTTTAAAGCCTGTAATTCCTTGAACAATACTCTCTATATCTTCATGCTCACTTTTTTCGTAAACACCCTCTCTTTCTCGTGCAGCAAGCTCAATAGCCTTAGCTCGATCACAAGGGTCAAATTCATAAGAGATAGATACGGGAACAATATTCAAGCGCTTAACTGCTTCAGAGAAACTTCTCTGTTTACGCTGACTCACATAAAACATTTTTAACAAAGCAGGATCAGTTTTATCATCACCATCTTTTGCACGCCCTTCTCGCTGCGCGATCCAAACTGACTCACCTTCCTGAATACTATGATCAATATAAGCAGATAACTGAGTAACCGCAGCCATCATTTCACGCGGACCTTTTGCCGAACGGTTAACGACAAAGCTTTTATTCAAACGCATTAAATCAGATATGTAAGGCTTACTCAGCAAATTATCGCCAATAGCCACCCGCACGGTAGGAAGGTCTTGCTGGTAGTGTGTCCAGTTAACAAATGCCGGATCCATAGCAATATCACGATGATTTGACACAAATAAATATGCCTCATCATCTTCAAGGTTTTCCATACCAGAACAAGTCAGGCGAGTGGTCGTTCTAGCAATCATTTTTGCCATGTATTTAGCAATAGCTTGCTGAAACTGCTTTACTGATTGAATATCGCCGAGTTCTCGCGCCAAACCAATACGAACAAAAGGCTTAAGTAATTTAGCCAACCAGCCTGGCAAAGAAGGGAACTGATAATGAGTAATCGCGCTTATTAGCTCATTGTCATACAGCAAGTTCTGTAAGACAGCTTCAACTTCACTATCATTATATGGGCGCATTTCTTTGAATGGGTCTTGCTGTGTATTCACTTACATCAAGATCTCTAATCAACCAATAAACAGCGCATTTTACCCGCTATTGCACACCAAACCCAATAATATCAGCCCAACAGCTCCGAAAAGGGTATAAAGCTAACCAAATCACCTTTGCGTACCACGCCTCCAGGCGGAATGACCACCAAACCATTAGACCAACTCGCCGAAGACAACATCCCAGAACTCTGATTATGAAACACCTTTATACATCCCTGCTCCATCCTTGCACGCATGTACTCCTGCCGATTTCCAGGCTTTAGACGCTCAAAGTCTGCAGGCGCATCAAATGCTAAAGGCAACTCATATTCAGCACCTTGCATACGTATTAAAAAAGGCCGCGCTAATAGACAAAATGTGATGAGCGCCGAGGCAGGATTCCCGGGAAGCCCATAGAAAGGTGTCTGACGAACGCTGCCGAACGCCAATGGTTTTCCTGGTTTTATCTTTAAACGCCATACTTCTAATTTACCTAGCCGCTCAACCGATTGCTTTACATGATCCTCTTCCCCAACAGATACACCGCCAGTACTTATGATACAGTCGGCCTGCGCAGAGGCCTGCTCCAGCGCTTCTTCTACAGCTTCTGCGGTATCAGCCACCTTGCCTATATCTACCGGCACACAACCCATCTGAGCCAATAAAGACGCCAATACAAATCGATTAGAGTTATAAATTTGCCCTGCTGCCAACGATTCACCTGGGCTCACTAACTCATCACCCGTTGATATAATGGCAACCTTTATAGGCCGAAAAACTGAAATACTGTCGAGCCCTGTTGAGGCCAAGACGCCTACATCAGCAGCTTGCAGCCGCGTTCCTTTAGCCAGCACAACCTGCCCTTCTTGAATATCCTGGCCTTTCGCCCTAATATTTTGACCAATTTTCACAGGCCCAGTCATAACGACTTTATCGCCATCAAGCTCTACGTTTTCTTGAATAACAATAGTGTCAGCACCTTGTGGAATTTCAGCGCCTGTAAAAATGCGCGCAGCCGTGCCTGCTACCAGCGACTTAGGAGCCTTCCCTGCCGGAACTCTTTGCGAAACTATAAATGATGCTTTAGCGCTCTCGCTTAACGAATGAGAGTGAATTGCGTAACCATCCATACTGCTATTATCAGCAGGAGGCACATCTACAGCAGCAATAGGGGATTCAGCTAAAACCCTACCAACAGCATGCTCTAAATACACAACCTCTGTTTCAACCGGCTGAGGCGCCAGTTGTAAAATAACGGATAATGCATCACTAATCGCCATTAAATCGGGATTATCAACAACTGACATTTCAAACTCCTCATATCATTTTCTATTGCGGGGCCGTTATAATTGCAGTCACCAAAATAAGTACATTTAATAGCCCGGATAACGCCCAACAGGAAACACTCATGTCAGAACTATACCCGCTCATCAAACACATTCACTTAACCAGCGTCGCTTTAAGCATTTTATTTTTTATAGTGCGTGGTGCAGGTATGCTTTTTGACGCCCAGTGGTTACAAAAGAAGCTAGTAAGAATTCTACCGCATATCATAGATACCATTTTGCTAGTCAGCGCCATTGCTCTGACTTTTATCATCAATCAATACCCTATCCAGACTGACTGGTTATCGGCGAAGGTCGTTGGCCTAGTTCTCTATATTGTTCTTGGCACTATCGCTTTAAAACGTGGAAAAACTAAAACTATTCGCATCGGTGCATTTGTTTTAGCGCTTATCTGTGTCGGCTATATTTTAAGTGTTGCTATTACTCATAACGCAGCGCCTTGGGGTTAATTACTTTTCTAATCAGCTCTCTTTTTGATAGATTTGGCGCAGCACGGCTATCAGCTCGCTGCGCCAAGGGCGCTGCCTAATACCAAACGTACTGAGCAGCTTCTTACATTTCAACACAGACGATGCTGGCCGCTCAACCTCAACATGCAGAGCACGTGAAGAAACAGGAACAAGGTCCATTGTTTTCAATTCTTCATATTGCCCTGCCGCGGCCAAAATAGCCTCAGTAAAGCGATACCGCGTTGTTACTTCTGCACCACAGTAATGATATGTACCCCAAGCATCAGCTCCATTTTCTAACTGCTTAATCATAGCCAGTATCACACGCCCCACATCAGCCGCAGACGTAGGGCATCCTTGACGATCATCCGCTGTTTCAATCGCAGAATGTTTACGTGCATTTTCAAGAGTGCGTAGCAGGTAGTTATCACCCCGAGCACTAAAAACCCAACTTACACGCAAAATAATATGCTTGGGCTGATACTGCCTAAGCAGGTCCTCGCCTTGGCGCTTACTCTCCCCAAATACCCCCAAAGGAGAGGCGTCATCATCCTCACTATAACCGCTGGCATAATGCCCATCGAATAAATGATCAGTCGACAGGTGAATTAACGGTATCGACAGAGCCCCGCATTCAACAGCAAGGTTCTTTACTGCGTCACGATTAACACGAAAGCAGCGTTCAGGTTCGTGCTCAGCAGCGTCGACATTATTAAATGCCGCAGTATTAATAACATAATCAGGCATGTAACGATCTAACGCCTGTTGAATTGCATCAGATGATGTGACGTCCAGATCTGAAAGCCCTAAACAGATGAATTCAAAATGGCTATCGTGCTCACCGAGTAACACCAAATCATGGGCAATCTGCCCATCACCGCCGGTCACTAGAATTTTAATCGGCAAAAGCTTTGTCCACTCAGTCATGCTGCTCTGATACCTAGTCCAAGAAAGTTTATTTTTAACATGCTAATTAATATAAATGAACAAAAACAATAATATGCGAGCAATAAAGCACACAAACATGCTTTTTCGATAGAATACTGTAACAGCTAGCAGACAAAACACTTATTACAGACACAAAAAAGCCCCATAAAATGAGGCTTATAGAAATAAAACGTTACATAACTCTAACTGTAAACTCTAAAACGGAATATCGTCGTCAAAATCATCAAAGTTAGGCGCCGGTGCAGCTTGCGGTTGCTGCTGAGGAGCCTGTTGTGGCCTTTGCTGCGGCGGAGCACTCTGCTGAGGACGAGATTGCTGCTGTGGAGCACTCTGTGGGCGAGCCTGCTGAGGAGCCGGAGCTTGGCTATACTCCTGATCTTGCGAGTAGCCTGCATCATTATTGTTACTACCACCGCGACCGCCTAGCATCTGCATTTCACTAGCAACGATTTCAGTTGTGTAACGGTCTGCGCCGCTTTGATCCTGCCATTTACGAGTACGCAACGCGCCTTCGATATAAACCTGCGAACCTTTACGTAGATACTCACCAGCAATTTCAGCCAGCTTGTTAAAGAAGACAACACGGTGCCATTCAGTACGTTCCTGATTTTGCCCCGTTTGTTTATCTTTCCAAGATTCACTGGTGGCCAACGTAACATTGGTGACAGCATTTCCTGACGGCATGTAACGCACTTCAGGATCACCACCCATATTACCTACCAATATTACTTTATTTACACCACGTGCCATGCTTCTCTCCGTCAGATAAATCAGCCCCTACAAAAGAGGGAAACCATTATTCATTTCTACAAAGCATACCACAGAGAACATATAAAATTATACGAACCGCTCCACATAGAACATATTCATTTATATGAAACAGAACACATAGCGTTGCCGCCCCTGAGTACTTTATAATCGATCTCTTTTGTATTCCTCTTGGAGTAAGCATGGACACTATTCTGGTTCGCGGTGCACGCACCCACAACCTGAAAAACATTGATCTGGATATCCCGCGCGACAAGCTTGTGGTGATAACAGGCCTTTCCGGTTCTGGAAAATCATCACTGGCGTTCGATACGCTATATGCAGAAGGCCAGAGACGCTATGTTGAGTCCCTATCTACTTACGCCAGGCAATTTCTATCAATGATGGAAAAGCCAGACGTAGATCATATTGAAGGATTGTCGCCTGCCATTTCCATCGAGCAGAAGTCAACATCACACAATCCGCGATCAACTGTCGGTACGATTACTGAGATCTATGATTACTTACGCCTTTTGTTTGCCAGAGCAGGAGAGCCACGCTGTCCAGATCATGACTTACCTCTGGCCGCTCAAACTGTCAGCCAAATGGTTGATCAGGTTCTGACGCTGGAAGAAGGCAGCAAGCTAATGCTCCTAGCGCCTGTCATCCAAGGCCGCAAAGGAGAGCATCTACATACTTTTCATGATTTACGAAAGCAAGGCTTTGTACGCGCCAGAATTAATGGCATCGTTGTTGATTTAGACAGCGCACCAGAATTAGACAAAAAGAAAAAACATACCATAGAAGCCGTGGTTGATAGATTTAAAGTACGTGACGATCTGCAAATACGCCTCGCAGAGTCTTTTGAAACCGCACTCAACCTAACCGATGGCATTGCCCGTATCGCGTATATGGATGGAGAAGCAGCTGATCTAATATTCTCCTCCCGCTTTGCATGCCCTGAATGCGGACACAGCATACAAGAGCTCGAGCCCCGACTCTTTTCGTTTAACAACCCACACGGCGCATGCCCTGGCTGTGATGGCCTAGGTGTAAAACAATTCTTTGATCCAAACAAAGTGATTCAAGACTCCAGCTTAACCCTTTCCGAAGGCGCTATCCGCGGCTGGGACAGAAGAACACTCTACTATTTCCAACAATTAAAAGCGGTGGCTAATCACTACTCCTTTGATATCGACACCCCTTTCGAAAAACTCACTAGTGAGCAGCAAACGTTAATACTAGAAGGTACGGGAGATGATGACGTTCCTTTTACCTATTTGAATGACCGAGGGGACACGATAACCAAATCGCATCCGTTTGAAGGCGTTCTAAATAACCTGCAACGCCGTTATAAAGAAACAGAATCTGACATGGTGAGGGAGGACCTCTCCAAGTATCTGAATATGCAACCTTGCCCTTCTTGTGATGGCAGCCGCTTAAGAAGAGATGCAAGACATGTCTATATAGATCAACACACGCTTCCTGAAATGGTTACCATGCCTATTGGAGCTAGTCTTGAGTATTACGACAACCTCAAACTAACTGGTAAGCAAGGCGAAATCGCAGACAAAATTCTTAAAGAAATTCGTTTGCGCTTGTCATTTCTCGTCAACGTAGGGCTCGACTACCTATCGCTTGACCGTAAAGCTGACACACTTTCAGGCGGCGAAGCACAACGTATCAGACTAGCCAGCCAAATAGGCGCGGGGTTAGTCGGTGTTATGTATATCCTCGATGAGCCCTCAATTGGCCTGCACCAGCGCGACAATGAACGGTTATTGCAAACCTTGGTGCACTTACGCGACCTTGGCAACACGGTGATTGTTGTAGAACACGATGAAGATGCTATTCGCTTAGCAGATTACGTTATCGACGTAGGCCCTGGTGCTGGCGTTCATGGTGGTGAAATTGTTGCTTGCGGAACACCTGATGAAGTTATTAATAATAGCGCATCACTGACAGGACAATACTTATCTGGCATAAAGTGCATTGCCATTCCAGAAGTAAGACACCCCGTTGATGCATCTAAAATGCTAACACTGTCGGGGGCTACAGGTAACAACCTGCAAAACGTCACGATAGAAATACCTCTTGGTCTTATGACATGCATTACTGGTGTATCAGGTTCAGGAAAGTCCACCCTCATTAACAATACACTGTACCCACTGGCAGCTACTGAGTTGAATCATGCTACGACGCTTGATGCAGCACCCTATGAATCAATCGATGGCCTACAACACCTAGATAAGGTTATCGATATTGATCAAAGCCCAATCGGTCGTACCCCGCGGTCAAACCCTGCTACCTATACAGGAATTTTCACTCCTATTAGAGAACTGCTGGCAGGCACACAAGAAGCACGCTCACGTGGCTACAAACCAGGACGTTTCAGCTTTAACGTTAAAGGAGGAAGATGTGAGGCTTGCCAAGGCGATGGCGTTATAAAAGTAGAAATGCACTTCTTGGCAGATATTTATGTGCCTTGCGATGTTTGTAAAGGCAAACGCTACAATCGAGAAACACTTGAGATCGAATATAAGGGTAAGAGCATTGATGCAATACTCAAGCTTACTGTGGAAGATGCCAGAGTGTTTTTTGATGCTATTCCAGCACTAGCTCGACGCCTACAAACATTAATTGATGTAGGTCTATCTTATATCCGTCTCGGACAAGCAGCAACAACGCTATCAGGTGGTGAAGCACAGCGTGTCAAACTGGCAAAAGAACTATCTAAAAGGGATACAGGTCAAACTCTCTATATTTTAGATGAACCAACAACCGGTTTACATTTCCATGATATTGAACAGCTAATGGCAGTACTTTCAAGGTTGAGAGATCACGGCAACACAGTAGTAATCATTGAACACAACTTAGATGTTGTCAAAACAGCCGACTGGATTGTTGATCTTGGCCCTGAAGGCGGCATAAATGGTGGGATGATTGTAGCGACAGGAACGCCCGAAGACGTTGCTAACAATTCAGATTCTCATACTGCTCGTTTCTTAAAGCCTCTATTAAAATAATAATAGAGCAGACATAAAAAACCCGGCCTAGGCCGGGTTTTTTTATGAAAGTTAATTAAATAACCTTCAACATCTTCAGCTGCTGCACCAGTTACCTTACGGTCAACTAGCTCAACATATGCCATAGGAGCACAGTCACCTGGACGATTTCCGCATTTTAAAATGCGGATATAGCCACCTGGACGGTTCGCATAGCGAGGTCCTAGGTCAGTGAAAAGCTTACCAACAGCTTCTTTACTACGAGTACGGTCAAATGCCAAACGGCGATTTGCAACCGAATCTTCTTTCGCCAGAGTAATCAGTGGCTCAGCTACGCGGCGAAGTTCTTTCGCTTTTGGCAAAGTTGTTCTGATCAGTTCATGCTCAAATAATGAGCATGCCATGTTCTTGAACATCGCTTTGCGGTGCGAGCTGGTACGATTTAAATGGCGACCAGATTTACGATGACGCATTATAAATTCCTTACCAACTTGGTCAGTTAAAACCGCATCTTACGATGCGATTTTATCGTCGTTCTTCAGGCTAGCCGGAGGCCAGTTTTCAAGACGCATGCCCAAAGAAAGTCCTTTGGAAGCAAGTACATCTTTAATCTCTGTCAGCGACTTCTTACCTAGATTTGGGGTTTTCAGCAGCTCAACTTCTGTACGCTGGATCAGATCACCAATATAGTAAATCTGTTCAGCTTTCAGACAGTTGGCAGAACGAACCGTCAATTCCAAATCATCGACAGGGCGCAACAAAATCGGATCAACTTCCGGCTCTGCTGGCTCATCTTTCGCCTGATCAGCTGCATCTTCAAGATCAACAAAAACAGACAACTGATGTTGAAGAATTGTAGCTGCACGACGAATGCACTCTTCAGGATCAATCGTACCATTTGACTCGATATCAATAACCAGCTTATCTAGGTCAGTACGCTGCTCCACACGAGCACTTTCGACAACATAAGAAACACGGCGTACCGGACTATAAGAAGCATCCAACTGGAGACGACCAATAGCACGAGTTTCATCTTCGTCATTAGCGCGAGTGTCAGCAGGAACATAACCACGTCCGTTGGTTACCTTAAGCTGCATATTCAAAGTCGCACCTGAGTTCAGGTGAGCAATCACGTGGTCGGGATTTGCAATCTCTGCATCCTGGTTCAACTGAATATCGCCAGCTGTTACAGCACCTGAGCCTGATTTGCTCAAAGTCAGAGTTGCTTCTTCGCCATTGTGTAGCGTGATAGCAACACCTTTAAGGTTAAGAAGGATCTCAATGACATCCTCCTGCACACCTTCTATGGTGCTGTACTCATGCAAAACACCGTCAATCTCAACTTCAGTGATGGCACAGCCAGGCATTGAAGAGAGTAGGATACGACGTAAAGCATTTCCCAACGTATGACCGAAACCGCGTTCTAGCGGCTCCAATGTCACTTTAGCACGTGTGTTACTGATTTCCTGGACATCAATATGACGAGGACTCAGAAACTCATTTACAGAACGCTGCATAGTTCCACCAATCAAGAGTTCATGAATTACTTAGAGTACAGCTCAACGATCAGCTGCTCATTGATGTCAGCTGACAATTCGCTACGCTCAGGAAGAGCTTTAAATACGCCTTCCATTTTGCCAGCATCAACTGAAACCCACTCAATTGGAGCACGCTGCGAAGCTAGATCTAGTGCGCTTTTAACACGCAACTGGTTCTTAGCTTTTTCACGAACTGCGACCACATCACCCGCTTGCACTTTAAAAGATGCAATGTTAACAACCTGACCATTAATAGTGATCTGGCGGTGTGATACGACCTGACGAGCTTCGGCACGTGTAGAACCAAAACCCATACGATAAACTACGTTATCCAGACGACCTTCAAGTAGTTGCAACAAGTTTTCACCTGTTGAACCAGCCTGACGAGCGGCTTCTTTGTAGTAATTACGGAACTGACGTTCCAGCACACCATAAATACGGCGTACTTTTTGTTTTTCACGAAGCTGTAGACCGTAATCGGACAGACGACCTCGACGAGCACCATGTACACCAGGAACAGTTTCAGCTTTACACTTACTATCCAGTGCACGGACACCACTCTTCAAGAACAGGTCTGTACCTTCACGGCGTGACAGCTTGCACTTTGGCCCAAGATATCTTGCCATTATACCGTCTCCAGTTTATACGCGACGTTTTTTCGGTGGACGACAGCCGTTATGTGGAATCGGCGTGACATCAGTAATGTTTGTAATTTTGTAGCCGCAACCGTTCAGCGCACGAACTGCCGATTCACGACCAGGTCCAGGACCTTTTACAAACACGTCAAGATTTTTCAAACCATAATCCAAAGCAGCCTGGCCGGCACGCTCTGCAGCAACCTGCGCAGCGAACGGTGTACTTTTACGAGAACCACGGAAGCCGGAGCCGCCTGAAGTTGCCCATGAAAGTGCATTACCCTGGCGATCGGTAATGGTTATAATTGTGTTGTTAAAAGAAGCGTGGATGTGAGCTAACCCATCTACAACTTGCTTTTTAACTTTCTTACGTGTGCGATTACCTGGCTTAGCCATATTGGAAATTCCTATCGCTTAACACTTATTTACGGATCGGCTTACGTGGACCTTTACGCGTACGCGCGTTGGTCTTACTACGCTGCCCACGAACTGGCAGGTTACGACGATGACGAATACCACGGAAACAACCGAGATCCATGAGACGCTTAATGCTCATAGATACTTCACGGCGTAGGTCACCCTCAACTGTAAACTTGCCAACTTCACCACGAACTACATCGAGCTGCGCTTCGCTAAGCTCGGAAATCTTAGTTGCTTCGGTTAGACCAGAAGCTTCACAGATTTTTTTTGCAGTCGTACGGCCAATCCCATAAATGTAAGTCAGAGAAATAACCGCATGCTTATTGTCAGGAATATTGACGCCAGCTATACGAGCCATTCAACTTACTCCATCTTAAAAGTGCTCTCATGAGCACAATTCTATAAATATGTTCATAGAAAGCGCGACATTATACGCCCTGATTATTTTAAAATCAAGACCTCGCGCTTCCTACTCCCTTTGTCAGAGGTAATTAACCCTGACGCTGCTTATGGCGAGGTTCCACCTTGCAGATAACACGAACCGCACCGTTTCGACGTACAATCTTGCAGTTACGACAGATCTTTTTAACAGATGCACGCACCTTCATGATCCACTCCTAGCGCTCAACGCAGCATGCCTGCGCCGCCACCTTTGAGATTTGATTTTTTCATCAGGGACTCGTATTGGTGAGACATCAAATGTGACTGCACCTGAGCCATAAAGTCCATTACAACAACCACTACGATCAGCAGAGATGTTCCGCCGAAGTAGAAAGGTACATTCCATGCCACAACTAAAAATTGAGGCATAAGAGATACCGCTGTGATGTAGAGCGCACCAAACAAAGTAAGGCGACCTAACACAGAGTCAATGTAACGAGCCGATTGCTCTCCTGGGCGTATACCCGGGATAAAAGCACCTGACTTCTTCAAGTTGTCTGCCACTTCACGCGGATTAAACATAATCGCAGTGTAGAAGTAACAGAAAAACACTATACATACTGCGAACAGAATGATGTACAACGGTTGCCCAGGCCCAAGAGCCAATGCAATATCGCCTAACCACTCCATTCCTTCAGTTTGCCCAAACCACTGACCAACTGATGCAGGGAACAGCAAAATACTCGACGCAAAGATCGGAGGAATAACACCTGCCATATTTACTTTCAATGGTAGGTGGCTGGTTTGAGCAGCGAAAACCTGACGCCCTTGCTGACGTTTTGCATAGTTTATAGTGATACGGCGTTGACCGCGCTCCATAAACACAACAAATCCGACTGTAGCAACCGCTAGTACAGCGATAGCCAGCAATGCAAGAATGTTAAGGTCACCCTGTCGAGCAGACTCGAAAGACTGCCCGATAGCACTCGGTAAACCAGCAACAATACCAGCGAAAATCAAAATCGAAATACCATTACCAATACCGCGCTCAGTAACCTGCTCGCCTAACCACATCAAGAAAACTGCGCCAGCTACTAGTGTTACTACTGCAACAAAGTAGAAGCTTGGGCCTCCGAGGAAGGCAACGCCTTGATTAGCTAGACCTACAGCCATACCAAACGACTGAACTGTAGCCAGTACGACAGTACCGTAACGTGTGTATTGGTTGATCTTACGACGACCCGACTCACCGTCTTTCTTTAACTGCTCGAGCTGTGGGCTCACCACCGTCATCAACTGCATAATAATAGATGCAGAGATATACGGCATGATACCGAGCGCAAGAATACTCATACGCTCCAACGCACCACCCGAAAACATATTAAAGAGGCTGAGAATCGTCCCCTGATTTTGATCGAACAGTGCGGCCAGACGATCAGGGTTAATACCAGGCACAGGGATGTGTGCACCGATACGATAAACCACGATAGCCAGCAACACAAAGCGAAGACGAGACCATAGCTCACCTAAACCACTTTGCTTGCCTGCCGGTATTGATCCTTTCTTAGCCATTTACGCCTCGACTTTGCCGCCAGCAGCTTCGATAGCAACCAAAGCACCTTTGGTCACACGAAGACCTTTAATGCTGACTGCTTTCTTAAGCTCACCTGACAGGATGATTTTTGCAGACTTAATCTCTTCAGAGATAATATCTGCAGCTTTCAATGCCGCCAGATCGATTACTTCCGCTTCGATGCCGTTTAATTCGTTCAAACGAATTTCAGCAACAAAACGTGCTTTTCGTGAAGTGAAGCCGAACTTAGGCAGACGACGCTGCAACGGCATCTGACCGCCTTCAAAACCCGGTTTTACAGAACCACCGGAGCGGGACTTCTGACCCTTGTGACCACGACCACCAGTTTTTCCTAAACCTGAACCAATACCGCGTCCGACGCGTTTTGGAGCATGCTTAGAACCAGCAGCTGGACTGAGAGTGTTCAGACGCATATGACGAACTCCTCTTACTCGCCTACTACACTAACCATGTAGTGGACTTTATTGATCATACCGCGAACTGAAGGTGTATCTTCAAGCTCAACGATATGTCCGATACGGCGCAAACCAAGACCTTTAACACATAATTTGTGCTTAGGTAGGATACCAATTGGGCTGCGGACCAGTTTAACTTTCAAAGTATTAGCCATAATAGTCTACCCCAGAATCTCTTCTACAGACTTACCACGTTTAGCGGCAATATCTTCAGGAGAGCGCATTTGCTGCAATCCTTTGAATGTTGCACGTACTACGTTGATAGGATTTGTAGATCCGTAGCATTTAGCCAATACGTTGTGCACACCAGCGATTTCCAAAACGGAACGCATAGCACCACCGGCAATTACACCAGTACCCTGAGAGGCTGGCTGCATATATACTTTTGAAGCACCGTGACGCGCTTTGATAGGATACTGCAAAGTATCTCCATTAAGCTCAACACGGATCATGTTGCGACGGGCTGCTTCCATTGCTTTTTGAATTGCAACAGGCACTTCGCGGGCTTTACCTCGGCCGAAACCAACACGCCCTTTACCATCACCAACTACAGTCAGCGCTGTAAAAGCAAAAATACGTCCGCCTTTAACTACTTTGGCTACGCGATTTACTTGAACTAGCTTTTCCTGTAGATCACCATCTTTTTGTTCGTGATTTGACATCATCGACCCCTTTAGAATTCCAGGCCGCCTTCACGGGCTGCGTCAGCTAGCGCTTTAATACGACCGTGGAATTTAAATCCCGAACGGTCAAAAGCAACCTTAGTGATACCTGCTTCTTTAGCGCGCTCTGCGATCAAAGCGCCTACTTTTACTGCAGCATCGGCGTTACCAGTACTACCTGTGCGTAGCGCTTGCTCAACTGTTGATGCAGAAGCCAAAACTTGGCCTCCATCAGCAGAAATTAGCTGAGCATAAATGTGACGTGGTGTGCGGTTAACACACAGACGCGTTGCACCAAGTTCACGCATTTTCAGGCGAGCACGCAGTGAGCGACGAATACGAGCTTTTTTCTTAGCGTTCATAACCCTGCCTTACTTCTTCTTAGCCTCTTTACGACGAACATGTTCGTCAGCATAACGTACGCCTTTGCCTTTATAAGGCTCAGGTGGACGGAACGCGCGAACTTCTGCCGCTACCTGACCAACACGCTGTTTATCAGCACCACTAATAACAATAGTGGTTTGGTTAGGCATTGAAGCTGTTATGCCTTCAGGCAATTGATATTCGATTGGATGCGAGAAACCCAAAGTAAGGTTAATTGTGGTGCCTTTAACAGCAGCACGATAACCAACACCTTGTAGTAACAAAGTTTTCGCAAAACCTTCGCATACACCGACAACCATATTGTTGACAATAGAACGGGCTGTACCAGACATTGCGCGCGAGATTTTAGAACCATCACGAGCAGCAAATGTTAGTACGTTACCTTCTTGTTCCATAGAAACTGATGGGTGCATATTGATAGCTAGCTGGCCATTCTTACCAGATACGCTTACAGACTGCCC
Organism: Neptunomonas sp.; assembly: GCA_034110685.1. Classification (GTDB taxonomy): domain Bacteria; phylum Pseudomonadota; class Gammaproteobacteria; order Pseudomonadales; family Balneatricaceae; genus Neptunomonas. The sequence goes on from JAWUYS010000013.1 coordinate 22,013, forward strand.
TTCAAGTTTCAGATCAACACCTGCAGGAATGACTACGGGATTTTTAGCAATACGAGACATTGTAACCCCTTAGAATACCGTGCAAATGATTTCACCGCCGATACCGGCAGCACGTGCAGCACGATCAGTCATCATACCTTTAGAGGTAGATACGATCGCAACACCAAGACCAGCTGCGATAGTTGGCAGCTCTTTAGTTGCCTTATAGATGCGCAGACCTGGACGACTAACTCGTTTAATCTCTTCGATTACCGGCTTACCATCAAAGTATTTCAGTTCAATAGTGAGAAGAGGTTTAGCTTCACCTTCTACAGCGTAGTCAGCGATATAACCTTCATTCTTCAACACTTCAGCAACTGATACTTTAATTTTGGAAGACGGCATAGATACAGCTGTTTTTTCAGCCATATGACCATTACGAATACGTGTAAACATATCCGCTAATGTATCTTGCATGCTCATGCATTTACTTCCTCAGTTGTGCAGCACAATGCGGTAGCAGTTTCCTGCCCTGACCATTGTGCTTACCATTTAACAAACTGTCTTACCAGCTTGCTTTCTTAAGACCCGGAACATCACCGCGCATTGCTGCTTCACGCAGTTTGTTACGACACAAACCAAATTTACGGTACACACCATGTGGGCGACCAGTAATTTGACAACGGTTGCGCTGACGGCTCGGGCTTGAGTCACGCGGCAATTTCTGCAGCGCAACAGTTGCGTCCCAACGTTCTTCTTCAGAAGACGCGGCACTATTAATAATTTCTTTAAGCTGTGTACGCTTTGCAGCGAATTTAACAACAGCTTTAGCACGCTTATCTTCACGCGCTTTCATAGATGACTTAGCCATTCTTAACCCCTGTTAAATCTTAAACGGAAAATTCAAGGCAGCCAGCAGGGCGCGACCTTCGTCGTTTGTCTTAGCAGTTGTTGTGATCGTAATATCCAGACCACGTAATTTATCCACTTTATCGTATTCGATTTCAGGGAAAATAATCTGCTCTTTGACACCCATGCTGTAGTTGCCACGACCGTCAAAAGATTTCGGGTTGAGGCCACGGAAATCACGAATACGAGGGATAGATACATCTACCAAACGATCCATGAAGTCCCACATCTGCTTTCCACGTAACGTCACTTTACATCCGATCGGCCAGCCTTCACGAACTTTAAAGCCTGCGATAGATGTGCGCGCCAATGTTACTACAGGCTTCTGACCAGCAATAGCGGTCATATCATTCACAGCATATTCCATCTGCTTCTTATCACCTAAAGCTTCACCAACACCCATATTAAGAGTGATTTTAGTAATGCGTGGAACAGCCATAACGTTAGGGCTTTTCAGGTCTTCTTTAAGCTTTTGCTTAACTTCGCTAGCATAAAGCGCTTTCAATCTTGACATAACATTCGCTCCTTATTTTCCGCCGCCGACGATTTCGCCATTGGATTTGAAGAAGCGAACCTTGGTGCCATCTTCAAGCACTTTAAAGCCCACACGATCACCCTTGCCTGTTGCCGGATTAAAAATGGCAACATTTGAAGTAGTAATCCCAGCTTCTTTCTCAACAATACCACCTGGCTTACCCAATTGAGGGTTAGGCTTGGTGCTTTTTTTAACCATGTTGATACCGGAAATAATAAGGCGGTCATCCGTCATTACACGAAGAACTTTGCCGCGCTTACCTTTATCTCTACCTGCTATAACGACCACTTCGTCGTCACGTATAATCTTCCGCATGCTATACCTTTATCGCTTCCTACTACCTGCTCATGCTCAAAAACGCCAAACCCTTTCGGGAGTGGCGTTTCAAAAGACAAAATTCCAAAGAATTAAGTCTTAAAGCACTTCAGGCGCCAGGGAAATGATTTTCATAAACTTCTCAGAGCGAAGTTCACGCGTTACTGGGCCAAAAATACGCGTACCCATAGGTGCGTTGTTCGCATTCAATAAAACCGCTGAATTAACATCAAAACGGATTACAGAACCATCTGGACGACGAACACCTTTACGGGTACGTACTACAACAGCGTTAAGAACCTGACCTTTTTTAACTTTACCGCGTGGAATTGCTTCCTTCACAGTAACTTTAATGATGTCACCAATACCTGCGTAACGGCGGTGTGAACCACCCAGAACCTTAATACACTGTACTCGCTTAGCACCGCTGTTATCAGCGACATCAAGCATCGATTCAGTTTGAATCATGGTCTACTCCAAAATATGTTAGCTGCCCGTCAAATCATGACGGGCAAACCGTCAACTGGAGCGAAGGCGCGTATTCTACACCTTCGCAGCACGCTCATCAATACTTACAAGCGCCCAAGTTTTACTCTTGGAGTAAGGACGGGTTTCTTCGATCGTTACAAGATCACCCGCATGGCACTCATTTTTCTCATCGTGAGCATGCAGCTTGGAGGAGCGCGTCATGAACTTTCCGTATATCGGATGCTTCTCTTTACGCTCAACCAGAACTGTGATGGTTTTATCCATCTTGTCACTGACAACACGTCCAACAACAGTCCGAGTACGTTTTTCAGCGCTCATTTTTCACCTGCCTTATCATTCAGTACTGTCTTAACGCGAGCCACGTCGCGACGAACCTGACCCAGAAGGTGACTCTGTGACAGTTGACCAGTCGACTTCTGCATACGCAGATGGAACTGATCTTTCAAAAGACCCAACAATACCTGCTGAAGCTCTTCTGAAGACTTTTCACGAAGTTCATTGGCATTCATTACATCACCGTCCGTTTGACAATGGTTGTAGACACCGGCAATTTAGCAGTCGCAAGAGCGAAAGCCTCAGTAACCAGATCTTCAGGTACACCGCTAATTTCAAATAACACACGACCCGGCTGGATCTGAGCTACCCAATATTCTACGTTACCCTTACCTTTACCCATACGCACTTCTAGTGGCTTATTAGTAATCGGCTTATCTGGAAAAATACGAATCCAGATTTTACCACCACGTTTTACGTGACGGGTCATAGCACGACGTGCAGCTTCGATCTGGCGCGCAGTAATGCGTCCACGACCTGTAGCTTTAAGACCGTACTCACCAAAGCTAACTTTACTACCGCGATGTGCAAGACCGCGGTTGCGGCCCTTCATCATCTTGCGGAATTTAAGTCGTTTAGGTTGCAACATTGACGTTCACCTCACTTAGAACCTTTCTTCTTAGGTGCATTCTTCTTCTCAGCACGTACCTGTTCGATACCACCAAGAACTTCACCTTTGAAGATCCAGACTTTAACGCCAATCACACCATAAGTAGTGTGCGCCT
>JAWUYS010000014.1:0-9449 GCA_034110685.1 Neptunomonas sp.
TCAGGTTCACGTAGCAGTGTATTGATCCCAGCAGGCGCGTGTAGTGATGATGAAAGCGCTTGGAAAATGCCATTACCGGATAGCGGATCAACGGCCATGGCTGCATCACCTACTCTGATCCAGTTATCACCTACGGCTTCCTGGCATAATATAGGAGTACTGGTACGCGCATGTATCTCACCCGTTGAAGTTGCATTAGCCAGATAAGGTTGTGCTTGCTCTAAGGTGTTTAGTTTTTCAATGCAAAACGCTGCTAAACGGGATTTTTCAGGCAGTATCGACGAAGCCACATCAAACGTTAGCTGCAAATAGCGTCTGCCTTTTTCATCAGCCGCCATCCATGCCCAACCATCTTCAAAGCTTTGTACCGCCGATTGTCGCTCTCCTGCCTCACCTTCCCAATACTGTAGGATTGAAACAGTTTCAGCACCACGTAACCGCTTAAGTTTAGCTGCTGGAGCTGCTCTACCTCGGGCTTCTACTAAGAAATCAGCATCCAGTTGTATGCTTTGCCCTGATGAGTCAACACTGACTTTATGCCCTGCGGGTGTAGATATCACATCTCCTGCACGCCCTTGGATAACGTGAATACCTTGCATCGCAAGATCCATTAATATGGCCGCATCAAATGCCGCACGGTCAATCAAGCGCTCGGTATTGGCTTGGCTGGTGACACCATTCCAGGTAACAAACCGTGCCGATGCTGGCGGGAGTTTTTCTAATGCATGGCTAAAACCAGCACCACGCAAGCCATCTACAACACGCTCAGAAACGCCTTCCATCGCACAAAAAGGGCGTGGTTCACCCACTATGGTGATGTTTGTATAACCCAGATTTTTTAAACCTAAGGCAACCGCACCGCCCGAAGGGCCTGCACCAAGAATAACAATGGATGTAGTGTCTATAGCTGTCATATGAACATGACTCCTAATGAATAAGGATATTTTAAATTAGTCCGCCTGATAAATTAGCGGCCTTTACACTAAACGCCTCACGATAGCCTGCGTTCTGGGCCTTTATAGCTCGCTTGTTGTTGCAGGGCTTTAATAACAGTCTCTGAGCTCGCACCCGGTAAAGCCTGCAATAACCGAGTAATATGGCCTGTCATGTGTGCGCATCCAAGACTCGCCCCTGCTGTTTTCTGTTGCTGGTCAAAGCCTAAAACATGCCCTCCAAAATCGGCATACTGGGTATTAAGCCATGATATCTCATCCAAAGCACAGCGAGCATCTCCGGTCATTCGTATTACGCCATCATAAGCTGAAGGGTATACCGGCTCGCCTCTGGCTGGCGATGATGCGCATAAAATAACACCTGCTGATAACGCTTTATTAACCGCTTCTTTTAAAACGGGGCGATCATCACGTAAGCCTAAGCTCAGGTTTATCACTCGTACCTGTTGGCTCACCAACCAATCAATAGCCGCCGCAACCTGCGCTGCTGTGGTTGTATTACGTTGATTAAACACCTGTGCTGCATAAAAAAGTGCTTCTGGTGCATGGTGATGAATAATATCTAATAACCGCGATCCATGGTTGATTGGATCTTCGCTGGGTTCATCCATCCACAGTGCACCGTCGTGCAGTATAAATGCGGCTCCATCTTCTACCCAGTCTTGTTGGTCCACACGAAACCCGCTATCAACTATTCCTACACGAATGCCTACTCGAATGCTCTCATTTATAGAATCACTCATGCAGTGAGGCCCTCACCCGCAATTAGCTTTCCATTTTCCAGAGTTAAACGCTGTTCAGCACCTGCCAGTGTTGAAGCACGATGGCTAATTAATATACGTGTACGGCCAGCAAACAGCTTGTCTACCGCATCAATCACCTGAGTCTCAGTGGCTTCATCTACAGCCGCTGTAGCCTCATCTAATACCAAAATAGTTGGGTTTTGTAGCAAGGCTCTGGCAATAGCAATACGCTGTCTCTGCCCACCGGAGAGCTGCTGCCCTCTCTCACCAATAATACTGTCGATACCTTGTGGCAACTCAGTAATTAAGCTCTGTAATTGCGCTTGCTCAGCCGCCGCTTCAACTTGTTGCTCGCTTGCTTGAGGGCTGGCATAACGGATGTTTTCGCGTAATGAGCCTCTGAACAAAACAATATCCTGGCTAACTACCGCTATTGTTTTGCGTAGTTCAAGCGGATTAATGGTACGAATATCGATACCGTCTAACAAAATACTGCCAGATTGAGGATCGTAGTAACGCTGCATTAAGTCGATTAATGTCGATTTACCTACACCTGATGGGCCACTGAGTGCCACCTTGCTTCCTGCTGGTAAGCTCGCCGAAGCTTCAGATAAAATCAGCTGCTCACGGCCAGGATAGGAGAAACTAAGGTTATTAAACTGTAGTTCCCCTTTAACGTTTTCCGGTAGTGGTTTCCAATTAGCATCAAATGGAATTTCTGGCTGCTCTATCCGCAACTCATTAACACGCCCTAAACTGACGCTCATTCGCTGAATTGCTACATACAAGCCTAATAAACTGTTTACCGGGCCAACAGCCATGCCTAGGTAGGTAGAAAAAGCGATCAATGAACCTAGTTGCCAGCTACCTTCTATCACCCAATAACCACCAATTAAAAAAGCAGAAGCACGCGTTAGCGACGTAAGCGTACCGGGGATCGCTTGCGTAAAAAACTCTGTTACTTGTAGTTTAAGTAAGTCACTCAGATAATTTTCATTGAGGTTGCTCAGTCGTTCCCGCTCACGGTGCTCTTGGCCTACCGATTGGATAAATTTCATGGCGGGTAGTGTTTCTATCAGAAAACTCGACAAGTCTGCTGAGCGCTCACGAATAGTACGCACCCTTACTTCAACTTTGCGGCGCATCCAGCGTAGCCACAATACTTCTAATGGAATCATAATCACGACTAATAGCGACAATTTCCACGATAATGCCAACAGCATCACAACAGAACCAACCAAACCCAAAACACTGCTCACAGCAGAAAACATACTGTCCACAGCAAAGCGCTGGATTTCGGCTACATCACCGTCAAGTCTTGAAAGAAGATCGCCGATACGACGCTTTCCATAAAAGGTGGGCGATAGTGTTTGTAAGTGATGGTAAAGATTATCGCGCAGTGCAAAAAGAATTCGACCGGATAAGCGCGTGTGTAAGTAGCGAGTCACACCAGATAAAGCTGTACTAACAATACCCACTGAGATCATTAACAAAGCAACGCTGACTAACGTGCCGTAATCTTTGGCAATCAAACCGTCATCGATGAGTGTTTTTGTTAACCAGGGTTGAAATAACACCATGCCTGATGCAAATACCGACAATAGCATTAAGCCCATTATTGCTCTGGATTGGGGCTTAACAAAAGTATAAAGCCAGCGAAACGCCTCTTCTAAACGGTCGCCGCCCTGACCGTCAATTGCGGCGCTTAACCATCTGAACATGATATCTCCACTTTCTTGCAGATTTAAAGAGCCGTCTCATCACGCCAATACTGCGTTAAAATACAAAAGGGCTGTCATCAGACAGCCCTTTTTAAACTCGTCTAGTAAACCCAGACTTACTTCTAAAAGAGAGGGTTAACCCTATACTATATCCTAAACTGTACGCCCTACAATAAGCGTGCAATACGCAGATCAGAAGTCGTCATATCTCCTGGCAACTGAATCGAGCCAATCTTCTCTAACGTATCAGGGTTATGTACCGAGATGTCGCTAGAAGTCCCACCGATATAGATAGTGCGATCACGATCCATATTGATGCTATAGAAGGTATGATCCAGATCTTTTACCGCTATGGTCTTCTTTTTGCTGATGTCATGCTTAGACAGCTGGTTGAATGAGCCATACAAAATATTGCTGTCTGCTGGGTCTGTAATCCAGTTAAACACAATAAATTCAAACGGCACGGTTTCCCGCTCATCCACTTCACCGGTAGCTACATCTATGCGGCTCATGCCCCACCAGAATTCAGCTTTCTCCATGTCACCAGGCTCACCGTTCCACTTAATGGTGAAGTACGGCATGATGTACTCGCCTACATGCTCACCTTGAGTAAACATTGCAAAAGCATCCGGTGGTATCCAATCAGCACCACGCGCCCAGTTCTGCAAAGCGCTCAGCACTCGGGTTTCACCATTGGCTGGGTTAATTGCTTTAATATCTGCACCACCGAGAATCACTTCACCATTTTTCATGGTCATGATTTTGGTAATACGACGGTCAACTGGGAAGGTACGTACTGATTTAGCATCCAGTCCATCTTCTGTATTAAACACCGCTAAGCGAGGCGCTAGTACTTCATAACGGTCATTCAGTTTGCGCGTCGGGTTTTGTACTGTGTACAGCTCCTTACCATCGCCACTAATGGCTAAAGAGATGAAGGTTTTAACCCGCTCCCCGTTCTGGGATTGCTTAGCAGAGAACACCATTTTGCAATCTGTAATATCAAAGCCGTAAACATCTTCTACTTTATTAGAGAGCACATAAGCGATACGGCCATCTGGTGAAGGCAAAACAGCTCCAGCACCAAAAGTACCGGGCACATCACAACTACGTATCAGTTTTTTGGTTTCTGTATCAATGATATGCAATTGATTAGGACGGCTCATCGTCAATAGGTATTCATGGCCACCGGCCTTCATTCCATTCACTTGTGCTGTGTCGCCTACGGCATAACCAGACAACAATGCGGTACTACCTGCAGCACCTAGCAACGCTGCCGCTTTTAACATTTTTAAAAATTTCATCTGCGCCTCCGTTACTTCTGTTCTTCTGGAAAGATGCCGTCCAGCTTGCGCCAGTCTTCATTCGCTTTGGATACATCTTGTGACCAATCGGGGTATTGGCTAATCGTATCTGGCACCTGAGCAGGCCACCAGCAAGCATCAGCACAACCATACAGATCAGATTCCATTGGCTGGCACAATGAGCCCAAACCACCAAAAGGATCAACTTCCCAGCCCGGGTCATTCGTGGAAGTACAGCCCACCACAGACTGCATCGCTACAACTTCTTCAACTTCATTAGGTGAAGTGGTTCGGTCGAGCATTTTTGCTTTCTTATTGAAAGATTTAAGGTGTTTCATTTAAGCACTCCTTCTTGGAGAGACATGGGCTTCAAAAAACCCTGGATTCTCTAGCATGATGCGCGTGTACGCTTCTACACCGAAGTCGACCCAATCTCGTAACAGGTCACAGTAGTGGTAAGAAGGTACGGTCGCATCACCGTATTTTGCGTAACTTTCGTGATAGCAACCGCCAGAACAAATATTGCGGATACGACAGGTTTCACAGCCTGTTTCAGTGCGATCTAGTCGAGTTTCAACAAACTCTGCTAACGCAGGTTTATCCAGCCCTTCACTAACATCACCAAACAAGGCCTGATCAGACCCGGTAAAGCGGTGACAAAGATTAATGCCGCCCTTAGTATCGACTGCTAATAAACCAACACCGGCACCACAAGGCAGCTGTTTCTTGTTGCCTTCATGAATATCTGTCATCAGCATATGCATATTGCCAAATCCCATATTCTTGCCGTCAAGCGCGGCTGCCAGATACTTCCTGCCTAAGCGCTTCATGCCTTCAAACACTTCAACCATCTCGTCGCCAGTCAGATTGAACGAGGATATATCGCCTGATGTTACGGGGCCAAAACCAACTTCAGTGAAACCTAACTCGCCATACAGGTGATCAAAAATCGCTTCAACATCGGTAATGCCACGAGTTAAGGTCACTCGGCAACCCACAGGACGAGCGTTATAACGAGACAGCAGCATTTGTGCTTTCTTTTTAACGACCTCATAAGTGCCCTGGCCACCGACAGTGATGCGGTTTTTATCGTGCATCGCTTTAGGTCCGTCCATCGAAATGGTCAAGCCAAAGTGGTGCTCGTTCAACCAGTCCACCAGCTTCTCATTAAGCAAAGTGGCATTGGTTGTCATGGTGAAACTGACATCGGCTTCTAAGCTCGCAAAGCGCTCTTCACAGTACGCCACAACATTGCGAATTAATGGCAGATTGCTCAGTGGCTCACCTCCAAAAAACACAACGTTATACTGGCGCTGATCAGGAGATTCTTTGAGCATCATCTCTACCGATTGCACGGCTGTTTCATAGCTCATCTTGTCACCCTTAGATGGGGTGGTCAGATCTTCTTTGTAACAGTAAGTACAGCTCAGGTTACAGCCTGTATTTGTGTTCAATACGATGGTGGTCAATGGAAATTGAGTCACTGGCTGCGGCTCGATATTTATCTGCGCCTTGTTGGCAGCAACCAAATCGGCATCCGCTACGATTTTAAGCGTCTTAAACTCTTCCAACGTATCGACAACATCAGCAGCACTAAAGCGGCCATCAAAGCGTTCTCGAAGTTGTGGGGCAGAAACCTCCTTCTGACCTGAGAATAGTTCGATCATCTCCCTACTCAAATCATCCAGCTCAAACAGGCCGCTAGTAGGTACATGGAACAGCAGTCGCCGCGCCTCTACATCTACCAGATGTAAGTTTGGTTTTACCAGCGTTAAAGATCCCATGTCAGCCTCGCTTCTTTTTATTGGTTATAGCTGTTATTGGCAGTCGATTTGTTTCAACAGTCGCTATCACTAGATCAATTACTGAATGGCTCGTTTGATAAAAGTAGGCACTGTTACTAACAGGTGCGCTTCGCCTTCAACCTTTTTATCTCCATCAGCTACCTGGGCAATCACTTTCAGATTTCCCACGTTGTTTGTAGAGAATTTACGTTCAGGGTTCAGCCCAGCATCACCAGGTGTAAAGATACCGTTGCCATCAATTGTTCCGGCATATTTCAGGTCATTATCATGCTCAGCTACTTCATCAAATGGCAGTAGTGACCATTGAGCTGGCATGTAGCCCAAACGCATATCATCTTCGGTTCCTGGCTTTCCATCACTACCCGCACTAAATGCCAAAGCGCGGTAAGTCGATTGTACTTTCGCTAAGTTACCGCCGTTGCCACCAATACGCGCAATGGATTCATTTGGCGTCACCTGAATGGCTGCAATGTTGTCATAAACGGCTAACTGTGCAGTTGCTTTAGTTGCACCAACGGCAACATTACGTAAGCCTACAGAGGCACTGGATGATGCTTTTGCCAAAACAACAACTCGGTCAGCGTCACGAGACAACACCTTCACAACCTGAACACCCTTACCCAAAGAGATATCACCTTTGAGGCCGCTACCGATGATAGTGATTTCTTGTTCTCCACCCTGCTTAATAGCTGAAGGAGACAATGCGACAATGGCTTTACCATTCATCGCGTTGAGTTCACCACCGATCTCGTCATGCGCTGCTTGGTACATGCGACCGGTTAACGTAGAGCCGTCTTCTGAAGCAGCCATCACTTGGCGCATTTTCACGCCATCAAGCGTCAAGCTAGCGCGCCATTCGTAACCGGAAAATACCTTCGCCTGACCACTTCCTTTCAGAGGGCTACCGTCAGCATAATGACCGGTCATCGTGAGCGAGAAATTATCTTTAGACACTTTAGTAATGTTCAACGTAGCACTGTAGTTACCCTTGCCTGCTATAAAGCCTGCAACACTCCAGCTGCCTGCCAGCTTTGGCTTCGACATCTGCTGCCATTTTTTCCAAGCCGGATCATTAAAGGCATAGTCCGCTGCTAACTTAGGGGTAACATCGTTATAAGCAATGTCGTACCAAGAGCGGTCTCGTGCTAACGCATGCAGCTCAGTGGTGGGGTTTATCGCCATGTGAGTATTCACATGCAGCTTCCACTCATCTTCAGTACGACGCTGCAAACCAAAACGTGCATTAGAGTGACAACGCGCACACATCTCGGCATAAGCAGGATCCACGTTCTCTACCACATTCGGCTTTTGCTCCAACACGTAACGGTGTGGTGCTGACTCAGAGGGAGCCAAACCTTGCGTATCAGACAGGTACTTAATCACAGCTCGCTCTTCATCTGACGAGATAACTAAACCGTTCAAGCGTTGCATACGGTTAATTGTCATCTGCCAGCCTTCAGGCGTTTTTCGCTGCTGACTTATGCGTGAGTATGGTGCTTCAGGGTTGCCTGTCTGGGTATGACACAGCAAACATTTTTCTTGTATAACACTCTCACCATCCACCGCTACAACCGCGCTGGAAAGACCCATAAAAGCTATAGCGCCACTAAAATATAGTGCTCGCTTCATCATTGGTTTTTTCAAGACTATCACTCCTGGCTTTCGGTGATATTTTTATAGTTATCCATTCATACAGCTCAAGCTTTAAGCTATCAAGGATGGGGTCTAGATAAAGTACGCTTCCCATGTAAATAAAGTACCGGCTATATGTAGTCTTTTGTTGTTAAATGTAACTGAATGTAACTGACACGCAATATAGACAACTAACTATTTGATATAAAAGACTTATAATAATAATCAACAAGAAAAGACCTCGCTTTTCTTTACTCATCTCCATTGCTAGACTCAAACAAAGCCTTCGGATGAACTCTGCTCTATGACTAGCCACACAAACAATAAATATAGAATACTGATTGTTGAAGATGATTTTGCCTCACGATCGCTTCTTTCTAGCTACCTAGAAAAAGAAGGCTATTTCGTCAGTGAGACAGAACAAGCAGATAATCTATGTGAGCGAGTACAACAAGAGCAGATTGATCTTGTGCTACTTGATATCAACCTGCCCGGTAAAGATGGCCTAACCCTGACCCGGGAGCTGCGTTCAGTATCCAGCGTAGGCATTATTCTGGTGACCAGTAAAGGTGATGAAATAGACCGTATCGTTGGTTTAGAACTTGGAGCAGACGATTACGTCACTAAACCCTTTAACCCGCGAGAGCTGCTAGTACGGGCTAAGAACTTACTATGGCGTGTCAAAGACAGCCAACAGGCTCGCCAACAAGAGAGCACTCAAAAGTGGAAGTTTGAAGGCTGGGTATTAGATGCAAATAAACGCTTGCTGACCTCTCCCGCTAGTGTTGATGAGCGCTTACCCGAAGGCGAGTTTAAGTTACTTAGCGCACTCCTCTACGCACCTGGCGCTATACTTTCACGTGATCAGCTAATGGATGCGATTCATGATCGCGAATGGACACCTAATGACCGTTCCGTGGATGTTATGGTGGGACGCCTGCGACGAAAACTAGGTGACAACCCGTCTAATCCGCACTTTATTTTGACTGCACACGGTGCCGGTTATGTGTTTGCCGGTGAGGTACGCTAGGTATGCACTCAAAAGGAATCTCTCTTGTGCAGGAGCTGATTCATCAGGGTAAACGCAGCCGAATTTCACGCGGTGTATCTGAAAGCAATCAAGCGGTCGTCATTAAGCAACCCAGCCATCATGCCAACCCACTTTCAGCAAACCGGCGCTTACTCCATGAAGCTGATATTTTAAGCGAACTCAGCATTAACGGAGTGATTCCGTTAGTAGAGTGCCTAAAATCTGAAACAGACCACAGCCTTGTCTTTTTGGATAACGCGG
>JAWUYS010000015.1:0-11730 GCA_034110685.1 Neptunomonas sp.
GCAAGAGGGGCACGCTGTTTACCCACCAAATGTGCAAGTATGGAGGCAGGAAGAAGCTTCGCCATTAACCAATGACCTAACAACTCTCCTTTACCGATAGTCTTTTTCAACTCTTCTAGATAAACAATCTGCACACCGTCAAACAGTGGTGTGAGATCCACACCGCGTTTTTCCAGCTTTTTAACAAAGCGCTGGGATGTATAGATGGTTTTGATCTGTGCTTGTTTAACAGCAGATATCAGTGCATCGGTGGAGGCTGAGTAGTTCAGGTTTACCACTGTTTTACCCGCCATAAGTGAAGCCATATTGGCTAGCACACCACCGGCGCTGGTCGGAACTAATAAGCCGACTCGCTCCTCAGGGCTGAGTTTATGAATACGGCGAGACATGGCCATGGCTCCAGCAAGAGCGCTCAAACCTGATAGCTCTGCCCCAGTCGTGTCGGCAATGGCTAGATCAGTGCCTTGCTGTTTGGCGGTATTGATCCACGCTTCTGGTTATGTTGGCAGTTGTTCAACGTGATTCTGCCAAGAGCTGATGGACAGGTCAAAGACACGGCGCTTAAGCACATCAACGGTGGTGTTTTTATCTAACGGAGCCCCAAAAGACACAACAAGATCACGTTTTATACCACGAGCGCTATAGCGTTTTAGCCGCTCAGAAGAGTGCGAGAATTTGCTGCCCCATAGGCCACGAAGGTAAAACGGAACAATGTTGACATTGTCGTTTGCTTCTTTACAAGCAAGCTCATAACCACGGCGAAACTCCGCAAGATGGCCGGTACGGCTAATGCTGCCTTCGGGGAAAATACATACAACTTCGCCAGCATTAAGGGCTTCAGTCACTTTATCTAATGAATCTTTGCTGCTTGTGCCTTGTTGAATAGGTACGCAGCCCATCATTTTTAGAAAACTGTTGAGGTACCATTTATCGTAAATGGATTTCAGCATGACAAACCGGATGGGGCGAGGGCTAGCTATCTGAATGATGGCCCAATCAACCCAACTAATATGGTTGCCTAATAGGAGTACACCGCCACTGCTAGGGAGGTTCTTCAACCCTTGTACTTTAACCCGGTAGCGTCTGCTCATGAGTGAACTAAGAATAACGCGTACCAAGCTTTGCGGTAGCTTTACGATGGTATACACACCACCGATGAGTGCCACGACAGCGATAATTTGTAGCAGAGTACGGCTTTCGAACCCTTGTAGCGCAAATACGACGGTAAGCGCTAAAAAACTCGCCATGGCAACATTCTGTACCCAGTTATTTACGGCGAGTACTTTTCCCATTTCATGATCTTCGGCATGGAATTGTATTAAGGAATTTAGGGGGACAATGAATAACCCTCCAAAGATACCCACAGCCGTAAATAGCAATGCTTGCCCTTGTAGTGTTGTGATGCTTGGCAGCAGCCATAGGCTAAGCGCAACACCTAGCGCACCCACTGGAACGAGCCCTGTCTCTATATGATGACGAGATGCCCGCCCTGCTAACCACGATCCAAATACGATACCAAGGCCCGTACACGCAAGTACGCCCTGAATGATTACCGTGTTGGTAATACCGAAACTGTCTTTTGCGTAAGATGGAAATGTAGCTAAAAGCACTTGGCCCACAGACCAAAATGTTGCTAGCCCAATGATGGATAAGCGGATGACGGCACGGCTGTTGACTGTTTTAAGATTGTTAGCAACGAGTTTGCCTTTAACGTAATCCGGCACCGAGAACTGCTTTGCAGGTTCGCCTTGTTCGAGCGTAGGCAGGCGGTACATGGCTAGTAGCTCAAGTGCTGCATTGAACACTAAGACCCAACCCAAAGGCGCGATAGCGAGGAGAATAGTACTGCTATCGGTAGCGCCCTGGGGGTACATAGATTCAAAGAAGAGGGAATACACCACAGTGCCTGCCAAAATGGCAATGATAGTGACGGCTTGCACCATCGCGTTAGCGGGAGCTAAACCCTCCTTTCCAAACAGAGGCTTAATGTAGCCGTACTTGGCCGGCGAATAAAAGGCTGATTGCACGGCCAGTAAAAAGGTCATTGTGAAAGCTGCCCAAAACCAGCCTTGGTAGTAGCAAAAGGTAATGGCTAAGGTGAGCCCTAGTGCAAACCAAGCAGCAACTTTGAGAACTTGGTTTTTTGGGTACTTATCGGCAACAAACGCAGACGGCGATAGCAATAAGATAAAAGGTAGCAGGATTAAGCCGTTAATAATTGCGGTTAGGATCACCTGAGTTTGGTCATCGTAAACTTTAAAGATAGTGTTTTGAATAACAATCTTGTGGCCTAGGTCCACAAAGGCGTTAAGAAAAACAGCCGCTAAGTATGCTAAAGAGCCGGTGATTTTGAGCAGTTTATCCATAAGAATATTCCTTGGTGTGATTCGTATGCCATCCAGTATTGGCGAATACTCAAAAGATGAAATACTATCGGTAAAAGGCGCGGCATATCAAACAAATAGTATTACATAATGATCCTTTTTAAAGATTGCTGCGGTTTTGTTCGATTCTGAAATTTCTTGTGAGCTAGGATTATGACTTCTGCAGAGCACCGCCCGCAAACCAATGCTTTGATTGCTACGCTAAAACGTCAACTTAAGGCGAGTGGCAAAACCTATCAAGATATCGCGTCATTACTAGGCTTAAGTGAAGCGTCTATTAAGCGGTTATTTCGTGAAGGAGATTTGTCACTGCCGCGTCTGGAAAAAATTTGTGACGGTATCGGGCTCGAACTAAGCGAGCTTTTTTTATTAATGGCGCATCAGCGGCAACAATTGCAGGGTTTGAGTCGTGAACAAGAGCAGGAAATTGTTGATGATCAGGTTCTGTTGCTGGTCGCTATTTGTTGCGTGAATGGCTATAAATTTCAAGAGATTATCAATCAGTACACGCTTGAACCAACAGCGTTAATCAAAAAGTTAGCAGCTCTCGATCGGCTGAAAATTATTGAGTTACAACCTAATAACCGCATTAAGTTATGTATAGCCCCAAACTTCAATTGGCTTGCTAATGGGCCTATTCAAAACTTTTTTCATAGCCGAATTAAAGAAGAGTTTTTTCAAGCTTCTTTTGCAAAGTCATCTGATAATTTACTCGTAGCTAACGGCCTTATTGCCAATAGTAGTAATGCTGAACTGCAAAAACGGATGCAGAAATTAATAAATGAGTTTACTGAGTATAGCCGTAAAGACGCTACCTTAGCGATGGGCGAACGTAATGGCACTATGATGGTGGTGGCGATGCGTCAATGGCAGCCAAGCTTGTTTAAAGACCATGTTAAACAATGAATAACTAAGCGCCTTGTAGGTAAGTACCAAGTAACCAAAGGTTGCAGCATACGCTACTTTTTTGCATCTGCTGTTCTCTCTCGCTAAAAATCACAACACTACTTTCCATCACCACTGAAGTGGATCATGAGAGGAGAGTTGCCATGTTGTGGAAACAGATGATTAGTAAATGCATTGGGGGAGTGTTGTTATGCGCTGGGGTCTCGCTCAGCGCTCAAGCGGCAGGATTAATGAAGCCGCTTAACAGCACATTGCCAGATTTAAGCATTCAACAACATCACGTGAATGTGCTGGTGGAAGATGGTTATGTAACCACCACTGTTGAACAGGTATTTCACAACCCAAGCAATACGCAGTTAGAAGCAAAATATTCATTTCCCGTACCCGAGAGAGCGGCTGTAGGTGAGTTTGTTTACTGGATAAACGGCCAACCGGTGATCGGGGAAGTCGTAGCTAAACAACAAGCCAAAAAGATTTACCAACAGCAAAAACAAGCGGGTAATCATGTCGCGTTAACTGAACAAGACAGCTACCGAACGTTTGATAGTCTTATTTATCCGGTGAAAGCCAATGCTGATGTACGTATTAAATTAGTCTATATACAGGCTGCACATCTTGATACGAATACAGGTCGATATCTCTACCCTTTAGAAGATGGCGGTGTTGATGAGCAAACAAACAGCTTTTGGTCTCGTAACGAAGTAGTGAAAGAAAGCTTCAGTTTCAATATGGATATTCGTTCCAGTTATCCACTTGATGGTGTAAGGCTGCCCAAGCATGCCAATGCCATCGTTACACAGTTATCACCACAACAGTGGACGGTTGCTCTTTCTTCTTCAGCTCAAGTGGATGAAGGTAGTGGCCAGTATCAGCCAGCAGCATCATTAAGTGACGATATTCTGGTGTACTGGCGGTTAGAAGAAGGGCTGCCTGGCTCGGTTGATTTAGTGAGTTATCGACACCCCGACAGTGCCCAAGGAACCTTTATGCTTACCTTGACGCCTGGGGATGACCTTCCTCCAGTGCAAGGTCATCGTGATTGGACTTTTGTGCTGGACGTGTCGGGCTCCATGGAAGGTAAATATTCCACTCTTCTTGAAGGTGTTCGCCAAGCACTCGTAAAGTTACCGCCAGAAGATCGCTTTCGCTTGATTACATTTAACGATAAAGCACGTGATATGACCGCTGGTTACCAATTGATAACTACAGAAAATGTCACGCGATATGTTGATCAGCTGCAGAAAAATGGCACTGGAGGAGGAACCAACTTATACGCGGGTTTAGAAAAAGGTTTGAATCGCTTAGATGACGATAGGTCCACTGCTATTGTGTTGGTAACAGACGGTGTGGCCAATGTTGGAGTCACTGAAAAGAAAACCTTTTTAAAACTTGTTCAAGAAAATGACGTTCGGCTTTTCACTTTTATTATGGGAAACAGCGCTAACCGCCCCATGCTGCAGGAAATGACTGAGTTATCGAACGGTTTTGCGGCGAGCATTTCTAATGCAGATGATGTTATCGGTCAAGTGATGTTAGCAACCAGCAAGCTCAATCATGCTTCGATGAGAGATATAGAAGTGAGTATCCAAGGAGGGCGGGTAAGTGATCTAACACCAGAGCAGATCAATACTGTCTATCGTGGGCAGCAATTGGTGTTGTTGGGTCACTACTTTGAAGCAGGGACAGCCGAAGTAGTATTGCGCGGTAAAGTGGGTGCACAAGAGCGTGTATATAAAACTCAGGTTGAGTTAGCGGATGTGTCAAAAGATAACCCCGAACTAGAACGCTTGTGGGCTTACAGCAAGATAGAAGCACTACAGCAAAAAATGGATTACTTGGGCGTAGATGCCGACACAGAGCAAGCAATAACTGACTTAGCCGTACAGTACGGTTTGGTCACTGACTACACCTCGCTTTTAGTGGTAGAAGAGGAGGTATTCGAGCAACTGGGTATTAAGCGCACTAACAAGCAGCGCGTTAACAAAGAGCAGCAGGCTCGCCAGCAACGCAGCCAACGAGAAGGTGTGCAAGACAATCGCGCTGATAGCAAGCAGCCTATGTTCCAGCAGTCTCGTGCAAGCACCGGAGGCGGGGCCATTGATAGCTCTCTATTGTTAATCCTCCTTGTTTTGGGCCTGCCATCACTGCTTATCGGGTTTAAAGCGAAACCTGTTGTTATAAAAACAAACAAGAAGTGATGAATAATCAATGGACTATGCCCTGGATCACTGTTGCTATTAGCGCAGTGGTTTTGGGCTTAGGTTTGTTACCTGATATGTTTCAACTGCTATATTTTGATCGCTCTTTGATTGTTGATCAACAGCAGTGGTGGCGCTTGTTGACTGGGCATCTAGTTCATAGCAGTGAGGCACATTTAGGCTGGGACCTCCTCGGGTTTATGGTGTTCTCAGGTATTGCGGAATGCTGGCATCGTAAAAAATTTATAGTCTCTATTGGCATGGCATTATTCATGTTGGACTGCTTGTTAATGTCGCCATTTGGACTGGATCGTTATTGTGGTTTGTCGGGAGTTCTTTGTGCTCCCGCAACGCTGGTATTGTGGGCTCACTTCAATAAGCAACGAGACTTACTGCATTTTTTGCCACTATTAATTGCGGGGTTAAAACTCATAGTTGAAGAAAATAACGCTGATTTGCTATTAGCGCAGCAAGGCTGGCCCCTGTATGCACCAGCACATTGGGTGGGGGTGATAGCGGCTTTATTAGCTAGCCAAATAATTATTTACTGGTATCGAGCGGACCTACAATCCACATGATTACCTTGATGAAAGGAAACAAGCCTTACTAACTTCACAAGCCGATGGTCACTATTATAAATATAAGGTGAGGCTCGTCCTGTTTTAGCTAATTCAGACTATGCTTAAATGGCTGTTCGTCGCCTCGGGGTAAAATCACCCTTAAGTCTATTTAATTAAGCTGGGAACAATCTAAGGTTAACTCACGTTTAAGTTTATCGGGAAGGGGCTGTTTTGATGTTTGTAAGTTTTCTTCGTTCAAGCAATCTATCCCAAAAAATGATGCGTGTTATTTTTACAATCTATTTGAGCGTAACCTGCTTAGTTACAGGCATGCAGTTCTTGGCTGAATATTTGAAAACGCAGGACTCAATTCTAAATGAGTTGAAGCAACTGGAAGAAACAGTCAGCGGCCCTATCTCTACTAGTTTATGGCAGTATAACCAGAATCAGTTGGATTCACTTGTTGCCGGGCTTATCAAGATGCCTATTATCGAGGGGGTCGATGTTTTAGATATGAATGCCAAAAATATGGTTTCTAAAAGATCTTACACTCAGGCATCAGCTCCCTTGTCCGTTTTCGATACACAATCAGATTTATATTGGATGCTTAATGAGGAAAAAATATTTCTTGGATCTCTTACACTTTATTCATCCTCAGAAGTTGTTTTAGATCGAGTTTTGTTTGGTTTTTCTTTGATTGCGATTACGGCAATCATAAAGTTATCTGTTTTGTTCTGGTTGTTTATTTGGGCTTTTGATTGTTATTTGGCAGCGCCCCTGAAAGAACTGATGTTTCAAGTGAATGAGGTTCAGCTGAGCCAAAACATAAGTAAACGGATTGATCTTTCTAATACTGAGAATAACGAACTTAGCCAGCTACAAGAAAACATGAATCAGATGCTGTCTGCGATGCAGAGGGATCGGGAACGATTACTAGAAGACGAGCAGGCCAAGCGACACTGGTTAGAGGATGCCGTTGCAAAGCGTACGGCAGCATTACAAATCTCGAATGAAAAACTTAAAGAACTAGCGACAAGAGATTCTTTGACAGGTGCATTAAATCGGGGAAGCTTCTTTGGAACTGCACAACATTTGCTGGTTCTTTCCCAACGCCAAAAGTCGCCAGCCTCCTTTGTTGTGATGGATTTAGATTATTTTAAAATTATCAACGATACGTATGGCCATTTTGTGGGTGACCAAGTACTTATTCATTTCATTTATACCATTCAAAATTTATTGAGAAAGTCTGACCTTATTGGAAGAATTGGAGGAGAAGAGTTTGCAATATTTCTTCCTGATACAGGCATTGATGAAGCCTTCCTGCTTGCCGATAAAATAAGAAAGGCCATTGGCAATTCAACTTTTGAGGTTGAAGGTAAAGCAGTTAGCTACACTGTGAGCCTCGGTGTTGATTCATCCAATACAAAAGACGATTCAATTGACGAGCTATTTAAGCGCGCCGATTTGAAACTTTATGGGGCGAAAGATAAGGGCCGCGATCGTGTCGAAATGTAAAAAATTGTATAACACTTTTTTTCTTATGTTCTCTTTAGTAGGCATCAGCGTGGTCAATATGAGTCATGCTACGACATTAAAAGTGTGTTACGACCAATGGGCGCCGATGACAATATTCCCATCAGAAGAGTCCTCTGCGCGTGGTGTTGTCATCGATATGTTGGATCAAATATACACATCTGCAGGTTATCAACTGAAATACTATGAAGTTCCTCTAGAAAGGGGGCTAGACATGGTGGCAGAGGGGCTTTGCGATATGCTGCCGGAATACCTGTTTTCAAAGAATGCAGAAAAGGATTTTGTGTATGCCTCTGAAAAAACATTCGCATATACATCAGCCTTTGTCGCCAGACGAAATGATCCGTGGCGTTATAATGGTATTCAATCCATAAAAGGTAAACGTATCGCAACGGGGCCCGGTTGGGATTACAGCTCAATGAGTGTCGACTATCAGAATTATATCGATGACCCAAAAAATTCTGGACTTGTTGAAGTGATCGCTGGTTACGATGATGTAGTGGAGCGAATATTTCGCATGATTAGAGAAAATAGAGTCGACCTATATGTGGACAACGAACTCGTTCTTCAGCATGTTTTAAATCGATTGAATTTGAATGATGATCTTAAGATCGTACGCCCCGGCTTGGAAAAGAAATTGGTTGAATTGCCGATTTTTTCAAAAAAAATTCCTGCTGTAAAAAGACAAGAACTGATAAGAGTTTGGAATGAAGGCCGTGTGTCGCTGAAAGGCGAAAAAGAAAAAATGCTTCTCAAGAAATATAACGTAACATTTGAAGAGTAGTGTTAAGACGGATCTCTTTTGACTCACTGTAATCGTTTATCTCGTGCCCCGACAGCCAGCTAGAGCAGCAATGCAAATAGTTCAGCGATGCTAATGCTGGATTGTGTTCTCTAGAATAATTTCCCACAAGCGTTGAATTTTTTTGCCTCGCCGCCATCTATAGAATGTCTATTTAATAACGACTTGCTTTACGTCGACAAGAATCAGGTTGAACGTAAAGCCATGTACTCAATTCAGTTGGAATAAATAACGTCACTGGGAGATACCGATGACTGCAGAGGTTGTGGTTGCTGATAGCAGCGAAAGTACTCAGAGCACGGTAAGTGCAACAAGCGAGCATCAGGCTACTTTAAGCGAGCTACGTACGGCACTGCAGAAAAAAGTCGTGGGCCAAGATAGCTTGATTGAGCATTTACTGATTGCTCTACTGACAGATGGTCACGTTTTACTTGAGGGCCCGCCAGGTTTGGCTAAGACCCGAACTATCCATGCACTCAGTGATTTGCTTGAGGGTGAGTTTAAACGCGCACAGTTCACGCCTGACCTGTTACCTAGTGATATCACCGGTACTGAAATTTTTAATGCGCAAAAAGGTGAGTTTCAGTTTCGCCCGGGCCCTTTGTTTTGCAATATGCTGCTGGCTGATGAGATCAACCGTGCACCGGCTAAAGTGCAGTCGGCTTTGCTCGAAGCCATGGGCGAGCGCCAAGTAACGGTGGCAGGTACAACGTACCCATTGCCACGTTCTTTTATGGTGATGGCGACACAAAACCCGCTAGAGCAAGAGGGGACTTACCCTCTGCCAGAGGCGCAGCTAGACCGGTTTATGCTACATGTGCGTGTCGACTATCCGCAGCATGAGCAAGAAAAACTAATTTTAAGGTTGGTGCGTAATGAGCACACCCAAGATACGACAAAGGCTGAGTCTTCAGCCAGTGTTGTGCTGACTGAAACGGCATTACTAGAAGCTCAGCGAGAAGTGATGAATGTCTTTTTGGCAGACAGCTTGGAAGATTATTTAGTCGCGCTAGTAATGGCCACGCGTAACATTGGTGCTTATGGTGAGGACCTTAAAGATAGTCTTACATTTGGGGCCAGCCCACGTGCCACTATTGCACTGGACCGTGCGGTACGAGCTAAGGCATGGCTGCAAGGGCGTGACTTTGTTACACCGGACGATATCCAAGAGATATTACCGAGCGTGTTGCGCCACCGCATTGGCCTGAGTTATATCGCCGAAGCGAATGGTCTGGATAAAGACCAATTAATCACCAAGTTAATCGCTCGCGTGGCAGTGCCTTAAGGCGGAGAAGTCAGTATGTTTCTCGGTGATAACAGTCCACGCCCTGTGCCGCAGCAGCGCCATTGTATTTCATTAGATGAACTGCTCAGTTTGCGTCACTGGCCGCCTGCACGTAGCCCTAGCCGCCAGAGAATGGCGATTCGTGAGGGTCATCATCTCAGCCATATTCGTGGCCGTGGGATGGAGTACGATGATGTGCGGGAGTATCAACCCGGTGATGATATCCGTCATCTGGATTGGCGCTTAATGGCACGCACTGGCGAAGCACATACGAAATTGTACCGAGAAGAGCGCGAGCGTCCGGTTTTTGTGTTGGCAGACTTACGCTCTCCGATGTCTTTTGCGACCCAAGGGCACTATAAGTCAGTGTTGGCATGTTATGCGGCGGCAATGACCATCTGGACAACTCTGGCTAATGGAGATCGCATTGGCGGGCAAATTTTAGGCGCTAAAGGTGAGCAGTTGTTTCGGCCCAGCAGTAATCGCCAGCAAGTGATGGCGATGATGGCTGCGCTAGCTCAAGAAAGCAATTTGACCCAAGAGGGCAATGCAGCAGTAGATGCGCAAGAAACAGCAACAGTACCGTTGAGCTTGTCTGATGTATTAGCAACGGCTGAGCGCACTATTACGAGTGGCACCTTATTATATATTTTTAGTGATTTTCACGATGTCGATGACAGTGTGCAGCAGCACTTGATGCGTCTGGCACAGCGCTGTGAATTAAAACTGGTGTTGATCTCTGATCCCTTAGAAGAAAAGTTACCCCACGGTAGACGATACCGGTTTTTAGGTAGTGGCCGCGAGTTATTGGTTGATGCTGACCAGCAGCAACAGCAGCGCTATCACCAACAGTTTCAAGCACGCATTCAGCTACTCGAGCGTTTGCGTAATCTGCGTGGTGTGGAGTTTGCGCATTGGCAAACAAATCAGCATCCCTTATTTCGATCACCGCTTATGAAGGAAACGGTTTAATGGAGCAACTCCGTCCTATGCAGTTACCCGATCCCGTTAGTTGGTGGCCAATGGCACCTGGCTGGTGGCTGTTGCTAGTGTTAATCATTGCCAGCGTGTTTGGTTTGCTTTGGTGGTTACGCCGTCGTTGGGCAGACCCGCGCCGTTATGCACTGGCAGAGTTGAAGAACCTTCAAGCCTGTTATTCCCCCGAGGGTAGTGATCAAACGGCGCTGCTCACGCACTGTAATCAACTACTTAAACGCACCGCGCTCACGCTTTACCCGCGTCATGATGTTGCCTCGTTATCAGGCGATGCATGGATAGCGTTCTTATTAAATAGCAGCAAAGGTTGCGAGGCAGAAGCGTTGCAATGCCTTAAAGATGGTGCTTACCAACAGAGCGTTAAATACGATAGCGCTGCCTTACTGAAAAGTTGCCGCCAATGGTTAAAAACAGCAGGTAAGGGAGGCCAAAACAATGTTTGATCTTGCTTGGCCATGGCTACTGATTTTATTGCCTTTACCTTGGTTTGTGTGGCGCTTCTCTCCTGCTGTTGCGCATTCACAACAGAGTGCGCTGCAAGTCCCTTTTATTGAAACAATGGAGCAAGCCGTTGGCGCCTCCGTTGTGGATAAACGCAGCAGCCACTTATGGATCACTTTGTTGGTGTATCTGGCGTGGTGTTTGTTGTTGGTATCTGCTGCTCGCCCGCAATGGTTGGGTGAGCCTGTCCCTCAGCAGCGTGAAGGGCGCGACATGATGTTAGCCATAGATCTTTCAGAAAGCATGTTAGAGGAAGATTTTGAGCTAGGTAACCGCCTGATTAACCGCTTGATTGCCACTAAGGTGGTTGCTGGTGATTTTATTGAGCGCCGAGAGGGTGATCGAATCGGTCTGATTTTGTTTGGTGAGCAAGCCTATTTACAGGCACCACTGACGCATGACCGCCAAACCGTAAAACAACTGTTAGATGAGGCGCAGGTCGGTTTAGCTGGCAAGACAACCGCTATCGGTGATGCCATTGGTCTAGCGGTAAAACGCTTTAAAGAGATGCAGAACGAGCAACGCGTACTGGTGTTAATTACCGATGGCACGAATACCGCCGGTG
>JAWUYS010000016.1:0-13699 GCA_034110685.1 Neptunomonas sp.
CAGGTCAACGGAGAGCCGCTGACTAAAGAGCAGCAAACCTATGTGTCGCAAACTCTCACAGATCTGCATGATAAAGATCTGCTGCAAAAGGTGTTGTAACGGATGCATCCATTAACGTTACAGATGTGTGCTTTTGGTCCTTTTGCTGCAGAAGAAAATATCGATTTTTCGCGCTTAGGAGACAAACCGCTTTTTTTGATCAATGGTCCAACAGGGTCAGGAAAAACCACCTTACTCGATGCAATCTGCTTCGCCTTGTATGGGAAAACCACGGGTGATGAGCGCGAAGGAGCGCAGATGCGTTCAGACCTCGCGCAGCCAAGCCTACTAACGGAAGTAACATTTACCTTTGAATTAACCGGCAAGTGTTATCGGATCAGACGTATTCCAGAGCAGGCGCGCCCAAAAGCGAGAGGCGATGGCTTTACTCAACAGTCTGGCGAAGCCCAGCTATGGTTATTGGCAGATGATGGTTCGCCAGAAAAGTTGATTGTCAGCAATAAAGTCACTGAAGCTACTCGTGAAATTGAGCAGCTGCTCGGTATGAATGCTGATCAGTTTCGCCAGGTGATGGTATTGCCTCAAGGTAAGTTTCGTCAGTTGCTAACGGCGGATTCAAAAGATAGAGAGCACATTTTTAGTCAGTTGTTTCAGACGCAAATTTACAAACGCCTAGAAGATGAATTGAAGAACCGCTCAGCTGAAGTGCGACGTGAAGTTGATTCGCTCAATAAACAAAAAACCACGCTGTTGGGCCAAACAGGGTTAGAGAGTCTTGAAGCGCTCACTGAAAAACTCCAGAGTGCCTCAGGTGAAACAGAAAAACTTAAACAAGTTTACGATCATCAGCTCGAAGAGCGGGTAAAAGCGCTACGTGAAAAAGATCAGGCAGTAGAGCTGATTTCACGTTTTACACAGTTGGATAGTTTGATTGCTGAGCAGCAAGTGTTGGCACAGCAGCAAGAAGCTATAGATCAGCAATCTATTCAGTTGCAACGCCATAGCGAGGCACAACAAATTGTGCCTGATTTTGAACGTTATGAGTCCTCTACAGCAATACATGTAAAACATGCTGAGCGCTTTAAAACAGAAACAGAAAAGCTCAAGCTGTTTGAGCAGTCTCTGCACGCAATATCCGTTGAGCATGCACAGTTACCTGCGTTGAAGCAGCAGCTGGATGCTCATAAAGCGCAGCTGCAAGTTTTATTGGGGTTTCAGTCTCGCGTTCAAAAACTACAAAGCTTAAAAGATAACCATACTGTTGCTATTAATGCTTCGTCAAAAACAGAGGCTGCACTAGGGCTTGCGAAGCGGCTGCACGGTGCTAATCAAAAGAATATTGATGAGACTGAGCAATCCATTGCGCAGTTAAGACTGTCTATACAGCAGTCCGATGGGCTTGCACTTACGCTACAAAGTTACTCTGGGCAGTTAGAGAAAAAGAAGAAAGTTGAGCAACTACAACGCCAAAAAAACACGCTTGAAACAACTCTTTATACTTCTGGACAAAAAGGCGCAGCACTAAAAGCATTTGCCGATGAGAAGGAAAAAGCAGCAAACACTATCGAGCGAGATTGGCATTTAGCGCAAGCCGCTATTTTGGCGATGACATTGGATGATGAAGCCCCTTGTCCTGTTTGCGGTAGTGTTGACCACCCTTCACCTGCGCATTCAGAAGTACCACCACCGACTCAAACCATGGTTGAGCAGGTAAGAAAGCAGTTTCAGGAAGCGAGTGATTTACTCAATGCTGAGCGAGAAAATTATCGCTCAATCAAAACAGAAATAACGCGCTTATCTCTAGAAATTTCTGACATCGATAAAGAATTAAATCAAGCGCTAGGCGAAACATCGCATTCCTCGTTACAAGAGATGCAGTCGCACTTTTCAGTGCTTAAAAAGCGCTGTGACGATTTGCAAACTCAGCAAGATGTTTTGAGAAAAGCTGAGCAGACATTAAGCGGCCTTAAAGATGTGCAGTTGCCGTTATTAAGTTCAATGGACGAGGCGCAGAGCGCTTGGAATGCAGCCAGCCAGCTTGTAGCGCAAGAACTCAAAGCTTACCAAATTGCAGAACAAGAATTGCCTGAAGCATACCGTTCACTTGGTGTGCTAGATGCTGCCATCACGCAGCAGCAAGATACTATTAATAGCTGTGAGCAGCAGTTGAGCCGCTTACAAACACGTTATAACGCGGCAAAAGAGCAACATGATTCTGCTGGTGCTGCGTTAGGTGTTCTTCAAGAGAATGTAGGACAAAGCCAGCAAACGCTAGATGCAGCCAAAACTCAATGGCAAGCAAGCTTATTGGGGAGTGCATTTGAGAGTGTAGAAGAGTTCAAGGAGTCACTCCTTGATATTGCTGTAAAAGACAGCTTTGTGCAGCGTATTGAAGGCTATAAAAAAGCTGTGCAACACAACTTGGGCGCACTGCAAAGCCAGCAGCAGGCATTAGGAGAGTCCGCCCGTCCTGAATTGCAGCCGTACTTAGATAAAATTGCTGCTGCAGAAGAGGTATTGCTTGCAGCTGAGCAGCAGTGGCGCTTGATGCATGATCAGTTAACGCTTCTACAAAATACACAGCAGCGCATAGCGACATTAAATAAAGAAGGCTCTGCACTTGAAGCGCAATATGCGGTAGTAGGAACCTTGAGTGATGTGGCGAACGGACAAACAGGTAACAAGGTTAGTTTACAGCGCTTTGTGTTAAGCGTGCTGCTGGATGATGTGTTGATTGAAGCGAGCCATCGCTTGGCGCTCATGAGTAAAGGCCGCTATCGATTGTTGCGTAAAGAAGATCGTGCAAAAGGTAATAAGGCTTCTGGGTTGGATCTGGAAGTTGAGGATGCTTATAGCGGGAGAGTGCGAGCTGTCGCCACGCTTTCTGGTGGAGAGAGCTTTATGGCAGCATTAGCATTGGCGCTGGGGCTGTCTGATGTGGTGCAGGCTTATGCTGGTGGTATTCGTTTAGACACTCTCTTTATTGATGAAGGCTTTGGTAGTCTTGATCCGGAGTCGTTGGATTTGGCAATTCGTACGCTTACTGACTTGCAAAAAAGTGGGCGAATGATCGGTATCATTTCCCACGTTGCCGAGCTTAAAGAGCAAATACCAGCACGTATTGATATAAAAGCATCAGAATTAGGCAGCAAAATTGTGTGGCGTGATGCTGGTTAGCTGATGCTCGTTAAATAAAGTTAAACCAGACTCATGGCGCGTGCTGTATCTAGCATGCGGTTTGAGAATCCCCATTCGTTATCGTACCAAGCAAACACCTTGATGAGTCCATCGCTGACGATGGTTTGGGTGCTATCAAAAATAGATGAAGCTGGATTGTGGTTAAAGTCTACCGATACCAAGGGGAGCTTATTGTAAGCAAGAATCCCTTGCAGCTGACCCTGGCTAGCATCCTGCATTAGGTTATTTATCTCTTCAAGGCTGGTTTTATTGTTCGCAGTAAAGCTGAGATCAATCAGTGAGACATTAGCCGTAGGGACACGTACCGCTAAGCCCGATAGTTTTCCTTTGAGCTCAGGTAATACCAAGCTGACGGCTTCAGCTGCGCCAGTTCGTGTAGGAATCATGGATAATGCTGCAGCTCTGGCGCGATAAATATCATTGGTGTAAACGTCGGACAGATGCTGGTCATTGGTGTAAGAGTGGATCGTGGTCATAATCCCTTGTTTGATACCAATATGCTGATTGAGCACTTGCGCCATCGGTGCCAAGCAGTTTGTTGTGCAAGAGGCGTTGGATACTATGAGGTGTTCTGCGGTTAATATTTCATGATTGACACCATAAACAATGGTGGCATCGGCATTTTTTCCTGGTGCCGAAATGAGCACTTTTTTAGCGCCTTGTTGTAAGTGTATGGCGGCATCTTCTCGGGCAGTAAAACGCCCTGTGCACTCGAAAACGATATCAATATCCAAGTCTCCCCAATTTAAGTTGTGAGGGTCACTTTCTTTTAAAATTATAATTTCATCATTATCGATAAACATTTTGTTTTCAGAAACTGAAACGGCGTGCTTAAAATGCCCATGCACAGAGTCGTACTCAGTTAAAAGGGCACTCGCATCGGCATCACCTAAGTCATTAATAGCAACGATGGATAAGTGTTCCTTGTGGCTACCTTCATATAAGGCGCGCATGATATTTCTGCCGATACGTCCATAGCCGTTAATTGCTATTCGAATAGTCATATCAATACTCCTTAAATAAGTGAACCTGTTTAAAGCATAGGCTAGTTTTAAAAGAGGCGTAAATAGGAAGTTAAAAAGAATAAGTCCTCTAGTATTAATCAGTTACTATGGTTGTTTGTATGTAATCATTATCAGGATAATTTTGAGATAGCTAAATGGCAAACGAAATTGATGCACCAACAAAAGCTGAAATGGCGCTTTTAGAGCCTTTTGTCGGGCTGTCGTTAGCACAGATCATCGTGCCTCAAACTAAAGAGGAGTTTGCAGCTGCTGCTAGCGATCTCGCTCGCTGTCAATTTATAGGGTTTGACACAGAATCACGGCCAACGTTCCAAAAAGGGGAGGCTTCCATGGGGCCTCATATTGTGCAGCTCACCACATTAGAGACTGCCTATATATTTCAATTGCATAAAGTTGAGAGTCATCGACATGTGGCTGAGTTGATGGAATCTACTAAAGTGATAAAAGTAGGCTTTGGATTAAAGTCAGATAAAAGCCATTTGCGCCGCAAGCTGGGTATAACGCCTAGGGCAATTTTGGATATGGATCGGGTCTTTAGGCAGCAAGGTTATCGTAAAGAGTTAGGCGTGAAGGCTGCTGTCGCTATAGTTTTTAACCGTAAGTTTCCAAAATCAAAATCTGTAACTATGTCGAATTGGGCCGCGCGGGATTTAAAGGATAATCAGCTTTTATACGCAGCGAATGATGCTTACACAGCACTTAAATTACTCAGCACATTGGATAAGCCAGCGTCGGCATTGCCTATCACTGATTTATAATTAAAAGTTATTCTTTGGCGTGAAAAACAGAGTTAATACAGATATGATACGTATCAAACAATACGAATTGTGTATTATTTATGCCAAAAAAGTCAGATACCCGAGAAAAAGTTTTTGCCGCAGCTGATCTCCTGTTACAAGAAGGTACGCGCCCGACACAACAAAATGTGCGAGACCGTATTGGCAGCGGTAGTATTACAACCATAAACTCTGCATTAAATACGTGGTGGTCGACCTTATCGGACAGGATGAACCGAAAAGATCAGCACCCAGAGCTGCCAGAACCCGTTATTAACGCCGCAAATAAACTATGGGATCAAGCACTCGCTTATGCTCACCACTCTTTTAAGAATGAGAGAGATGAGGTGGCAGATATATTGTTGAGTCGTAAAGCTGAAAATCTGGAGCAGTTAGAGCAATTAAGAGCTACGGTTGATCAGTTACAGCAGCAAAATACGACCTTACGTGCTCAAAGTGACTCCCTTAATGAGCAGTGCATGGACGCCCAGCAAAAATTATTGGCGTCGGAGACGCTGCTGATTCGAGCAACGTCTGAGCGGGATGAGATCAATAGAGAAAATAAACAGTTAAAAATAATTCAAAGAGATAATCCGGCTGTTGTGCCGAACGTACATTTGGAGAGTAATAATTTATTGCTAGATGCACGTGTTGAAATAAAAGTTAACTTGATAAAAATCAATAGTCTAGAGTCATCTCTTAAGAATAAAGAAGAAGAGTGTGCTGATCTTAAAGAGAGATTAGTGACTAAAGAAAGGGCCGCAATGCAGCAGCAGCATCGTTTGGAGCTAGTCGTAGCTCAGCAAGATGCACGTTATGATGATGCACTAAAAGCACTAACTGATTGCAAAAATGAGTTATCTCTGGCAAAAAGTATGTCTTAATAATCAATTTCTTATATGCGAATCTTGTCGGATAAACACTTCCAGGAAAACCCATGGATACTGATTTACAGTTAGAAGCGGATAACGAAACTATTAGAGCGGCACTTTTGTCGTGCTCTGAGGGCGACGCTATTAATTGTCTATCTGAGGAAGTGTTTGCACAAGCGAAGCTATTATTGGTTAAAGAGAAGATAACGGGTGTCAGTATCCAGTTACTTGGAGATGATGGTTATGTTATTCGCCAAGTGACCGGTAAGCGTAGAAGTGAGCTAGGGGCGGGAGAGTTTAACGACCGTCAGCTCGCCGTTATCAAAGCGTTAGAGAAAGTATTACGTCATTGCCAGCAAGAAGGTGTTAAATTGGTTGGGTACAGTGATGAACTGGTTGCTTATCCCGCCGGTTGTAAAGATCCAAATCAGGCGTCAGTTTATGCTTTAGACATTGATAGTAGTGAAGCATATACCGGTGCAGACTCAAATTCAGAATTGATGAAAATTTAAGCAGTGCTATACTGGGTTTCCCCTATATCGATATTAATTTTCTATCAGCAATCAATCAGTACATGTAAATAGGCTTTATGAAAACAGCAAAAGTACTACTCGTTGATGATCATGATATTGTGCGTGCAGGATTTAAGCAGCTGCTTGACTCTCATCCGCAAATTGAAATTATAGCCCAGGCTAACAATAGCCAAGAAGCCTTTAATACCTATAAGAAGACCTCCCCTGATGTCGTTATTATGGATCTCTCGATGCCGAGTGATGCAGACTCTAACGACGCATCCGGTGCTCAGGGTGGCATTGAAGCTATTCAAAGAATCATCGCACACGATGCTTTAGCAAAAGTAATCGTGCTGACTGTATGGGAATCTAACCCTTACCCTAAAAGTTTGGTCAAGGCCGGTGTAAAAGGTTATCTAACA
Organism: Neptunomonas sp.; assembly: GCA_034110685.1. Lineage (GTDB taxonomy): Bacteria > Pseudomonadota > Gammaproteobacteria > Pseudomonadales > Balneatricaceae > Neptunomonas. The sequence goes on from JAWUYS010000016.1 coordinate 6,806, forward strand.
AAGCGTTGTGCGCCTGAAGAACTAGTGCAAGCGGTTTTGGATGTCTACTTGGGTGGGACGCACTTCTCAGAAAGTATCAAAGCGATTATCAATGATGGTGATGATGAAGAGATCAGCCCTGTAAAATCGCTTACTAAACGAGAGTTTGAGGTTTTTACTTTGCTAGCAGAAGGGCATACAGCAACACAGATTGCTGAGTCGATATTTCTTAGTCATAAAACGGTACATGCACACCGTGCTAATATTATGCGCAAGCTATCACTGAGCAATAATTCAGAAATTGTGCACCTTGCAATACGACACGGCATAGTTCTACCGTGATTATCAAAGAAGAAGATATTAACCCTCTGGTCGACTCTGAGTTCTTCTGGTACAGCCTTATTGAAGGTGATCAAATCGTCTTAGATGCCGATTATTATGAAGAAGGTAAACTGATATTGCGTAAAGGGCTAGCGTATGAAGTGCTTGCTAAAACTGAAAAGGATGTCAGTGATATCGCTTTTATTGTGCAATCTGACGTGACTGATCAACTGATTAGCGTACACCCATTTTTAGTGGGTAACTATTTGATTAGCCCCGTAAAATATCGGCTAAATTAACACCGACAGGAAAAGTAATGATAACAATTTATGGTAGTCCAAAATCTAGCGCAGGGCGTTGTTTCTGGTGCCTAGAAGAGTCTGGCGTGTCTTACGAAACAAAAACGATCGACTTTAAAGCCGGTGAGCATAAGTCTGAAGAGTTTTTGAAGATCAATCGCAATGGCAAAGTGCCTGCTCTTCAAGATGGCGATTTTACTATTTGGGAATCGCTCGCCATTAATAACTATATTGCAGATGCCTATAAGCCAGAGCTACTAGGTACGACGCCGCAAGAGCGTGGTTTAGTGAGCCAATGGAGCATTTGGTCTGTAGCCGATTTGCAAGTACCTATGATCGATGCTTTTATTCAATTGGTATTTGTACCAGAGCCACATCGTAACGCAGATGTGATCGCTAAAGCTTTTGAAAAACTCCCTGTGATGCTTGCAAGCTTAGATGCAGAGCTAGAAGATAACGACTTTTTAGTGGCTAATCGATTTACCTTGGCTGACTTAAATGTATCGTTTGTTGTGGGTATTTGTGATGACATCAAGTTTGATTTAAGTGCTTATAATAATATTAACCAGTGGCGCACTCGCATATCTGAGCGTGATGGTTTACAGCGTTATAAGGCTTTGTGTAAGTAAACTGACTACTCTATTACTGATGAAAGCCTGATATTTATATCGGGCTTTTTTATTTTTACCCGTTATTTCTTTATCTTCTCTAATTCCGCTTCCTATATACCACGCACAAACGCAACTGCTGAACTAAACTGATCTTTAAACTGAATCGATTACATTGAACGCAGTTATTCTTATGGCCGCATCTATGTGTCGTGTTCATCGGACGGACGAATAAAGAGAGGGAATAATGGAGTATAAAGGTAATAGCGTACTTCTCGTTGATGATGAGCAAGCAGTATTAAATGCACTTAAAAGGTTACTGCGGCCATTACGTTGCACAGTATTATCAACGACATCGCCTATCGAGGCGTTAGAAATGCTTAAGCAGCACCACGTTGATATCGTCATCAGTGATATGCGCATGCCAGAGATGGAAGGCGGATGCTTTTTAGAGAAAGTATCTGAGAGCTTTCCTGACATTGAAAGGGTTGTGATGTCTGGTTATTCAGATACACAAGCGACAATTGATGCGATTAACAAGGGTAAAATTAGCCGCTTCATGCTAAAACCTTGGGATGATGAGCAAGTAAAAAAAGTGGTAAGCGATAGCTTTGAGCTAGCGGCCATGAAGGCAGAAAATCTGCGTCTTCAAGCAGAAACCGAACAAAATAATGCCGAGCTTGCGAAGCTTAACCAGTCCCTCGAAGCTAAAGTGCAAGAGCGCACGCATCAACTCAAATTAACCAATGATCAGCTCAAAGGCAGCTATCGTTCGGTTGTGAGAATGTTTTCTACATTAACGGCTCGCCGAATGGGAGTTAAGGTTTCAAGCCTTAACTTACAGCTTAACCAGTTACTTGTGGGTATTGCTAAGTATTCAGGTATTGAAGGGGCGGAGCTAAAACAACTTTATTATGCTTGGCAATTAAGGAATATCGGTAAGCTCAGTTTTTCTGATGAACTGATTAAAACACCCTACCTACAAATGAGCCCCAAACAGCAGCGCGAGTTTCACGGGCACCCTTTATTGGCGCAAGCCGCTTGTATGATGGTTAAGCCACTTTATCCATCGGGGAAAGTGATTCTGCAATACAAAGAGTATTTAGATGGAAGTGGTTACCCCAAGGGGGTTACTGCTGAGCAGATCGGTATTAGTGCCCAGATTATATGTGTGATGAATGACTACGTTGAATTAACAACAGGGTTATATGACGAGCGACATTACAGTACCGCCGAAGCTGTTGCCTATCTGCAGACAAAAGCACCCGAGCGTTACAATCAAGACATTGTAGCGGCGTTACAAAAACTGATTCAGCTATTAGCTAAAAAAGGCGAATCTATATCAGATAGCTGTATTCAAAGTGGTGAGCTTACATTGGGAATGAAGCTCAGCCGGGACTTAATTAGTGAATCAGGAATTCTCTTGTTGAGCGCAGAACAAGCGCTGGATGAGACAGCAATTGAGCGTATTCGTGAAATGGAATTCAATCTAAATGAAGCGTTTTCCATTTATGTTTCTAGTCAAAGCTAAGCCACTATAGCTGTTGCACGCTAAGGAAAGAGTCGAGTGAATAAGCAAGTACTGCTGGTTGACGATGAAGCATCTGTTCTCGCATCTTTAGGACGTATATTGCGCAAGGCTGGTATTACTTATATCTCTGCGCAATCAGGAGAGGAGGCACTGGGGTTAATTCAACAACATCAGATTCTTGTCGTGATTTCAGACTACAGAATGCCAGGCATGACGGGAACAGAGCTACTTGCAAAGATCGAGGCTCAATTCCCTACGACTACTCGAATTATCCTGAGCGCTCATGCTGACTTTGATACCGTACTCCAAGCAGTACATAGTGGTGTTGTACATAAATTCTTAGCTAAACCTTGGTCAAATGAAGAGTTCTTAGAGCACATTCAATCGGCTCTACTTGCACAGACAGGGCAGCAGGCATCCAACCAAACCAACGATTTTGCAACAGACAACGAAGACCCAAGTACGTTAATTGACGATGAGGGCTCTTTAAGCGTTAGCGAGAAGAAGCTCAATGTTGTTTTAGATACAGTGATAGACGGCATGATTACGATTAACCGTGCTGGAGTCATACTATCTGTCAATCGAGCGCTTGAAAGCGTTTTTGGTTATTCGGCAGTTGAGTTGCTAGGGCAGAATATTTCAAAGTTGATGCCTGAACCTTACCGAAGTCAGCATGATCACTACCTTTCTCACTATCAAGGGCAGGAGAAGGGGGGGATTGTTGGCAATCGACGCCGCCTTGTCGGTTTGCGCAAAAATGGTGAAGTTTTTCCGATAGAACTCAGTGTTAATCGTATGCAGATAGAGGGCGAAACCCAATTTTTGGGAATGATTCGTGATATCAGCCGTCGAGTGAGTGCAGAAAGAGAAAACCAGTTGTTAATTGAGGCACTAGAAAGCAGCCAAGATGGTTTTGCATTATTTGGCGCAGGTGACAAATTAATTCGTTGGAACAGACAATTTGAAGCACTCTACCAGTCATGTAGTGAGGTGCTTAAGGAAGGTGTGACTTACCGAGAGTTCTTTGAAAGCTGTATTAACCATGGACTGTTTCCCGATGCTCAAGAAAATCCTACTGCGTGGTTAGCCGAGAGGGAAGCGGCTCACCATAGCCTACCGATGGTGGCAGAACTGCAGTTAGAGACGGGTAAATGGGTTGAAATTCATGAAACCCGTAGTGAAAATGGTTCTGTTATTGTGACGCACCTAGATATCACACCCTTAAAGCAAACTCAGCTTTCGCTAGAAGATGCAGTAAAAAGTGCAGAGCATGCAAACGCTGCGAGAGGGCGATTTCTGGCCATGATGAGCCATGAAATCCGCACCCCGTTAAACGGTGTATTAGGTTTGTTGCAGCTAATGCAAGATACCTCATTAACAACAAAGCAAAAGCTATATATAGAAACGGCGGCAGAGTCTGGTCAAAGCCTCCTCACTATTATTTCGGATATTTTAGACTTTTCAAAAATTGAAGCTGAAAAGTTAGTGTTGCAGCCAGTGCCTTGTGAATTACAGCGAATGCTTCAAGAGATGAAGCAATTGTTTCATCTGCGTGTTGAAGAAAAATCAATACAATTACACTGTGATATGGATGTGGCGCTACCTGAGTGGGTTAATGTTGATGCTCAGCGTTTACGGCAAGTACTGCTCAACTTGTTGGGTAACTCCATTAAATTTACTGACTATGGCGAAGTGCGCTTAAGCTTAACGTTAACGAAGCAGGGCCGAATACGCTTTCTTGTTAACGATACTGGTATTGGTATTCCGCTTAATGAACAGCAAAAAATATTCTCCGAATTCAGTACCGTTAAACAAGCAAAAAGTGACAAGGTTTATGAAGGTACGGGGTTAGGCTTGGCGATCAGCTATAAGCTCGTTAACTTAATGGGAGGCGAGCTAAAGTTTCGTAGTGAACCGGAGAAAGGCAGCCAATTTTGGTTTGAAATACCACTGATAGAATGCGTTGCTGCGGCTCAGCCTCCTCATCGTTTAGCTTACACCGACAAGCTACAAGGTCATGTGCTGCTGGTGGATGATAGTGCCACTAACCGTTTAGTCGCAAAAGCGATGTTGGAATCAGCAGGTGTAAGCATCACGACAGCTGAAGATGGATACCGAGCACTTGAGTTATACCCAATGATTGAGTTTGATCTGATCCTGATGGATATCTCTATGCCTGGTATCGATGGTTTAGAAACGGCCATTCAGCTTAAAGGCCTACCAGAATGGAAGAGCACTCCGATAATTGCAGTTACCGCCTATGCTATGCCAGAAGATGAGCAAAGGTTTTTGGCTAATGGCATGTCTGACTATGTAGAGAAGCCGCTGGATAAAAACCGTTTGCTGCAAGTGATCGGTCGTTATTTGCCTTCATCCTTAGGTTTGATACAGGGGGCAAACGAAAACCTTGATGCACCTGCAGAAAAGAGGGAGCGTAAGCCTGAAGATTTACTGAGCCCTATGCTCGATCCAGAAAAAATAGAGCAGTTAGTAAAAGATACCTCTGAAGAGATTTTGCCAGAGCTTTGCCAGATATTTATTAGTGATGCATCAGAGCGCTTAGATGAGTTGCAACAAGAGAACCTTGACCTGAATATGGTTGAGCGACAACTCCATACCCTCGGTAGTAGTGCAGCACTCTATGGCTTAATACGGTTCTGTGAGCAGGCGCGCTTACTGGAGCAGCAATGCATAGCAGGGTGTTCAGTGACAGCAGAGCTAGCAGCATTTGTAATACTGGGAAGAGAAAGCTTAGAGCACCTAGAAAAGCACATTCAAGCGAGATAGTGCTAGAGATAGCCATTCATCTCACCAGGTTAAATATCAGTTATATAAGCATACTCATGCTTACTTCTTTATGCCTTCCATTATCCAATTAAGCAGTCTCGTTAAAATACAACTGGATATTACTTAATATATTAAGTATATTGCTTAATATATTATGTATTTATTGCTAGAACTAGACCAAATACAAACACCAATAACAGAACAAAGCTTCAATAAATAGAGCTTTGCAATGATGGAAGGGCTGTCATGTTAACTCCCCAACAGGTTCAAAATGCAGCAGATCGTCTTTATAACGCCGAAAAACAGCGCCAACAGATCCCCGCGCTCACACTAGAGTATCCAAACATGACTATGGATGACTCTTACAAGATTCAAAAAGCATGGGTGGATCGTAAGATCGCTGAAGGAGCCTCTATCAAAGGCTATAAAATTGGCCTGACATCTCGGGCCATGCAAATGGCCGTCAATATTGACCAGCCTGATTACGGTGTATTGCTGGATGATATGTTCTTTGAGGATGGCGCGCAGATAAAAGCATCTGACTTTTTAGATCCACGTATCGAAGTAGAATTAGCCTTTGTCCTAAAAGATCGCTTAGAAGGCGACAATGTCACGATTTTTGATGTGCTCAATGCCACTGATTACGTGGTTCCTGCTATCGAGTTAATCGCTGCTCGTTGTCATCGCACAGACCCAGATACGGGTTACACCCGTAAAGTACTGGATACCATTTCTGACAATGCGGCTAATGCCGGCATTATTCTTGGCGGACGTCCCGTAAAACCTATGGATATCGATCTGCGTTGGGCGGGAGCGTTACTGTATTTGAACGGCCAGATTGAAGAGACAGGTATTGCGGCTGGCGTATTGGGCCACCCTGCGAATGGTATCTGTTGGGTATGTAAGCGTTTTGCACCGCATGGTGTGGCGCTAGAGCCAGGTCAGGTTGTATTGGCAGGTTCGTTTACTCGTCCGATCCCAGTAAAAGCCGGAGATACTATTCATGCAGATTATGGCCCATTGGGCGGTATCTCTGTGAAGTTTGTTTAAGTAAATCGTGTACTGATTAGTCAGCCATAGATAGAGATGAACGTGATGGAACTTCCAGTAAACAAATTTAAGAAAGCATTACAGGGCGATCAAACTCAGTGGGGCTTGTGGTTGGGTCTGCCGGATGCGTCATGCGCAGAGATAGTGGCAGGTTCTGGTTTTGATTGGTTGCTGATCGACAGTGAGCATGCACCTTTTGAACTGGACTCAATCATGCGTCACCTTCAAGCGATCGCGCCTTATGGTGTGCCTGCCATTGTTCGCCCAGAAGAGGGCCGTACAGCGTTACTAAAGCGGCTGTTGGATATAGGTGCGCAGA
>JAWUYS010000017.1:0-12480 GCA_034110685.1 Neptunomonas sp.
TCAATAATGTTGGGGGGGGTGAGATAGCCATTAGAGATCATCTGTCGTAATGGGAGCTCAAAAATACACTCCTTAAAATGACGCGTTGTAACGCTACGTGTATACCCGCGATGATGATATTGGTAGATCCAGCCTAAGCCCATTCTGAAAGGTGTCGCTGTTAGGCCTAACACTTTAAGATTTGGGTTGAGCTTCTTTAAGTGTGTAATGGTTTTAAGGTATTGGCTGTCTTGGTCTTCGCTGAGTCGATGGCACTCGTCGATAATTAGTAAGGTGTACGCTGTATCTAGTGCGTCTAAGTTGCGTGATATCGACTGGATACTAGCAAATGTAACTTGTTGCGTTGTATCTTTCTTTTTTAGTCCTGCAGAGTAGATGCCAGCATCAATACCTAGAGCACAAAATTTTTGATGGTTTTGTTCTACTAGTTCTTTAACATGCGCAACGGCTAAAACTTTACCGCGTGCTTTTTGCGCCAGTGCTGCAATGACTAGGCTTTTTCCCGCACCGGTTGGTAGAACGATGACGGCTGAGTCATTGCTGTTGCGAAAGTGTCGAATGGTTAGGTCGACAGCATCTTGTTGGTAATCTCTAAGGGTAAAAGGCTTCATTCGCAAAGCATACGACAATTGCCTTTGGAGTAAAAACTCTATTGTCTTAAATAAGCGACCGAACGTTAGTTTTAGTGTTATCTGTTTTTAATGTGCGACATATTTTGTGCGATGCGGCATAATCCAGTTCTTGTTAAGGTTTAATGGTTTATTCTACGAAAATATATTCGTGCGATGTTCGTGGGTATTTGTAAAAATTAAGGGATAGAAAATGAAATTCAATAAAGTATTGATGACGACAATGTTAGTTTCTGCTGTAGTTTTAACCGGCTGTGATAGCGATGATGCTAAAAAAGTAGCTGAAGAAACTAAAACGACTGCTGCCGAAGTAGTTAAAGATGCTTCAGAAGCTTCTAAGTCAGCAATGGATGTTGTTAAAGAGAATGCTAGTAAGGCTGTAGAAAGCACTAAAGAAGCGGCTGTTAAAGCTGTTGAAGGTGCAAAAGAAGCGTCTGCTGATGCAGTTAAAGCGGCTACCGATGCTGCTGGTAATACTGTTGAGGCAGCTAAAACTGTTGTTTCAGATGCTGCAAACTCAGCAATGGAATCAACTAAAGAAGCGGCAAGTAGTGCAGTAGCGTCTGCTAAAGACACTGTTTCTGAAGCAGTAAGTGATTCTGCAGCTTCTGCTGAAAAAGGCACTGAAAAAGCTGTTGAAGACGAAGCTAAATCTGCACTAGATGACGCTAAAAATGTATTGAAAGCGCAATAATTACATTGCCCCACCTGATATCTGTAATAGGTGGGGTTTTTTTTACGATACTTTTTGTTATTTCTTAAACTGTTGCTATGCTCAATCAAATGGGAATAATTGTTGAGGGAGCATGATGGTTTCTGAGTTGAAAGGGCTTGTTTTAGAACACTCTGGTTTTAATGCTGCTATATCGGGAGGGAATGGTCGCTCGATTGACTCTGCAATTATTATCCATCGTGATGGTGTTCACGATAAAAGCACCGTACAAAAGGCTGTCTTATGGGCGCTAGGTCGACACAAAGACTTAAGCTGGGATGTCCTCTCTGATACAAGAGAAGAGAGTAACGGCAGATGCTATGAGTCTATGCTTTTGGATGTTCGTGTTATGAATCATAGTGGCCAAGTGAAGCGAGGCCAACAGCAGATATACTTTGATATTACTGAGCATATAAACAACTCGATATAGTTTATTCGCTTGTATGTGAAATGCTTCAAGAAATAACCAATTCTACTATTCGTATAGCGCTGCATTGCAAATTACGCTGTACGTTCTTCCCCATTAAGGCAAATTCTGAGCCTAAAATCATATCTGGAGAAACCACAGGGGCTTGTGGTGTTTCTTGCTTGTTTGTTTGGCGCGTTCTCCACGAGAGTGCTTCTGCCGTCCAATCTTCTATTGATTGTATCTGCATTTTAGCCGTATTGATTAATGCCGTTATTTCTTCTTCATCAATAAGGTGAGATATCTCTGGATGTCGCGCCCAAGGGACGGGGAATTGCATTTCTTTATAATTATCTCCTTTGAGTACTTCGTGGAGAATTATATGTCCGTTTGGCGATAGTACACGTTTACACTCTTTAAGTGCGCTGATTTTATCCGGCATGTTTAACAAGCTGTGCTGCAGGATGATGACGTCAAACGAGCCCTTGGCAAATGGAAGCTGTTGGCCGTTAGCTGTTATAACCATGCTGTTATTCTTGCTTAACAGATTTAGTTGTTGGTTTATCTGGCTCAATTCATGGGTTATATCCAGGCTTACATAAAGTGCATTATGCTGTTGCTGGCATACGCGTAGTAAGCCACCTAAGCCGCTGCCAACATCAAGGACTGTTGATGCGTTTAAATCAGCTACTCGTTGGCTTAATTTTTTGGATGCTTTAATACCGCCGATGTGTAGTTGGTCAATCGGTGCAAGTTGATAAGTGCTGGGGCCTTCAGGATAAGCTGTAGCCAGTCGGTTTAGGATATCATCTGTTTGAAGGTTTTGGCTGTAGTGATTGTCAACGCAAGGCATACAGGTTTTCCATTAGGGTATCTATGTATTCTAGATGTTAACGGAAAACCTTTGTTGCTGCTATCTATCCTCTTTAGAAAAGAGCAAGAGAGTCGGGGTGGGGTAATTAAAGAGTCGTGCTATCAATAGGGTGCTGAAATAAACGCTCCAAAAAGCAAAAACTATATCACTTAGAAAATGCCCGCCTTCCATTATGCGGCTTAGGCCAATAATTGCGCCTAGTGAGAATCCAGCCCAAAACCAGCTTCTTTTTCTGAATACCCACCCTAAAACAATGGCATAAAAACCAATAGCTGCATGCCCGCTGACGAATGAGCAGTTCTTCTTGCACTGTCCTGAGTAAGCAAATGCAGGAGTAAAGCTTGCTTCGCCACCAAATTGCTCGATATGGACAGGCCGAGCTCGACCTATTGAGTTATCTTTTATGAGCACATTGACTAGAATTCCTGGGCCTACAACCATAGTCACTATAAGAAAGAAGAAAATCTTCTGTTTGGCTTTGAGCCCTTTCTTCCAGCAGTAAATGAGTCCTGCAATAAAAGCGACAAGCCATAATAAATGGATGCGGGCAAAAGTAGAGTGTATGAATTGGTTAAACAAGATATCTCTTAAATAAAAGCCCTCTTCAGGAGTATAAAAGAAAGATGCAACACGTAAATCTATACTAGAAAAAATGGTGAATAACAGCACGCAGAATATAAAAATCTGAAAATCGGTGCGTAGTAAAAACTGTTTAATGTTACTCATTTATATAGCCTTTGAATTCAGTGCATTCATACAGATAAATGTGACGAGTGAGGTCGCTAAAAACTGTTTCAGTATAGTGTTGAGGCAAGCCGCATTGTTCGAATTGAGCAAGAAACTTATCACCTGCGGGAGTTTCGCTGATTAGAATGAATTTTTTATCTGCAATGTTTTCATATGCTCTGAGATTAAAGAACAGGTCGTAGTAGTCACGAATACTTTCTTTATTTGGGTTCCAGCGAGCGACACGTAGCTTGCCAGGTTCTGCATAAAAGCTTATGTAGGCGAGTAGCTTTCTTGAAGGGCTAGTGATGAGCGCTTCAGAATTGGCTGCTAAAACTGGCTGTAGTTGCTTGGCTAGTTCAGGCCAGCCTTGTGTACGTTGGAACGGATCTACTTTACGGGTTCTTTCTATTCCTGCTGTTTCAAGAATGATTGGCCAATGGTAGAAAATACTAATCATGGATAGTTGGATGATAAGGCCAATTATCAATTTTTTTGCTGTTTGAGAGCTGAGATAAAAGCCAACCCAAAGTGATGCAGCTATCAGGCAGGGGGCTGCCCAGTTAATGAAAGCGCGTGATAACAGTGCTTGTGTGCATATGACGATAATAAGTGGCAGAAAAATCGCAAGCAGCACGCCTGATTGGCTAATAGCTGAACGTGCCTGACGACTGAACCATTGGCGTATGAGGAAGTAGCTCCATATAGGGCCAAGTACTAATATTTGGCTAAGTAAAAATTCTGCTAGTTTGTCTGGGTTGAATAGCTTTTTGTCTAGTTGTGAAATTTCAGAAGTATGGCTAAGCGTTACAAAGTCATGCTGGTAGTTCCAATAGATATTCAGTGAAAAAATTAACCCGGCAATAATGGCTGCTGTCCAAGGCTTTAAGGTGGCAAGTTGAGGGCGGTGTTTTTCAGCAAAGCCCATATAGATAAACAAACCAAGCGGTAGCAGGGCCATGGTGTACTTGCTCATCATGCCGCAACCAACAGCAAAGCCTAGTAAAACCCAGTCTTTCCAAGAGTTGGTTTCAACAGCAATAATAAAAAGCCATGTAGATAATGCCCAAAAAAATAATAAGGGAGCGTCCGTCGTGATAAATAGGCTGTTAAAGCCGACAAGAGGTGCAGAGCAAAAGACGAGGGCTGAACACGCTGCTGCTTTGGGATTCCAGAGGCGTTTGGCTATTTGGTAAATTACACCGGCTGTCAGGCTGTATAGGAGTGGGGCACCTAGCTTTACAGCAAAATCGTTATCGCCAAATAAGGTAGTCGTAAATGCAATGATCCAGGCAACCATGGGTGGCTTTGAGTAATAGCCCCAGTCAGGGTTTAATGACCAATGGTAATAATACGCCTCATCATAAAAGAGTGAGACGTGGCCCTGTGTAATAGAGAATATTCGATATAATGTCAGCGCTACAATAAATAGGGTGACACCTTGCCAAGAGAAAATGCCGCCGCTTGACGAAAGTGAAGTTGTTTTGTTTAAGGTGGGCATGCTGGCAGTTGATACTCAGTAATGTAAAAAATGGGTGTATTATATCATTGAATATTACGGCTTTCTTAGCCTCATTAATTAATATGGAAATTTATTGTCTGTGATGGTTATTCAATGCGTCTAAAAAAAATAGTGTTACTTTCATGTGTAGCAGCATTTCTTGTAGGTTGTTCTGCTTCAGCCGTTTCTAGAGATCAGCTGGGTCAAACTTTGACGGTTGAAAGCCTCAAATATTTGCCCGATAAAGTATCTGAAACGTCAGGTTTGGCAGAATTTGGTCGTTATCTTTGGACAATTAATGACAGTGGTGGAAAAGATTCTGTTTATGCGTTTGATAAAGAAAGCTATGGCTTTGTTAAGCGAGTAAAAATTGAGGGTGCTAAGAACAAAGATTGGGAGTCATTAGCTCAAGATGGTAAAAGCTTATTTATTGCAGACTGTGGCAATAATAAAGGAAAGCGAAAAAAACTAGATCTTTATAAAGTTAGCTGGAAAAAACTCATTGAGGCAAAGAATAAAGGTAAAGTGGCGTCTAAAAAAATAAGTTTTAGTTATGCTGATAGAGATGCTTTAGATGTTGGAAAACAGCACAATTTTGATTGTGAAGCCTTAACAGCTGTCGGTAATGATCTCTGGTTGTTTACAAAAAATAGAGGAGATTTACAGACTAGGCTTTATGCGTTGAGTAAGAGTAAATCACAACAAAAGATAAAGCCTTTGATGACGTTACCTGTTTCAGGATTAGTGACAGCGGCTGATTATAATGAAAAGAGCAGCAAGTTAGTGTTGTTGGGCTATCAAAAGGCGAGCGTTTTTGGGCAGTCCTTTATTTGGATTATTGATGTTGAAGCGGGCTTGCCAGTATGGGAAAGCGCTGTTTACCATACGGTCTTGCCTTATGGGCAATGGGAGTCAGTGGTTTGGGAGAGTTCTGATCAGTTATTATTGACGTCAGAAAAGAGCCCGTTAGGTGCTCAGCAAATTGGACGATTGCGTTTGTCTGATTGAAATACACTCGTGTTGTTTTGAAAGAGTTTTTCATTTATCACATCGGTTTTGAATTTCCATTATAATGGCGTTCTGTTCGGATCAGTTGGGCAGTTTTTATTCATTTTTTCAGGAATACATCGGTAGATCATGCTTCAGATTTATAACACACTCACCAAGCAAAAAGCCCCTTTTACGCCGTTAGTAGAAGGTCGTATTAATATGTATGTCTGTGGTATCACGGTATACGATTATTGTCATATCGGGCATGCAAGGGTCATGGTGTGTTTTGATGTCATTACTCGCTACCTGCGTTCGCGTGGCTGGGATGTTAACTATATTCGTAATATCACTGATGTTGACGATAAGATTATCCGGCGTGCCTCTGAAAATAGTGAAAGTGTTGAGCAGTTAACTGAGCGCATGATAGACGCGATGCACGAGGATGAAGATGCGTTAGCGGTGTTAAGGCCAAACCAAGAACCCAAAGCGACGGCGCATATTGATGAAATTATAGCGTTGATAAGCACTTTAGTTGAGAAGGGTTTTGCTTATCCTGCATCAAATGGAGATGTGTATTATCGAGTTGAGAAGTTTGCTGAATATGGCAAGCTAACAAATCAGAATATCGACGAGCTGCGATCAGGGTCTCGTGTTGAAGTAGATGAGGCAAAAGAAAGCCCACTAGATTTTGTTTTATGGAAAGCAGTAAAGCCGGGAGAGGTTAGCTGGGAATCTCCGTGGGGTGCGGGGCGTCCGGGTTGGCATATAGAATGCTCGGCAATGTCAAAATGCTGCTTGGGTGATACCTTTGATATTCATGGCGGCGGTCCTGATTTACCCTTTCCGCATCATGAAAATGAAATTGCACAATCTGAAGCCGCCAACGGGTGTACGTATGCCAATTATTGGATGCATGCGGGGCCTGTTCGCGTGAATAGTGAGAAAATGTCTAAGTCATTGGGCAATTTTTTCACCATTAGAGATGTCTTAGAAAAATATAACCCTGAAGTCGTGCGCTTCTTTTTAGCACGCGTTCACTACCGTAGTTATATTGATTACAGCGAAGATAGCCTTAAAGAAGCGCGCGTTATGCTTGAGCGCTTTTATCAGGCGTTAAATGACGTAGCTGTGTGTGAGTTTTCGCCAGAAGACGCTGATAATGTCGGTATCGCTGGTTTTGAACAGCGCTTTATTGATGCCATGGATGATGACTTTAATACACCTAAAGCTATTTCTGTTCTGTTTGAAATGGTTAATGAGCTTAATAAGCAGAAGAAAACGTCTAACGTTAATGCTGCAGCGATAGCTCATAAGATCGCCGAGTTAGGCGGTGTACTCGGTTTATTGCAGCAGAATCCAGATGCTTTCTTGAAAGGTGACGATAAAGAAGGTGAATTGGATGCGGAAGGTATTGAGGTATTGATTCAGCAGCGAGTAACGGCGAAAGCAAATAAAGACTATGCTGAATCTGACCGAATTCGTGACGAGTTAGCAGCTCAAGGTGTTGTCCTTAAAGACAGTCGTGAAGGCACTACTTGGTTTCGTGAGAGCTAAGTTGAGCCATCTGGTTTGATAGAATGAAAACCAGAACTATAAAAAAAGCGAGCATAGAGCTCGCTTTTTTATTGCCAATTAGAAATGCAAACTGCTTTAGTCGTTTCTAGATGCAGCTTCTAAGGTGTTTTCCATTAAACAGGCGACTGTCATTGGGCCAACGCCGCCAGGTACCGGTGTGATCCAGCCAGCGTTTTGTGCGGCTATATCATAATCAACATCACCGACTAAGCGTCCATCGCTGAGGCGATTGATACCTACATCAATGACGATAGCGCCTTTCTTAATCCATTCGCCTTTGACGATGCCAGGTTTGCCAACGCCGACCACAACGATGTCTGCTCGTTGTACGTGAAATGCCAAGTCACGTGTAAAGCGATGAGTAGTTGTGACGGTGCAGCCCGCCAGTAATAATTCAAGCGACATAGGGCGGCCGACAATATTAGATGCACCAACGACCACGACTTCTTGGCCATGTAAATCAATATTGGTTGATTCAAGTAGCTTCATCACGCCTTTAGGCGTGCAAGGTCGCAGTGCGGGTAAGCGTTGAGCTAGGCGGCCAAGATTGAATGGGTGGAAGCCGTCGACATCTTTTTCTGGCTGAATGCGCTCAAGGATTTCGTTGCTGTTTAGTTCAGCTGGCAATGGGAGTTGAACCAGTATGCCGTCAACATCAGGGTTCGCATTAAGCTCATCGACGAGAGAAAGTAAGTGTTGCTGTGATGTGTCAGAAGGTAAGTCGTATGATAGAGATTGGATGCCTACCTCAATGCATGCATTTTTTTTATTGCGCACATAGACATGAGAAGCAGGATCGCTACCAACAATGACAACGGCCAGGCAAGGAGCGCGCTTATCTTCTTTTAGTCGGTTCTGAATATTTTCTGCTACCTGTCGACGAACGTCGGCAGCAATCTGTTTTCCGTCAATAATCTGTGCGGTCATTGTTTTAGATGATTCCTGATGCTGGCATTGTATCAAAACTGCGCGGATTTTCTCATGTTCAGCCTCTGCGGCCAAGTGGGTGATAGGTGATTAGGCATAAGAAGATGAATTATGTACTGTCTTGCAAATAAATATTGACGACATGCGAGTGCTCCTTTAGGATACGCGCTCCTTTATGAGGCCTTTGAATCTCGGTTCAGCAGCAGGGCCTCATAAAGGTTCAGGTTTTCCTGATTCCTGTAGTGCCCATAGCTCAACTGGATAGAGCAACGCCCTTCTAAGGCGTAGGTTGTAGGTTCGAGTCCTACTGGGCGCACCAGTTACTCATCAAGCTCTTCTTAAAACTCCCTCTCTACTTTTTTTAACCTTTGATAAACCATTAACCTGGAAAATTTAGGTTATCGTTTGTGATTTGTCTCAATGCTTACCAACAGTTCAAGCTTTATCTTCATGTGAAGGTTTAAATAACCTTAATCGATTAGCATTGCTAACCACTGTTGCGGATGAGAACGCCATTGCTCCGCCGGCAATAATTGGGCTTAGCAGTAAGCCGGTAAAAGGAAATAAAATGCCTGCTGCAATAGGGATTCCTAAGCTGTTGTAAATGAATGCACCAAAAAGATTCTGTCGAATGTTTTTTAGCGTGGCTTTTGATAGCTCAATAGCATCAGCGACACTGTGTATAGAGTTGCGTATCAGCACCATGTCAGCACTCTCAATCGCTATGTCAGTACCATTTCCTACAGCAAAGCCGACATCTGCTTGAGCTAGTGCTGGTGCATCATTAATACCATCGCCTGCCATTGCAACAATTCTACCTTGCGCTTGTAGGGCTTTTACTTTGTCAGCTTTATCGGCAGGCATTACCTCAGCGATGAATTCAGTAATGCCAACTTGTTTGGCTACGGCTTCGGCTGTGTTGTGGTTGTCACCGGTCAGCATGATGACTTTTATTCCGGCATTGCGTAAGCGTTTAATCGCCGCTGCTGAGTCTTCTCTTATTGAATCAGCTACTGCAAGTAACCCTTGGAGTTCTCCATCAGCAGCAAGGTAAATCGGTGTATGTGCAGAGCTTGTTAAGTCATCAATGACGTCGCTAACGGCTTGGGTGTTAATGTTGTTTTCTTGCATGAAGGCATGGTTGCCTAAAAGTAGCGCTTGTTCGTTAATGATGCCCGTCACTCCGCGTCCAGTAATAGTGTTGAATTGTTCTACCTTAAGGAGTGTTAGCTGTTCATCTTTAGCGGCTTTAGTGATGGCTTCCCCTAGTGGGTGTTCAGACCATTGCTCAAGCGATGCGGCCAGTGTGAGTAGTTGATTTTCAGAAGTGTGTATAGCAATAATACGGTTTAACTTGGGTTTGCCTTCGGTGATAGTTCCTGTCTTGTCGAGAATGAGCGTATCTATGCTTGAGGCGGCTTGAAGTGCCTGGGCGTTGCGAATAAGAACGCCATACTCAGCGGCTTTACCCACGCCGACCATTACCGACATGGGGGTGGCGAGACCTAGTGCGCATGGGCACGCAATGATCAATACGGTTGTGGCTGTTATCAGCATATAAGCAATTTTTGGCTCAGGTCCAAAAAAGTACCAGAGCAAAGCAGTTAATAGGCTTATCACCAGCACAGCAGGAACAAATACAGCTGAGATTTTGTCTGCTAATCGGGCGATAGCAGGCTTACTATTTTGGGCTTGTTTAATCATTTCAATAATGTGATTAATGGCAGTGTCTGCGCCTACTTTTTCAGCAACTACCAGTAAACTGCCAGATTTGTTGAGTGTTCCTCCCGATACGCTGTCTCCGGGCGTTTTGTTGGTTGCTATGGATTCCCCCGTCAGCATTGATTCGTCAATATAGCTCTGGCCTTCAATTACGCGGGCATCTACTGGAATCTGCTCGCCCGGGCGAATGCGTATGTTATCTCCGACTAGTACAAGTTCGAGTGGTAGGTCTAGTTCTTTGTTATTTCTGATAACACGAGCTGTTTTAGGTTGTAAATCTAATAGGCGTTCTACAGCGCTTGATGTTTGTGTGCGTGCTTTTAGCTCCATTGCTAAGCCAAGGTTTACAAGACCAATAATCATAACGGCTGCTTCAAAATAGATATGTCTTGCTGTGCTGGGTAATAGGTGTGGGGTGATTACAACAAACATAGAGAAGAGCCACGCGCTGCCGGTGCCAATCGCGATTAAGGTATCCATTGTTGAGCCGCCGTTGCGTAATGCAGTGAAAGCTCCTGTGAAGAAGTGGCGTCCAGAAAAGTACATGATGGCTAGAGTGATAAGTCCTATGACTCCCCATAGTATCTGGTCGTAGCTTGATTGAACGCTCATATCTTCCATGAAGAATCCAGCAATCATCATAGGTATGCCGAGAGCAAGGGCTACGCCGGCATGAATTAGACGCAACCGGTATTGGGCTACATCGGCTTCTTTTTGTTTGCGTCTATCTTCGGCGTCATTTTGAGAGGGGCGTGCTTGATAGCCAATATTCTTCAGTTCGTTAATGATAACTTCTGGGGTGGCTGAGCCTTGAACATACAGCTTACGTTGTGGAAAGTTGACTTCAGCATTGTCTATGTTGGGTATATTGGAGACGCAGGTCTCTATTTTCTTAACGCAGCCTGCGCATGAGACGTTTTCAAGAATTAGAGTAGTATCCATGGCTTATTAGTTATTCCTGCAAATGTTCAATTAATCGTTTGTGTTAGCTAAATGCGCTAATATTTAAACCAGTGTAAAGGTTACAGTAGCGGTAAGGTCAAATAAAAAATGGTAATAAAGAGCTAGTGCTTTAGGTGAAAAAAATGAATATTGCAGAAGCTGCTAAACATACAGGCTTGAGTAGCAAAACCATTAGGTATTATGAGAAAGAGGGGGTGATACCTCCGGCTAAGCGTAGTGCTAACGGTTATCGTTTATACGATATAGAGCAATTAGAGAGCCTGCTCTTTGTAAAGAGGTCGCGAGATCTTGGTTTCTCATTAAATGATAGTCATGAGTTGCTATTGATTTCACAAGACCCTGGAAGAACCAGCGCTGCTGTAAAGCAAAAGGCAGAGCAGCATCTTTTAAAAGTAAATAGTCAGATTGAGCAGATGCAAAAAATTAAGGAGGTACTCGAAGGAGTGGTGGGTGAGTGTTTAGGGGATGAGCAGTCGGCTTGTCCAATATTGGATAAGCTAAGTCAGGGTTGAGCACGTTTTTGTCTTGTGTGGTTTGTTAGTGTTGGATTTATGTACAGTGTTTTACAATAAGCGTTAACAATTGCTTATAATTTCAGCTATTTTAACGATTAAACCTAGTCTATTGAAATAATTGCAAATTTCCTTACAAATAGCTGAATAAACTTGTTGACAGCATGGGAGTGTCTCCCTAGAATACGCCCCATCTTGAGTGAGGTGCTTACCTAAGCACTGAAAACAGTAGGTTTAGACTGTTTCAGTCAAGTGTACTTTCAATGCTTTTAGTAAAGAAAGTGGTATTTAGTTATGGTGGGCGTAGCTCAGTTGGTAGAGCTCCGGATTGTGATTCCGGCGGTCGTGGGTTCAAGCCCCATCGTCCACCCCATACTAATTATCAAATGCGGATGTGGTGAAATTGGTATACACGCTGGTTTTAGGTACCAGTGCCGAAAGGCGTGAGAGTTCGAGTCTCTCCATCCGCACCATTTGTTGTAATAATAAATGGTGCTTTATTAAGATAAATGTAGTTATATTAATTTGACTACGTTGGTGATTAACAATATTGAGTAAAGCCTCGTTATTGATGCATTGTTAGACGTTATATGCGGATGTGGTGAAATTGGTATACACGCTGGTTTTAGGTACCAGTGCCGAAAGGCGTGAGAGTTCGAGTCTCTCCATCCGCACCATTTATCGTCCTGATAAATGGTGTTTTTCATTATGGTGAGCGTAGCTCAGTCGGTAGAGCTCCGGATTGTGATTCCGGCGGTCGTGGGTTCAAGCCCCATCGTTCACCCCATTTCTTATATTTATTCTATATTTACTTATTCTGTGCATTCTTAATGCTAAAATAGATTTAAGCTCCTGTTTTTCCGTAATTGCTTGACTAATATCTTCTAGTGCCGGAAAATTTCGCGCGTTAGAATTTTTGACATCGACGTATAATCGAGTCTAA
>JAWUYS010000018.1:0-8112 GCA_034110685.1 Neptunomonas sp.
CACGGTCGCGATCAGAAATGCTCTCCGGAAGCTCAACCTTTATTTGAAACACTTGGTTGTATCTATTTTCGGGATCAACAATGTTGTTCTGTGAGAGCTTGATGTCATCTGTAGGAATATCTCGTGCCAAACAATAAACCCGCACAAAATACGCCGCACAAAGCGCCGACGAAGCTAAAAAGTAATCAAACGGACTTGGTGCAGAGCCATCGCCTTTATAACGAATAGGCTGATCTGCAGTGACTGTAAAATCATCAAACTTGGCTTCGAGTCTGAGATTTTCTAAAAAATTTACTTTGATTTCCATTTGAATATTCTTTCCGGGATCGTGTGACGCATAATGAGTATTGAAGGCGGGTATTTTAACACTAACGATAGGATTAAAACGAAGACATTCTATAAGCCCTGCATAACAAAGCATCAAGTATTAATAAAAGCAGCATGAACTAGGGAATGCCTTTATAATTTTGATCAAATCATAGTGACTAGCTACGGCCTAATCATCGCCATACTATGATTGAAATAGCAGACAGAGTGTATTTGAAAACGAGTTTAATATTCACTAACATAACCTCGCTATCATCTGATTGTAATTACGAGCGGTTAAAGACTCTATGGCATCTAATGAAATTAAATCAGTAAAACAACTACGAGAACTGTATAGCTCACCTACTGAGCTGGTAATAAAGAAGCAGAAAAGCAGCCTTGATCAATACAGTACTCAATTTATAGAACTGTCTGCATTTTCAATTTTGTCTACGGCGAACTCAACGGGACAATTGGATTGCTCACCCAGAGGTGATTATCCAGGGTTTATCCAAATACTAGATAACAACACCATTGCGCTACCTGATCGCCCGGGAAACAATCGATTAGATAGTTTATGTAACATTGTTGAAAACCCAAATGTTGGCATCCTAGCCTTAATACCTGGATTTAAAGAATGCCTTCGCATCAACGGAGAAGCTAAAATTGTTACAGATTACAATTTAATCAGCCGTTTTGAGTACCAAGGTAAATTGCCAAAAACAGTTATAGTTGTTTCTATTAAAGAAGTTTTCTTCCACTGCGCAAAAGCTATTACTCGCTCGAAACTATGGGAGGTTGAGTCACAAGTAAGCCGAGATATTATGCCAAGCCTCGGAAAAATATTGATGAGTCAGGTTGAGCCTACAAAATCAGAAGAAGAGGTTAAACAAGTAGAAGAACTCATTGAGCACAGAGCAAAAACTACCTTGTACTGAACCTTGATAATAAAGAACTCACTATTTATTTTCATCCATTACATAGCAATTTTTTCCAGCTGATTTCGCCCTTAATAAGGCTTGATCAGCCTTTTGGATCATTTCTTCACAAGAGCTAACGTGGTCGGGTTCAAAAACCACGATACCGATACTGAAAGTAACTGATAAATTATGCTTGGTTATTTTTTTCCCATGAATCGCCGTTAACAAACGATCCGCGACGGCTTTGGCGGCTTCCACATTAGTTTCATGCAACAACACCAAAAATTCCTCCCCTCCCCAACGTGCCACATAATCGTTGTTAGTTCTCAATTCTGAGGTTAATACATTAGCAACAGCAATAATGCATTTATCACCAATATCATGACCGTAGTTATCGTTGACGGCTTTAAAGTTATCAATATCAATCATCATCACCCCCAGCGCCTTTTGCTCAGCTGTATGATGATTAAATTGTTGAACGATCTCTTCACTAAGAGAAATTCTATTCGGTATTTTTGTTAAGGGGTCAGTGCGTCCGGCTATCTCGCTTAATAGCCAGTCCTGATTCTTCTTCAGATACAGAGCAACACAAAATAAAGACAGTAAACTGATAAAACCAAATATAAACCACAAAGCAAATTTTTGCTCGTATTCCAAACTGGACTCTGTCGCAAGAACCGCTCTAGTATCACCTATCTTCCATGAGACTTTCGCACTTGCCGGATGGTTATTGTGACAATCAACACAGCTGGTATCATTCATTACAATCGCTTTGGCATAGAAAAACTTTTTTTCAGAACCTTCGTTTAGAATCTGGATATAAGGCTCTTTAGGGTTAGCTGTTAACTGAGTAAGTGCTTCTCTCTCATGGTGATTTTTCGGGACTGCCGTCTCCTTTCGCCATGGAAAAGGATGATAGCTATACATCCAGACTCTCTGTTTGGTATTACTTACACTTTTAGCTAATTCAATACTAAAGGTTGCAGGATTGGGGATTACACCTTCTGTTGTCACATGGTCATGCCCCGTCATCAAGTTCGTCTGCAGCTTCAACTCACTTAAAACTTTGCTGTAAGCACGGCGAGCATTATCGACCAGGCTGGTAACCGTTTCTGCATTCATCCTGGCTTGATCAATTGCTACTTGTTGGTAATGCCTATCTATAAGAACAACACCAGCCACACTAGTGAGCATGGCAATACCAACAAGTAAATAAACCAAATATATCCGTCGGTTCCGCTTCTTCATGGGCAAATACTGGCAACCAATAATATTTCAGTATAGTTCACTGCGTTCAATTCAATAAATTCTCTTGGATGCTAGCAAATCACTGAGTAACCTGCACCGCCACTAGAGAACTCAATGTGCTTTTATCGTATAACTTACGTTCTTAAAGAGGCAAGTTTTGCTCCAAAACCGATAAAGATCAGCCCTGTCGTTGTTTTAAGTATCTTCTGAAATACACTGTTATTGGCAGCGCCTTTCAACTTTGAAAGTAAGAAAACCATCGCAGAAAACCAGACAAAATTTATAACTGAATGTATGAACACTAGAAAAAATGCAGAATCAGCAGCACCGCTCTGTGGTATGAACTGTGGAAAGGCAGCAAGATAGAACATCGATACTTTGGGGTTTAACGCATTCGTCAAAAAACCCTCTAAGAATGCTTTGCTCAACGAGCGTTTTGATTTTGCAGGTTCAATTGAAATCGTGTTCTCATGCCTATACCAAGCAGACCACAAAGCTTTAATACCTACCCAACAAAGATATGCTGCACCTAACATTTTCACTACGAAAAATGCCTGTGCTGACTGAGTTAGAAGCACCGAAATACCTAATATTGATAAACTACCATGCAGGTAAAACGCAGCAACAAATCCGGCCACATTGGCAAACCCCGCTGACTTTCCTGAGATGGGAACCGTTTTTGCTATAAGAACGCCATTAGGCCCTGGGGACATCACAAGCAAAGACGCCACCACAATAAAACTGACTATTTGGGTAAATTCCATATATAAATTCCAAGCTAGTTAAAATTTCTAACAGCTAACACCTCATTAGCTGGCCCAAACGAATGAAGCCGAATGAGTTGTTAGTTTTCAGTCTCGCTGGACTATAAGCAAACCTAAGCCAGCACTGGCTAATAAGCCCGAACAACTTCGATTAAATAACCTTCGCATTTGCGGCTTTGAAAACCAGTTACGTAAATAAACACCAAAACATGCATATCCAGCAATCGCTAACCATTCGAGAAACAGGAACACTGCACCTAAAATAAAAAATTGAAAACCAATGGGTTGGGAAGGATTAACAAATTGAGGCAAGAAAGCGGTAAAAATGAGGATTGCTTTAGGGTTACCCATTGCCAAAATAAACTCTTGTTTTGCTAACCCGATAGCCGACATTCCTACTTCAGAGTTGGTTATTTCTTCGCAAGGGGCAACAATCCAAAGCTGATAAGCCAGCCAGAATAAGTAACCTGCACCAAATACTTTAACGATGAAGAATAGTAATTCAGAAGCATACAAAATACTGGCAAGACCAGAAGCCGCCAAGGTGATCATAATGGCGAATGCTATTAACCTACCAATACCCGCCATACATGCTGCTTGAAGCCCATATTTCTTGGCATTGCTCATTGCCAACAAATTATTTGGCCCTGGAGTCAAATTCAAAGCAAAACATGCCGGAATAAAAAGAATCAGTGTTATAAGTTCCAAATTTACACTCTCTAACGTTTGATCTGTGTGCCTACACCATCAATCTACAACAAATAGCTTTGCGCCTAATAATGTAGAAGATCGATGAGCTTCAGCGTTATCAGCAACCTGATAACTCATACCAGGCTTTAAAACATAAACTCGACCATCTTCTAATTCTGTCGTTAACTCACCTGATATACAAAATAGGATATGACCTTTAGAGCACCAATGATCTGCTAAATAACCTGCTGAATACTCAACTACTCTAACTCTCATGTCTGCAAAGTTTTTAGTGCGCCAATAAGCGACACCTGATTCACCTTGATGGATCGTTGGTATAATCTCATTCCAATCGGTAGTTCCAAACGGTAACTCATTGATATCCATTCTATTTAATCTCTGTTTATTCTAATGTTTTCTGGAAGCACATAACGGTTAAATTAAGCAGCATTCAGGAAAGGATTGCTGAATCTTAAAACTTAACCTCGACAATTCGTGTTGCGCTACGCATCAAGGTTTCTTTTGCGTCTAGCTGTACGCGGTTATCAGTAACAGGCAATGAACCGCTCGGTTTTGTACTGATTAGTTGTTTTACCGTAATAATATAATCACCCTCAAATATCGGGGGGCGATTATATTGCAAGAAGCTGATCTTAACGCTTTTGCTATTTGGTTTACGCTCCCCAGTCATTAGCTAACCCTCGTATCTATTGATGGCAGAGGCATCATGCATGTATTAGCCTGCTAATTTAGACATCTTGATAAAGTTCTTAGCCTTTACCTAGCTTATTTATTAGTTATTTAACATCTCATCTAACGGTTACAACTGTCTACTCATTTGGCGTCTCACGCTGCTCTATTAATTTTTAGAGTTAATTCGCTTTTTCTAAACAATCAACTTGTTTAGCTTAGAGATTCTAATCTTTCCAATATTCGTTTTTTGAATACTAGATATGCATTTAGTGGCATTCACATAGAATTTTAAAATAGTAATCTTAATGTTCTCCTTAGCATCAAGATTGTAATTACGTTCAGCTACTTACGTACAGTCACATTTTTAATAGATGTTAGCGAACAGCATTCACTCAACCAAATTAGTTCGTATTTCTTCTTCAAATACGAACTAACCGGAGTCACCGCATGAAAAGCTTTTTAATGGGTTTAATTGTCAGCTCAATATTGATCACTCCCGTCGCCCAAGCCGCTGGTAATGCCGCGGATTACGATCAAGCAAGTTGGGATCTAAAAACATCTGCTTTCACGAAAATGACAGGCAGAGCCTTCGAGTATTCTGTGTCGGGATACCGCATAAAATTGCGCTTTGATAGTGAAAACACAATTGCTTGGGAGCGTCTCGAAGCACCTGATGACAGCGCTGGTCTTAAAGGAACTCAGATCGTTGACCGACAGAATGTTCATCCAGGCATCTTCCTGATGGCCTGGACCGAGCAAGATGGTACCCATGTGGTTGATGTTGTCGATACACAACGTATGGAATTATTTGCCAACTTCATAACCGCCGACGGCAAGCGTTTCCAGACACGAGCTAAAATGCGCGAACTAAACTAGTCACCACTATCAATATAGGAGACTCAACATGTCCTCCAGAATATCTGGCCACTTTTGGCAAAGTTACGTACTGGTAATATTTCTGATTGCTACTTGCTTCGCACCGGCGTCGGCCCAAACCGCTGACACAATTACAGGAGACTCATTGATGCAGTACCGTCACATTGAGATTGAGTTCAACAGCCATGGCGAAACACTGGCCGGAGAACTGTTTCTGCCACCAGGTGCTGGGCCTTTCCCTGCCGTAGCTATTATGGGGCCCGTTGCTTTCATAAAGGAGCAATCTCCACTGCAATATGCTTCGAGAATTGTTCGACAAGGTATTGCCGCACTTATTTTTGATCCGCGATATCATGGTGCTAGCAGTGGAGAACCACGCCGCTACGAGTCACCACAGGCAAAGATCGAGGACTTAAGCGCGTCAATTGATTTCCTCACCGCGCATGAATCGATTGATGCAAATAAAATAGGCATTGTCGGTATCTGCCAAGGTGTAAATTGGGCAATTGAGACCACAATTCGTGACAAGAGAGTAAAATCTTTGGCCCTCGTTGCAGGCCACTACTTAGTACCGGAAGTCGCTAACATGTACGCGGGCGGTGAAGAAGGCGTTGCAAAACGTATCCAAAACAGCCGCAAAGCACAAGCCGCATATGAAAAAAACGGCGAGGTTCAATACATCGACATCGTGGGCTCACAACAAGCATTACTTACCAATGAGGCCATCAATGACTGGTATATGCCTTGGGCTAATCACGCCCCTTGGTTTGCTTCTCGTGGGCAATGGGAAAACCGCATCACCGCGATGAGTGAAGAAGGTATATGGGGATGGCGAATTGATAAAACTCTGCGCAAACTTAAAACCGACGTGGTTATGATTCATGCAGATCACGCTGCAAGCGGCCCAGCTGTACCACGCAAATTATTTGATAGTATTCCTGCTAAGAATAAGAAACTTCACTGGATTGACGGTGCCAACCAGTTCATGTTTTACGAAAACCCTATCACTATAGACAAAGCAATAGTTCCACTGAGCCGTCATTTTAACAAAACACTCTTATAGCTGGTTTGCATAAAACTTGAGTGATAACCTAAGTGTTATGCAAAAATCGAATAAAGGGCTCGACCAGCTTGATGTGCGCTCACTGCGGATTCTCAAGCATTTGCTTGAATCCCGCAGTATATCCAACACCGCTGAATATATCGGGCTAAGCCAACCCACGACCAGTCGAATTGTCGCCCAGTTACGCAAACTGCTGGGCGATCCGTTACTGGTTCGCGCCAACCAAGGATATGGTTTGACCGAATTTGCGATGCAAGTCTACCCTCGTATCGGTATAGCGCTTGAGTCGATTAATGCCGTTCTTGAAGCTAATGAGTTTAATATTAGCGAAGCAAAAACAACCCTGCGCATTGCATCCACGGACTACGGCACTATTAGCGTTTTGCGCAAGCTTTACCCGATATTGTTACAACAAGCTCCGGGAATTAACCTTGAAATTAGCAATTTTACACCCGCCTCATTCACCATGATGGAACAGGGAGAACTAGATCTTGCGTTATATGCCGACTCAAACATACCCGGAGACTTCCACTACCGTAAACTGTTCGATGAAAGCTACTCGCTATTACTGAGAAACGGTCATCCGTTGATCGAATGTTACCAGCAGCAAGGTCGCCTCAATGAGACTCAATTAGCGCAGTGGCCACGTGCCGAAATGCAGTTCCCCAGTGCCAACGTGATGCGCAACGATACCGTGGTGCAAATAGACTCTCCTGAAACAAACGGTGTTAAAATTCGCGGGCCTTATTTCCTTGCTATTATCAGCGTAATTGAAGAAAGCGATACCATCATCGCACTACCCAGCAGAATGTGTCGCTATGCTGAAGCGCACTATGCCGTTAAGTCGTTACCTATAGATGACGCCAGTGGGTTTACCTACAATGCGATCTGGCATCATCGGCAACACCAGCGTCCGCTATTACGCTGGATACTTGATCAAATGCAGACCTGAAGCAACGATATAGGGATAAAGGCCGGAAAGGGTTTTACGCGCCCTATGTGTTGCGCAATATTAAGAAAAACAAACTGAGTAGGCTATGAAAACCATATCAAACGGACTAAGAAAAATTCTTGTTTTTAGCGCAACAACCTTAGTACTGTCGGTTGGATACTATATTTATATAAGTTTTCATTACCCATCTATTCCTGAACACGAAACTTTTTTATCCGAACTTGGAGAAGGGATAGGCGAAATTGGTTTGTGGCTTCTCTTGTTTATTTATGCCCGAACTGCACTTAAATTGGCACTTGGAAAAGGAGCACTATCAAAACGCATTCTGCCTGAGTACTCACCCTCTATCGATGCAAGCGTGTATCAGAAGCTGATTCGTTATCTGGACCGCACGCACATATATTTTGGCATCGCTGCAGTGGCAATAATTCTTTTACACATTGCCCTTATGGGAATACCCATGCACATTCTCTTTTTTCCGGCAGTGTTATTACTTGTTGTTTGGCAGGGAGTATTTGGTTTATTTATAAGCTGGAAATACACACCAAAAGAGATAAAGAAATTGTCTTACCTTGTTCATGCACAGTTGTTTACCGGCAT
>JAWUYS010000019.1:0-19246 GCA_034110685.1 Neptunomonas sp.
TGTGTATCAGCATCATTAATACAAAAACGATTTCTATCGCTCATTTCTACGTTAACCGTAGCAACAGATTTAGCGGTTGAGCCATCGCCTGCATATATCATCTTAATAGCTTTTGAGCCTAAGGTACGTCTCAAAATAGCCGGGATTTTTTGTTTTAGTGTCGGCTTATATACATAAAATTCATCGGGATTAACCGCTCCCTGAACAATTGTCTCGCCTAACCCGTAAGAGGCAGTAATAAAAACTACATGATTAAAACCAGACTCTGTGTCCATGGAGAACATAACACCAGAAGAGCCCGTTTCACTGCGCACCATACGCTGAACACCCGCAGACAAAGCGACATTATGGTGTTCAAAGTTATGGTGTGTGCGATACGAAATAGCACGATCATTATAAAGAGAAGCAAATACCTCTTTGATCGCCTGCTTAACCTGGTCAACCCCACGGATATTTAGAAAGGTTTCTTGCTGTCCAGCAAAAGAGGCATCGGGCAGATCTTCAGCTGTCGCTGATGAGCGGACAGCCACTGCCATATCAGGATTACCTACACACAACTCAGCATAGGATGATTCTATAGCGCTGTTTAATTCTGGCTGTAGTTCAGCATCAAAAATCCATTGGCGGACTTCACTTCCAACAGCAGCAAGAGCCACAACATCATTTGTATCTAACTGCTGTAAAGCGTTGTTTATTTTATCTTTTAAACCACTGAAAACTAAAAAATCACGGAATGCGTCCGCCGTGGTTGCAAACCCTCCAGGGACGTTTACACCGACAGAGCTTAGCTGACTTATCATCTCCCCTAATGAAGCGTTTTTACCACCTACTATTTCAACATCGCCCATACCCGCCTGATCAAGACGTAATACGTAATTATGCAAAGCTTGTATCTCCTGCTATCCAACCGACACGCTGTTTATTCTGTCTTATTTTTCCAGCGTCACATCAGCACAGCATACGTTAATTTCAGAAAAAAATGAAAACTCTAACCCACGCTTATAATGATTCTATTTAGGTGAATTTTTAACATGACCAATAAATTCATGAAAGTCCGTTTCTAGTTTATTTGCAATAATGTTTTGTTTATTCATTCGCAGTAAAGCTACCACACTTTCAGCCGTACATAGACCCCCATCAATCTGGTTTCTTCGTAATGTGAACATAGAGTCAGCATCTGACAGCAAGGAAACCCGTGGCAGTAATTTAAGATAAGGGCTTCGATTAAAAATTTTACGAGCCTCCTGCCACGTACTATCTATCAATATAAATTTTGAAAGAAGAGCCACTTTCTCTTTATTTAATTGCAGAATTGGCTCAGACATATCCTTATCGCTGGCCGAACCCTTCGAATTGACACCTTCATTATCCGGCGTTTGTTCAGGGTACAACAAACCAATACCGCCTTGCTTTATCCAATCCAATAACACGCTACTTGGGCATGTTCTTTGCCATGTAATGCGCGTTACCTCCAATACATCAAGCGCTTCAACTAATCGCCCTGTATTGGTCTTCTTCTGCAATTCACGCTCATGTGTCAGTAAAATTATATGCATTAATGATGAACTACCTATTTGCTAACTAACGATAAAAAGCAAACTAACTTCATGTAAAACCTACGTTTTACATTTATAACCACAGAGCATCAAATAATAACATAATTGCTAAGCGCTCTACCGTTCAGCTTTTAGAAGGAGAGAGACCATATAATCTTCATTGGCAAAGATTTTCTAGCTGTAGAGAAAAATCATATTTGCTATAGTGGCTCACTAATTCACGCAGAGAATCTCATGAAACGTACTGTATTTTTTATTTCTGATGGAACAGGTATTACAGCAGAGGCATTAGGCGAGAGCCTTTTAGCACAGTTTGAAGAGATCGAATTTGAAAAAATCACACTCCCTTATATCAACACTCAAGAAAAAGCGTTGGAGGCCGTACAAAGCATTATTGCTGCGGGGCTCAACGATGGCTTAAGACCCATCCTTATTGACACTATCGTTAATGATGAAATTCGCCAAATATTAAATACTTGTGACACGCTGAAGATTGATATTTTCTCTACCTTTATCAAACCTTTGGAAAATGAGTTTGCTACAAAATCTTCGTACTCAGTCGGAAAGTCACACGCAATCGTGGAATCTGACCGTTATAAAGATCGTATAAACTCGGTGAATTTCGCTCTTGATAACGATGATGGCGCCAAAACCAAGCAATATAACGAAGCCGACATCATCTTGGTAGGCGTTTCGCGTTGCGGCAAAACCCCTACCTGTCTTTATATGGCTCTACAATTTGGTATTCGTGCTGCAAACTACCCTCTTACAGAAGACGACTTGGAAAACAATGGTCTTCCAACATGCTTAGAACCTTATAAAGACAAACTTTACGGTCTAACAATTGATCCGTTTCAGTTAACTGCCATTCGCCATGAACGTCGCCCTAATAGCCGCTATTCGTCACTCAACCAATGCGATACTGAAATCAGATTTGTTGAAAGACTCTTTGCTTCTCAAAAAATACCTTTCATCAACACAACGACTTTTTCGATTGAAGAAATTTCTACTCGAATCATGGCCGCTAAAGGCTTACAACGTAGTCTTAATAATTAATTAATTTTACATTTATATTCTTTTGAGCTATTTTTGACGAAACGTCACTAAAAGAATTTTTTATGTCTCCACGTATACTCGACCACAAAGCTCAGCTCGAAAGAGAAAACATCTTATTGGACTGTGCTCACGCATTCATACAACGCGAAAGCATCGCAGCACTCACCATTGATAAGCTAGTAAAAGAGCTGCCTTTTTCAAAAGGCACTGTCTACAATCACTTCAATGGTAAAGAAGACCTTCTTCTTGGCCTGTGTAACCGCGGCATGAGTATTCTGGCGGAGCTATTTAGCCGGGCACAT
The DNA here is from genome assembly GCA_034110685.1 of Neptunomonas sp. Classification (GTDB taxonomy): domain Bacteria; phylum Pseudomonadota; class Gammaproteobacteria; order Pseudomonadales; family Balneatricaceae; genus Neptunomonas. The sequence continues at coordinate 2,915 of JAWUYS010000019.1, forward strand.
AAGTATGAGGGCCTTCCAAGAGAGCAAGGCCTCGCCATTCATTTTGCTTATATGCTTTATGCCAAATTATATCCAACACTTTTCATGCTAGTGCTCACAGCAAAAACATCCAACATTACGGATAAAGCCTCTGCGTCAAGGCAAGAGGAACACCTCCAATTTGAAGGAAAGCTCATTGGCCCTATTGTCTCTATTTTTCAAGACTCTCTAGACAGAGGCGAAATTTCTCCTCCCGTACCGATGACATTAGAACAGCTTGCTTTTGCATGCTGGAGTCTTAGTTTTGGAACAAACGCTCTGCTTTTACAAAATATTGAGCGCTGCGGAACACGCTCCAACCTAATCGTAGAGCGTGAGCTAATCAACAATGTGAATATTCTTTTTGATGGATTTCAATTTCGCCCTCTTACCCATGAATTTGATTGGGCTAATACAATCAGCAAATTTAAGTCCATTACCTTTTTTCAAGAAGTTAACCTCCTGAAGGATAGAGGATATATCCTCGCAATCTAACCATTAGCAACTCAGTGTTGCTATTTAATTAACGAGTGGCTGTTCGTCATAAACGGAGTGAATTATGAAAGAACGTGTCTTTGATGTTGCCCTTAAACACCCTATATGGGTCGTACTGGTTAGCATCATTTTGGTTGTAGCTGCAGCAGCAGGTGCTAAAAATTTAGTTTTCAAAAGTGATTATCGTGTGTTCTTCAGTGAGGAAAACCCACAACTGACCTCTTTTGAAAGCATGCAAAAGGTTTATAACAAAAGCGATAATGTGGCTTTTATTATCGCCCCAAAAAAAGGATCCATCTTCACACCAGAACGACTTGCTGCTATTCATGAATTGACATTGCAATCATGGCAAGTCCCTTATTCAACACGTGTCGATTCCATTACTAACTTTCAGCACACTGTCGCTGAGGATGATGATCTTATCGTTGAAGATTTGGTGCTTGATCCAGAAACGTTAGTTCAAGCAGACATGCCAAGGTTAAAAGAACTTGCCACCAACGACCCACTAATGCGGAGCAAGTTAATATCACCTGAAGGCCACGTCTCCGTTGTCAACATTACGATACAACTACCAGGCATTAACCCTGTAGCCGAGGTTCCGGAAGTTGTAAGTAAAATAAGGGAATTAGAAGCTCAATTCGTCAAAGCCAACCCAGGGGTAGATCTGTACCTATCGGGTATGATTATGATGAACAACAGTTTTGCTGAGGCATCACAGAACGATTTTACAACACTCGTTCCACTCATGTTCCTTATAGTAATAGTCGCTATTATATTTCTGCTACGCACATTTAGTGGCGCACTGGCGACCATTGTTATTATTATTTTCACTATATTGAGCACAATGGGGCTAGCAGGCTGGACAGGGTTCTATTTAACAGGGCCCTCCATCAGCACTCCAACGGTTGTTATGACACTGGCTGTCGCTGACTGCGTGCATATTTTAGCAAGCTTCTTTTACGAACTAAGACAAGGTGAAGAAAAAAGTAAAGCCTTGAGAACCAGCTTACGTATCAACTTTAGTCCGGTATTCCTAACCAGTGCGACGACTGCGATAGGTTTCTTGAGTATGAACTTTTCTGACTCTCCTCCGTTTCGTGACCTTGGAAACATGGTGGCAGCAGGAGTCATGATTGCTTTCGTGCTATCCATTACTCTTTTCCCAGCTCTGCTGATGCTTCTACCCATCAAAGTTAAGCCTCAAAAAGAAGAAACAACAGGATTAATGGACAAGCTTTCTGCTTTCGTTATCTCCTACCGGAAAACTTTACTCCCAAGCATGACGGTTATCATTCTCGCCTTGGTAGTATTCGTACCCTTTAATAAGCTTAATGATGACTTTGTTAAGTACTTTGATGAGACAGTTCCCTTTCGCCAAGCAACCGATTTCATGCAGGATAACCTCTCAGGTTTGACCTCTATTGAGATCTCAGTCAACACAGGTGAATCTAGTGGTATTAATGCACCCGCTTACCTAAATACTTTAGAGAACTTTAGCCAATGGTTAAGAGCTCAACCAGAAACTGACCATGTAAGCACTCTGACTGATATCGTTAAGCGCCTAAATAAAAATATGCATGGCGATGACCCGGCATACTACAAACTGCCTGAGAATCGAGAATTAGCAGCGCAATACCTATTACTATATGAAATGTCACTTCCTTACGGGCTAGACCTCAACAACCAGTTGAATGTCGATAAGTCTTCATCACGTATTGTAGGTACATTTAAAAACCTAACGAGCAACGAACAAGTTGAGCTAGAAGAACGACTTTACAAATGGTTTGCAGACAATGCTCCTCAGTATACGGTTCAAATTGCCAGCCCCACTCTAATGTTCGCTCATATTGGCCAACGTAATATTCAGAGCATGCTGATCGGTATTACCTTTGCATTGATATTAATTTCTGCCTTATTAGGTATTGCATTAAAATCCGTACGCTATGGACTCATAAGTTTACTGCCAAATTTAGCACCAGCGGCAATGGGTTTTGGTATTTGGTACTTTATTGATGGTCAAGTAGGGTTAGCACTGTCCGTTGTTGCCGGTATGACACTAGGTATTGTTGTTGATGATACTGTGCATTTTCTGAGTAAATATCGCCACGCCCGAGTCGACAAAGGTAAAAATTCGACTGAGGCAGTACAGTACGCCTTTGCAAGTGTAGGACGAGCACTGTGGATTACCACTTTCGTTTTAGTCGCAGGGTTCTTGGTTTTAGCCCAATCAAGCTTCAAGATCAATGCTGATATGGGATTACTCACGGCTATAACTATACTCATTGCACTGGTTGTGGATTTCTTATTCCTACCACCTCTGTTAATGAAGCTGGATAACGACAAAATTACTAACGAAAGTAAACAAGGAGAGACTGATGCACCTTCAACAAAAACCGCTTAGCTGGATTCTATCCGCTCTGATACTCGGATCAGCCTCTTATGCCACTGCTGAAACAGCGGAAGACAAAGGCCTAGCAATTGCTCAAAAAACCAAGCAAAGCGATATAGGCTGGAGTGATATGCAGGCCCAAATGACCATGGTATTACGTAACAGCCAAGGCCAAGAAAGCATTCGAGAAATCCGCTTAAAATCACTTGAACAAGAAACTGACGGCGATAAAAGCTTAAGCATTTTTGATAAGCCTCTGGATGTAAAAGGCACTGCTTTTTTAAGCTTCTCTCACCCTGTCGGAGCCGATGATCAATGGCTGTACTTGCCGGCACTAAAGCGAGTGAAACGTATAGCATCAAGAAATAAATCGGGCCCTTTTATGGGGTCAGAATTTGCTTATGAAGACCTCACGTCATTTGAAATTGAGAAGTACACCTATAAATTTCTACGTGATGAACCTTGCGGAACTGAGCAATGCTCTGTTGTCGAACAGTACCCAGTCGATAAATACTCAGGCTATACTCGCCGCATAGCTTGGACAGACCAGTCTGAAAATCGCCTACATAAAGTTGAATTTTATGACAGAAAAGGTGCACCATTAAAAACACTCACCTATGCTGGTTATAAACAATACTTAGGTAAGCATTGGCGTCCAGATTTGATGAAGATGGTAAATCATCAAACCAAGAAAAATACAGACCTTCTGTGGAGCGATTACCGCTTTCAGGAAGGTTTAAATGACGCAGACTTTAATAAAAACTCATTAAAACGGGCGCGTTAAATATGTCTTTACTACGAAGCTACAACTACCGACATGGAATTAAACTAACCAGCATGGGGCTGATACTGGCATTTACTTCTCAAGCTAACGCCAATGCGGAATTTGAAGCTTCGGGTAAAGTAACCGCTGAATTAAGACTGTTTCCTGAAAGCCCACAGTTCACTGATCAATATCAAGATGTGAATACCTCTGTCGCTGTAGAGCCTGATCTTTTCTGGCAATGGAACGATGGCTTAGACTCTCTGAGCTTTAAACCATTTTTTCGGCTAGACCAGCACGACAATGAAAGAACTCATGCTGATATACGTGAGTTGAGCTGGATCCACCAAGGGAATGACTGGGAATTACGAACCGGAATACAAAAAGTATTTTGGGGAGTCACTGAGTTCCAACACCTTGTTGATGTGATAAATCAAAGCGACAGCGTCGAAGATATTGATGGTGAAGACAAGTTAGGTCAGCCTATGATCAACCTTTCTCTGGTGAAAGACTGGGGTATTGTTGATCTATACGTCTTACCTGGTTTTCGGGAACAAACTTTTCCAGGAAAAAAGGGGCGCCTACGCTCCGGCCTTGTGGTTGACACCGGTCAAGCACAATATGAAGCAGGCAATGAGGAACTGCACACAGATCTTGCGGTACGCTGGAGCCATTCCATTGACGACTTTGACGTAGGAGCACATTGGTTTCGTGGAACCAATAGAGATCCTATTTTACAAGTTGGCACGAAAAACGGCGAAGCAGTCCTGGTTCCTTATTATGAACAAATGAACCAATTAGGATTCGATCTGCAAGCCACAATAGAAAGCTGGCTATGGAAAGCCGAAACAATTTGGCGCGACAGTAAGTCAGATACCTATTGGGCAGCACAAGCAGGCTTTGAATATACGTTTTATGGCGTACAAGAAAGCAATGCCGACTTAGGGATGCTATTGGAGTATGGCTGGGATCAACGAGGAAAAGAGGCATCAGCCGTTTTCCAAAATGATATCTCTATTGGCGCACGCTTAGCGCTCAATGACACAGCAAGTACAGAGCTACTAGCAGGAGTGATTTACGACCTTGACTATGACAGCACTAGCTTTCAAATAGAAGCCAGCCGCCGACTAGGAAACAAGTGGAAAATTACTCTGGATGGAAGGTTCTTCTCAACAGATGATAATGCGGACCTGCTCTCTTCAATGGATAGAGACGATCATATTCAAATAGGACTCGAGCGTTATTTCTAATACAGTGGCATGTAAATGCATAACACCGTATTAGATAATGCATAACATAGATACTTCATCTAGCTTGCCGGGTTTGAGCTAATAATCTGGCATTCTTCACTGGATGTATTTCTAAAACGATGGGGGATGGTGCTGCTAAAATAGTACCCATCTCCTTCTTCCAAATTGTAAACATCAAGCCCAACTGTCAGCTCGATCATACCTTTTAAAACAACACCACCCTCTTCACCTTCATGCTGCAACATATCAGCTCCTGTGTCAGCTCCAGGCGGGTAGTATTCACGCATTATATTAGTCGTACGCTCTTTTACTGTTGCCCCAATTAAAAGCAACTTAACCTTGTCAGTTCCTACATCTGGCTGCTCATCAGCCCTAAACACCACCTTCTCGGGCTCTGCTTCATCTGTAAAGAAGTCGCCAATCGAGATAGGGACACACGCTAGGATTTTTTTAAGAGAACTAACAGAAGGGCTTACGCCATTTTTTTCTATCATCGATATTGTGCTATTCGTAACACCCGCACGTTTCGCCAACTCACGCTGGGAAATACCTTTAAGCTTTCGTATCTGTTTTAATCTCTCACCAACATCCACACCAATACCCTGTATTAATTACGTTTATTGGATTATATCAAATATTTTACGGCACAATAAAAAACTGACTACTGACTGACAAAAATCAGTAGCCAGTTATAGACTTATGGCATTACAGCTGGCGTAAGCAGCTTTCCATAATATCTAGTCCCTCTTCAATTAACGCATTAGAAGCCGTTAATGGAACGAGTACACGAATTGTGTTTGCAAAAGTACCGCAAGAAAGCAACAACAATCCACTAGCTGTTGCTTTAGCTACCAACTGTTTTGCCAAATCAGGGTTTGGGTTACCTTGTTCGTCAAACAGCTCGCATGCAATCATACCACCGGTTGCACGAATATGATCAATACAGGTTAATCCTGATTCTTTCATAGCCAAGAAGCGAGAAGTGATTAGCTGCCCTACTTCATTGCTTCGCTCAATCAGACCTTCCTCTTCAATCACTTCGATAGTCGCTAATGCAGCAGCACATGCCATAGGGCTACCGCCATAAGTACTACCGATACTGCCAGGACCTGGAACATCCATTAACTCAGCATTACCCACTAAAGCAGACAATGTCATACCACCTGCCAAGCTTTTTGCCATGCAGATAAGGTCAGGTGTAACACCCGAATGCTCAACAGCAAACATTTTACCAGTACGTGCAAAACCAGATTGAACTTCATCAACGATCATCAAAATGCCATGCTCATCACATAGAGCACGCAGCGATTGCATAAACTCAGTAGGCGCCTGATAAAAACCGCCTTCACCTTGAACAGGCTCAATAATAATCGCTGCTACACGGCCAGGATCAACATCTGTTTTGAGCAAGTTTTTAACGGCATTAAGTGAATCATCAGCTGAAACACCATAGTATGCATTAGGGTAAGGAGCATGGAAAACCTCAGCAGGAAAAGGACCAAACCCTTGCTTATAAGGTACAACTTTGCCCGTTAGTGCCATACCCATCATCGTACGGCCATGAAATGCACCGTTAAATGCAATAACAGCAGAGCGCCCTGTTGCTGCACGAGCAACTTTAACTGCGTTCTCAACAGCCTCAGCACCCGTATTTAACAACAATGTTTTCTTAGCATGGTTACCAGGTGTAATATCGTTCAGCTTTTCAGCCAACGCAATGTACGGCTCATAAGGCATAACATGAAAACAAGTATGCATGAGCTTATGTAGCTGTGCTTCAACAGCCGCTACAACTTTTGGGTGCAAATGCCCGATATTCAATACACCAATACCGCCAGCAAAGTCGATATAACGCTTACCTTCTACATCCCAAACTTCAGCGTTTACCGCTTTTTCTGCATAAAACTGAGTGATATTTGCCGCACCGCGAGCAACCGAATTTTCACGGCGTGCTTGCATCTCTTTATTCGTTGTCATTCCAAGCTTTCCTATTAATTAATGCCACCCAGCAAGGTGTATTTCATTTCAAGATATTCATCGATACCGTATCGCGAACCTTCACGACCGATGCCAGATTCTTTAACGCCGCCAAAAGGAGCCACTTCGGTAGACAGCACGCCTTCATTTACCGCAACCATGCCGTACTCAAGCCCTTCAGATACACGCCATACACGACTCAAGTCGTTTGCATAGAAGTAAGCCGCTAAGCCATATTCAGTATCATTAGCCATTGCTACAGCTTCTTCTTCCGTTTCAAAACGAAATACTGGAGCGATAGGGCCAAAAATCTCTTCTCGAGCAACGCGCATGTCAGTAGTCACATCAGCAATAATAGTTGGCTGATAAAAAGTTCCACCCAACTTATGTTCTTGGCCACCACATATTAATCGCGCGCCTTTTTGAACCGCATCATCAAGCAACTCAGATACTTTGCTAATGGCAGCCTGATTAATCATAGGCCCCTGATCAAAAGTGCCTTGCAACCCATGCCCTACAGTTAGCTCATTTACCGCTTTGTTAAACTTTTCTACAAACTCATCATAAACGCTGGACTGCACCAAAATACGGTTAGTACATACACAAGTTTGTCCGGCATTACGGAATTTTGAAATAACCGCGCCTTGAACCGCTTTGTCTATATTTGCATCATCAAAAATGATGAGCGGTGCATTACCACCCAGCTCAAGAGACATCTTCTTAACCGTATCAGCACACTGTCTCATCAACTGTTTTCCAACGGCTGTTGAACCCGTGAAAGACAACTTGCGAACCACTGGGCTATCCGTTAAAACACGCCCAACTACCGCCGGTTGTGCCGTAGTAACAACATTGATAACGCCTTTTGGGATACCTGCACGTTCAGCTAGCACCATCAAAGCCAGTGCAGACAAAGGCGTGTCTTCAGCTGGTTTTAATACCATGGTGCAACCTGCCGCTAGAGCTGGAGCACATTTACGTGTGATCATCGCATTCGGGAAGTTCCATGGCGTTACCGCTGCCACAACACCAATAGGCTCTTTGCTTACTAAAATACGTTTGTCAGCCGCTTGCGCTGGAATTATGTCGCCATAAACACGCTTACCTTCTTCTGCGTACCACTCAACAAACGAAGCACCATACAAAACTTCACCTGCCGCTTCGCTCAGAGGTTTACCTTGCTCAGCTGTCATTAACTGGGCCAGGTCATCTTTTGCTTCAACAATTAAATCAAACCAACGACGCAAAATAAGCGCACGCTCTTTCGCTGTTTTTGCTTTCCATAGCGGGAAAGCTTTCTCAGCAGCAGCAATAGCTTGCTGAGTTTCTTGCACGCGCATATCCGGAACTTCAGCAATCTGTTGACCCGTTGCAGGATCTAAAACAGGCATTGTCTGGCCACTTAATGCACTCTGCCATTCGCCATCTATGAAGGCCTGCGTTTTAAGTAAACTCGCGTCTTTTAGTGATAACATCTCTTAACCTCTTTGAATAACACCTTGATTACACAGACTTTCTATTTCTTCAGACGTCATATCTAGAATGGATTCTAAAATATGAGCACTGTGCTCACCGAGCACAGGAGGCGCCTGATGATACGCGATCGGCGTCTCAGAAAATTTCACAGGATTGGCAACTGAAGGAACGTCCCCAGCATCACGATGAGCAAGAGAAATCTGCATTTCGCGATGCTTAATTTGCGGCTCATCAAATACTTGTTCGATGGTATTAATAGGACCGCATGGCACGCCTACTTCCGTCAATTTATCTAGCCACTGTTGCGTGCTATTTGTTAGCAACAGTGGAAGTAGCCGCGGAATCAAATCACTTCGATTTTCTACACGCTTTTGATTCGTACTAAAAACATCTTCCCTTGCCAGCTCAGGACACCCAGCAACCTCACAAAAGCGCTGGAATTGCTGATCATTACCAACCGCCAAGATAATATGACCATCAGCAGTCGGAAATGCCTGATAAGGAACAATGTTCGGATGTGCATTTCCCAGCCTACCTGGAGGCTTTCCTGCAGCAAGGAAGTTCATTGCCTGATTGGCCAGTGTTGCCACTTGCACATCCAGTAATGCCAGATCAATATATTGACCAACACCGGTCTCTTCTCGGTGCAGCAATGCAGCTTGCACCGCATTAGCGGCATACAGGCCCGTCATCACATCAACTAAAGCCACACCCACTTTCATGGGCATACCATCAGGCTCACCTGTCACACTCATCAAGCCGCCCATGCCCTGAATCATAAAGTCATATCCAGCACGATGAGCATCAGGTCCATCTTGGCCAAACCCAGTGATTGAGCAATAAACCAAACGCGGGTTAAGCTCTTTCAATGAATCGTAATCAAGCCCATAGCGTTTCAAACCGCCCACTTTATAGTTCTCAAGCACAACATCCGAAACCTTAACAAGCTCGCGGATAATCGCCTGGCCTTCTGGGCGAGCCATATCAACCGCAACTGACTGCTTACCACGGTTAGCTGAATGAAAATACGCCGCATCACATGTTTCAGACTCACTCCCTTTCATAAAAGGAGGGCCCCAACCACGGGTGTCGTCACCACTGCCAGGGCGTTCAACTTTAATCACTTCAGCCCCGAAGTCAGCTAGCATCTGGCCAGCCCACGGGCCAGCCAGAATACGACTTAAATCAAGAACACGGATGTGTGACAGAGCCCCGCTCATCAGAAAAAGGCCTGTAAACCAGTCTGAGCACGGCCTAGAATCAATGCATGAATATCGTGCGTACCTTCATACGTATTGACCGCTTCAAGGTTCATAACATGACGAATGACGTGGAACTCATCAGCAATACCGTTTCCGCCATGCATATCACGCGATACACGAGCGATATCCAATGCTTTGCCACAGTTATTACGCTTCATCAGAGAAATTAGCTCAACTGGGCAGTTTCCAGCATCCAACATTTGCCCCATACGAAGACAACCCTGCAAACCAATAGAAATCTCTGTTTGCATATCGGCTAGTTTTTTCTGTACCAGCTGAGTTTGTGCGAGTGGACGGCCAAACTGCTTACGATCTAATGTGTACTGACGCGCAGCCTGCCAACAGAATTCAGCAGCACCTAAAGCGCCCCAAGCGATACCAAAACGTGCTTTATTCAAGCAACCAAATGGACCGGACAAGCCAGAAACGTTAGGTAAAATGTTTTCATCAGGAACGAATACATCTTCCATCACAATTTCACCAGTGATAGATGCGCGCAACGAGAACTTACCTTCGATCTTAGGTGCAGAAAGCCCCTTCATGCCTTTTTCTAGTACAAAACCACGGATAACACCGTCTAGTTTTGCCCATACAACAAAGACTTGTGCAACGGGTGAATTAGTAATCCACATTTTGCTACCTTTAACGATGTAACCACCATCAACCTTGGTGGCACGTGTTCGCATACCAGCAGGATCAGAACCGGCATCTGGTTCTGTTAGACCAAAGCAACCAATCCATTCACCGCTAGCTAGTTTTGGCAGATACTTTTGGCGCTGCTCTTCGCTGCCATATGCATAGATAGGGTGCATAACAAGCGAGGATTGAACGCTCATTGCTGAGCGATAACCACTATCAACTCTTTCAACTTCACGAGCTACAAGACCATAACTCACATGGCTAGCACCAGCACAGCCGTATTCTTCAGGTAGAGTACTACCGAGCAAACCTAACTCGCCCAGCTCTTGCATAATTTCAACATCGAATGTTTCATTACGGTTCGCCATTAATACGCGCGGCATTAGCTGCTCTTGCATATAATCACGCGCAGCATCACGAATCATTCGTTCTTCATCACTAATCTGCTGGTCTAACAGGAAAGGATCTTCCCAAACAAAAGCTGATTTACTCATGGTGGTAGCCTCGTTATATTTTTTGATAATAGCGCCATGATGTCTTTTTTTTGACACCTGCGGTTAAAACTATTGTTGGTTACTATCTACAAATAGTGTTCATTATTTTTTACAAATGCAAGATCTGTAATAGTTTTTTTTACATTAAAAAAATAAACGAACAATCGCCAGAAGACAATCAACATTAATATAATGATATAAAGCATTGATATTAATCATTAATAATAATAGGAAATTATTTGATGGCGGAATATAAAAACTATAGATAAAAAAGTGATTTCTAACGGTTTTGATAAGAGAATTTGATCAGCAGTGTGATTATTTGTACGGAATACCGAACATCAACAAGCATTCGTCCTACCCATTCAATGAAACTACGGATAAGCCAAATTACAGAAAAGACATTATCTTAAAATGAATTAAGACGAGCTCAAAGCGTAAGCAACAGCGGCATGCGCATGTATCTTTGTAGTATCAAACAATGGCATAGCTGTATCTTCTTGCTTGATAAGCAAGCCAATTTCAGTACAGCCAAGAATCACCGCTTCCACTCCTTGAGCAGCCATTTGATCAACGATTCTCAAATACTCTTTTTTAGAGCTATCTAGTACCTTCCCTACACATAGCTCATGGTAAATAATATTATGAATGATAACTCGATCAGCACTGTCAGGAATAACGACATCCAAATCATAAACGTCAGTTAAGCGACCCTTATAAAAATCTTGCTCCATCGTAAACTGAGTTCCCAACAAAGCGACGCGAGAGATCCCTTGAGAAACCAACGCCTGGGCTGTTGCATCCGCTATGTGTAGCAAAGGGATATCAATTTCAGCCTTAATTGCACTGGCCACTTTATGCATAGTGTTTGTACAGATCAGCAGAAAATCGGCACCACCGGCTTGAACACTCAGTGCAGCCTTACTTAGAATACTAGCCGCACCTTGCCAGTCCCCTTGAGCCTGACATGCTTCTATCACCTGGAAATCAACACTACTTAAGATGATCTCTGCAGAGTGCAACCCTCCCAACTCTTCCTTAATTCCTTTATTGATAAGCTGATAGTAGGTAACTGTACTTTCCCAACTCATCCCCCCTAACAATCCAATGGTGCGCATATCCACTCCTTAGTTTTATCTCAAGCGTTCGGTCTTTATTTATAAACGATCAAACACTACTCTTATGCATCTCTTCAATCACCCAATCCTTAAATGCACGCATACCATAAGTTAAAGACCGATTCTTTTTATGTACCAGATAGAAAGATTTATGCGTATTCAACATAATATCAAATGGCATTATTAACTTGCCGTCCTTTATCTCTCTTGATGTCAACGTGCTGTCAGCTAGCGCTACACCGAGCCCTTCTTGGGCCGCCGCGGTGGCCAGCTGGCTACTCGATAATTGCAACCCTCTACCGAACCCCGAGTGCTCCACACCTGCTAGCTGCAACCACTCCTGCCACTCATAAAGACGTTTACTGACCTGGATAAGAGTATGCTTTCGCAAATCTTCAGGTTTAGCTAATTGCTTCCCACTTTTTATCAACCCAGGACTGCATACGGGCACTAACAGTACCTTTCTAAGAAAATGCACCTCAATATCATGCCAATCGCCATGCCCAAAATAGATCGCCATATCTGTATTTGATTTATTAAAGTCAATGAGTCCTGCTGAAGCGCTAATTTGCAGCTCTACATCAGGAAATCTTGCCTGAAAGCGCTGCATTCTTGGCATCAGCCATCGCGTTAAAAAATTTGGAGCCACACTAATTGTAACTATATCGGTTTCTGGATTGGCCGTTAGACGCTTTGTTGCCACTTCTATTTCATCTAACGCATACTTAATAGACACCAAGTACTGCTCACCCATAGGCGTCAACTCAACTTTTCTTTTATTTCTTCGAAATAATTCAAGACCCAAGAACTGCTCAAGTGTTTTTACTTGATGGCTAACGGCCGATGCCGTCACAGAAAGCTCCTCAGCCGCTGCCACAAAGCTTTCATTACGGGCCGCAGCTTCAAAAATTCGTACTGAATTGAGTGGGGGCAAGCGTCTGATAACTAATACCTCATTGATGAAAATATCTCATCATTTTGATGAAAATTGATCGTTTGTGCAAGCAGCACCTAGACCTTAGTATAAACGCATAAATCAACACCAAACGACTTAAGCGAGAAAGCAATGAACAATGATATAGAACTACATACAGACAAAGACGGCAACATTGATACTGCTTATTATATAGACCAAGCACATCAACTACGCAGTGAATATTTAGGTGAACTTTACACTTCAGTTGCTTCAAAACTTAAAGCACTACTTCGCTTAGAGCTTCCAAAAATAACGCCAAACAGACCTGCTCACCACTAAATAATACGATTTTGGGGCCAGCATGGCCCCGAGCTACCCTCCCGACGAAACTCACTCTATTTATCCATAGAACTTTTCTTGTCTATACTGTTGTTAATAGCCTCTATTTAACGAAGTAATATGTCATGAAAAATCCTGTCATTAGCGGCATCGGTCTCTGGACTCCTGAAAACACCATTACAAATGAAGAGCTGGTTACAGCCTATAACGCCTGGGCTGAAGCATTTAACGCAGAACACTCTAACGAGATAAAAACAGGAGCCATTAGCGCAAAACCTTTATCTACAGCTGAGTTCATAGAAAAAGCCTCCGGCATCAAAAGCCGATTCGCCTATTGCAAAGACGGTATTCTTGACACATCTCGCATGCGCCCCCGCATCCCTGCTAGAGCCGACAACGAGCTCTCAGTACAAGCCGAGATAGCATTAGCCGCAGCACGAAAGGCACTCACATCAGCGAACAAATCAGCAGACCAAATCGACGTTGTCATTGTTGCCTGCTCTTATACTCAACGCGCTTATCCCGCTATTTCTATTGAAGTTCAACACGCATTAGGCATACAAGGCTTTGGTTTTGACATGCAAGTGGCTTGCTCTTCGGCAACATTTGGCCTGCATAGAGCTTACGAAATGATCAAGGCAGGTACAGCAACAGGGGTATTGATCATTAATCCTGAATTAACATCCCCGCAAGTCAATTACTGCGACCGCGATAGCCATTTTATTTTTGGAGATGTTGCAGTAGCCACCGTTATTGAAGACTCAACTACATGCCAATCTGAACACAGCTACGAAATACTCAGCACAAAAGCGGCAACAACCTTCTCAAATAACATCCGATCAAACTTCGGCTACACCGCTAGAGTCAGCGATACCGACCCGTTTGCATTAGACGCCCTATTCCATCAGAACGGCCGCAAAGTATTCAAGGAGGTCTGTCCTATGGCTGCTGAGCACATTTTACAGCACATAGGGCAGCACAACCTCACAACAGTGGATGTGCAGCGCTGGTGGCTACACCAAGCCAACATTAATATGAATCATTTAATTACTCGCAAGCTTCTTGGCAGAGAGGCTAATGCAAGTGAGGCCCCGATCGTGCTCAATGAGTATGCCAACACGGCTTCGGCCGGATCACTTATCGCATTCCATCAACACCACGAAGACCTCAGCAGTGGAGACCACGGCCTAATTTGCTCATTCGGCGCGGGCTATTCAATAGGCAGCCTTGTTATTAAAAAAAGATAAAACCTTTACGCATAAAAAAACGCACTAAAAAGTGCGTTTTTTTGGCTTGCTACAAACTATCTTTTCTCAACTTCAGCAGAGCTCTTCAACTGACTAACCAGCGCCTGATACTCTTGCTGCCCGAAGCGTGTTCCTAAGAAACCCGCCATCGATTTAACTTCTTCGTCTGACAGGGTTATCTCTGGTGTATTAACTTTAGTTAATAGCACTACTGCGGCACCACCATCATTCAATACAGTTCGAGAAGCAATCGCTTTATCCTCAACAGGTTTTGCCAAAGAAAAAGCTAGGTTACGTACTTCTAGTGGAAGATCAGAAGCCACACGTGAAACGGCTACTCTCGTTTCAGCCTTAGCGGTTCCAGCAACTTTACCCAAAGACCCTCCAGCATTAAGCTGCACAACAGCATCCTTCGCCTTCGCTTCAAGTAGATCGCTGGCTTTTTGCTGAACTAACTGCTGCTTCAATTGCGCAGAAACTTCTTCAAACGTTTGCTCTCTCGGCTCAAAATACGTTTTAACTCGCGCAACAACTGTACGCTCCTTGTCTAATTCAATAAGAGCACTGTTCAATTTTTCTTGAATCAAGTCTTGACTGAAGACAGCAGAAAGCACTTTAGCATTTCGAGTAACATCAGTAGCCCCTCCAGCACGATCAAAAGGCTTGCTGGACACTATCGTTAAACCCAGTACTTCAGAAGGCTCAACCAGATCACCTGCAGAAAAGGTAATATCAGCCATCAACTCTAAGCGCTCAACATAAATAGCTTCAACTTTCTGATCCAGAATTTCATCAGTAAGTTGGTATTTTAGCTCAGCAAAGCTCGACACTTCTTCTGTAGAAATGCCATTTACTTTAATTAGATGGTAACCAAACTCTGTTCGAATAGGTTCAGATACTTCATTAACTGATAACGCATACATTGAACGCTCGAAAGGCTCAGAGAATACACCTTTGCCATTTACGCCCAAACCACCGCCAGAAGACGCAGAACCAACATCATCAGACTCACTCTTAGCTAAAGATTCAAACGTCTCTCCTGCTTTAATACGCGCTTGCAGTGCCACTACTTTGCTTATTGCCGCAGCATCATCTTGCTCAGCAGTCACTTCAACTAAGATATGAGCTACATCACGCTCCTCTTCTGCCTGAAAAGACGCTAAATATTGGTCATACTGAGCTTTCAACTCATCATCTGAAACAGACACATCATCTCTGAGATCATTTTTATCTAATAGAATATATTCAACAGCAACCTGCTCTTGCGTCATTAACGATGAGCGCTCGGCTTCATATTCAGATCTAACATCATCTTCAGAAATATTAACCTGAGCCATTACATCTGTTAATGGTAATAGAAAATAGCTCACGTCACGCGTTTGACGATCCAGAGCCACAATACGCTCAAGCTCTTGTGGAACAGCAAATGCCGATAACTGGTAAGCATTTCGCTCTTGCTCAATAACACGCTCTTTTCTAAGCAGATCTCTGTACATAAGCGGAGTAAAACCAGCACTTCTCAGCGCCGCTTCGAACTGATTACGGTTAAATTGTCCATCTACTTGAAAATCAGCGGTATTAACAATCATCTGATCGATCATACGATCAGATATCATCAAATTCTTATCTTCTGCAGCTAATAGCAGAGATTTTTGTTCGATCAAACTATCCAACACCATACTGCTGATCAAACCATCATCCAGTAATGCTGGATCTGCATTCTCACCCATTTGGGATAGCAACTGGCGTCTTTGCAGCTCTGTGGCCTGGTATAGCTCTTGGCTAGATATCTCTTCACCATTGACTGTCGCCGGCGCATCTGACTCTGAGGTCAGGCTTACTAGTGACTCCACTCCAAATAACGCAAAGGTAACAACGATTAAGCCAACGATGACTTTGGCAACAATACTCTGCGAATTATCTCTGATGGATTGCAGCATGATTCACCT
>JAWUYS010000020.1:0-17544 GCA_034110685.1 Neptunomonas sp.
AAAGCGGCTAAACTTTTATTAAGCGCACCTTCGGTTTGCTTAAGTGCGGTATCTAACGCTTTAAAGTCCTTGTTCTGTTTGAAATTAATAATCTGAGATTTATGAGTATTAGCACTACGCATAAATACACGCGCTTCAGAACCGCCGCTATTATTTTTAGACAGGTATTGTTGTCCCCAAGTGTTCAAGGTATCCATTTGGCGCTGAAAACGACTTTCTTTTTGGCGAGTACGCGTCAGCAGAGCCAAGCTCTCCTCATGCAGCTCCATCACTTTTAAAGCGGCCTTTGAGAAGGCTATTTCGGTTTGTTCGGTTTTATCAAACATCCCGATCAACTCTGAATCACCTGCTAACAATGGTTCTAACACGTGATGTGCTTCAGTAAACATCATCATTTGGTGCTCAAATGATTTCTCGTGATTTTGGCGTAAGGCAGGGTCGGCATCATCATTAGTTAACGCTCGCAGCAAAGCAATGTTAGCTTCTTGTAAAGCAAGCAGCTGGCTATAACTTCCTCTAGAAATAGGCAGCGACACATCTGTTATTTGATGCAAGCGTGCATTAATATCTGATGTGCCCCACAGACCTCCACCACCAACAATCATGATAAAGATAACGAGCAGACCAAAACCAAGAGCAATCCGATGAGTTACTTTCAAAAACATGGAGTATACCTGCAAGGGAAGAGCCGTGATCCTCTATTGATAGACATCCGGTCTTCAAATATTTTTATTATTCCGTCAATAAAAAGTAGTGCTCTTTTCTTAGCTTTACAACTAATGTACTAACAAAATAACAAATGGCCCTTTAGGATCTTAAAATTGGCCTCACTCGAAACGATGAGAGCAAGGCTTTTAGCAGCCTCACTCTCAGTAAAATAACAATAACAAATTTTGTTATTTCAACGCCTCACGCACTCCCTGTCCATAGTCCGAATGCACCTGCTCAAACAGTGCTAGCTGACGCTCTACAATCTCTTGCGGCACACCCTGCATAGCTGCAGCAATATTACTAAAGAGACGTTGCTTCTGGCCGTCATCAAACAAGTTAAACAGCGCACGAGGTTGGCTAAAATCATCATTACCTTCGCGATGGTCATAGCGATCTACATCTCCACTAAGCTGAAGCGGAGGCTCTTTAACATCAGGCTTTGCAACGGCACCATCAAATGAATTTGGCTCGTAATACGCATCAACATTCCCCGTTTTTTGCCCCATGAAATTCATAGCACCATCTTTGTGATAATGATGTACTGGGCATTTAGGTGTATTTACGGGTAACCCTTCGTAATGTGTACCTATACGGTAGCGATGTGCATCTGCATAACTAAATAAGCGAGCCTGCAGCATCTTGTCAGGTGAGAAGCCGATCCCCGGAACTGCATTAGAAGGTGAAAATGCAGCCTGTTCAACCTCAGCAAAGTAGTTCTCTGGGTTACGGTTAAGCTCCATAACACCTACTTCGATTAATGGATAATCTGCATGTGGCCACACTTTGGTTAGATCAAAAGGGTTATAGCTGGTTTTATCCGCATCGGCTTCAGGCATGATCTGTACATGCACAGTCCACTTAGGAAAGTCACCTTTATCAATACAACCGTAAAGATCTTCTTGAGTAGATTCACGTGTTTTACCTACTACCGCTTCTGCTTCTTCATTAGTCCAGTGACGATGGCCTTGCTGCGTTTTAAAGTGAAACTTCACCCAAAAGCGCTCGCCGGCATCATTCCAGAAAGAATACGTATGTGAGCCATAGCCATTGATATGGCGCACATCTGTGGGTAAACCTCGATCACTCATCAAAATAGTCACTTGGTGCAGCGACTCAGGAGAGAGCGACCAAAAATCCCACATCGCTGTGGGCGAGCGCATATTAGTTTTTGGGTGACGCTTTTGTGTGTGAATAAAATCAGGAAACTTAAGTGGATCGCGAATAAAGAACACGGGGGTGTTATTACCGACCATATCCCAGTTACCTTCATCGGTATAAAATTTAAGCGCAAAACCACGCACATCACGCTCGGCATCTGCAGCACCTGCCTCACCTGCGACAGTAGAAAAACGTGCCAGCATCTCGGTTTGTTTGCCTACTTGCTCAAAGATTTTTGCGCGTGTGTAGCGAGAAATATCATGAGTTACGGTAAAAGTACCAAGCGCACCCCAACCTTTTGCATGTACGACTCGCTCAGGTATACGCTCACGGTTTTGGTGAGCTAGTTTTTCGATGAGTTGCCAGTCCTGCATCAATACAGGGCCACGTGGGCCAGCGGTTTGGCTGTTTTGATTATCGGCAACCGGGCTACCTGCGGTTGTCGTATGGTAAGGACACTTGCTCATGACACACCTCTACTTGTTGTTTTGGGCTATTTGTTGCTCTAAGAACAATCTACCCCTTTAACAAGCCGTTTCTAAATTGAATGATTTAAGCGAGGTGATTAAGAAAAACTATGGAGGGCATTTTCGTCTCAAATAATGAGTTACTAAAAACGTATTACTTATGGGCGAACAGAGTCACTAAGCAAGGCTTTCCAGTGCTCTAAAGCTGTACTGGATTCATCCATTTCAATAAAGCGTCCAGAGTGGGAGACCTGATATAAACCCTCCACACCAGGAGCTTCTTGTAAAAACCACAGGCCGAGTTTCCCTACCTCAAAATTATAGGTGCCGCTCACAACACCCGTACGCGGGTATTGTCGAACGAGCATTATATTAACGTGAGAAGAGCCTTTTAATACTTGCTGAACACGCAAGACTCCGACGGTTAGCCGGAGGTTTTTACTTTTTATCTGTAACTCTGTCGACCCAATAAATTCAGCAAAGACTATCGCAGCAGATGTATTAAGTAATTCTTGATCTGTCATTTTAGCCAGTGAGGCACTGCTCGCTGTTGCCGTTAACAGGCTGATTAACGCCCATGCAGCAACAAAGGCAGCTTTAAGCACCAGAAGCTACTCTTTGCTGCTTTCTAGCCACAATCAAGCCCAAAAGGCCTATCATCAATAACAAAGCGGAAGCGGGTTCAGGAACCTCATTACCAGCGGCCGGAAGCCCATAAAGATACTGTATTCCAGCAAAGTCATCTGCTTGGGGGCCAGAGAAAGCTTCCGTATAATAAGGGTTCATCAGGGAGCGAGGAACGTTGGTATGATCTAAGCCTAAAGCATGGCCGAGTTCATGAGTAAGCACTTGGAAAATATCAAACCCTGGCGAGCCAAAGCTAGTCGTCCATAAGTCACCTGAATCAAAATGGATATCACCCTCTGAAGAGGAGCTGCCTGGCTCTGGAAGATAACCATGCGCCAAAATACCACCGGATCCATCAAAAGAGTGCCCACCGAGGCGAATATCTCCCGAAGCTCCGGGCACATTAAACGCATCACCACTATCGGGGACTTGTACAAATGTTAGGCCGGCTATATCAGACCATGCGTCAAAGGAGCGTGAAATCTCACTTTCAAAACCCAACGGCATAAAATCAGCTAATGACGTAACACTACATCCAATAGACTCATAGGTGCCATTACAGCTGAGCCCTGTATCCATCAAACTCCAGCTGATAATAGCACCCGTACCAAACGCAGGATCGCCCCACTTTTCTCCGCTAATAACATAAGCGTTTGAGCACATTGATATTGAAAGCAGCAATAAAAATGATATTCCCTTAAACATATACATCCTTTAATTTTTATTCAGTTAATCAAGTTACATGGCCTACAGCATTGAAATCGGGCCCATTCACAGATAACAGTATCGCCCGATTAAGAGGAAACTTGAGAGCAGAAAATGAGGGCATCAATACCGACTATTGGCCCTTACTTCTTATGTATTGCTCGGCGGATTGAATCTTGGCATCTATATCTCTATACAGATCTTTGGGTGGAACGTTTCTAGAGTTAACAGCAACAGGGGGATCTATAGCGGGGCTTTGAGTAACGGACTCTTGAACAATAGGACTTGGCCTACCTAATACCTCACCCAAATTAAAATCTTCCAATGAAGTGGCATTTGGATCCAATTTGGCAGCCGCTTCCCATCGTTTAACTTTTTCTTGCAGTAACAAGTTGGCTTTTACCAAACGGGTATTCTCAGCTTTAAGGTCACTCTTTATATCTTTAACTTGTGAAATAGCCGAAGACAGCTCAATTTTTGCATTGGCTATCTCGATAGACACATTACTGGATGATTGCGCAATAAAAAGCAGCCCGAGTGTAGCTGCCACCATACAAAAACTTAACGCATGCCAGAAACTACGAGGAACACTAGCCATATCCATGTTTATCTCCCAAACAGCCCTAAGCACCAACCTACTTAGTGACAGCGTTTATGAATAAACACTACAAGACACATGCCAAGAAAAAATTCTTTATTTATCAAACAGAGAAATGAGGAAACGTATAATTAGGTGGGTTTAAATAGACCCAATCACTTAATTAACATGCCGAGATATTTTATTGTTTTTCCTGATTTTTATAATAGAAACATAGGCTTATTAGAACAAGAAATCATCTTGCATACGGGTTATTTAACACCCATAGTTCACTCTAAAAAACCTCGACTCTCGATGTTCTCACATATAACTTTAATAATTCAATCGTGGCATTTATCTCTTTGTATTACTGTGAGTATTAAGTAACTATTTATACAGTCATCAATAATTTTTAGAGCTGATATCGATATTCCTTTAACCATGACTACAGGTATTTAATGAATTTTACAGTGAAAAACATTCTATATCGTAGGCTCACGCATCCTAAAATTTCTATTCATTTACACTAATATTTCATAATGCCTTTCAACATTTTCTGCTACTTTACCCCATAGAGAGCGCCTTACTCTTTCTTGATGCATTTCAAATGCCGCTTTATCAATGAACTCTTCATAAACATCAAACCGGCAAGGATCCTCTTTGGCTTGAGTTACCTCGAATACCAAACACCCTGGCTCTTTAAGAGTCAGGTTCTTGTGATTAACAATCTCACTCTGTACCGCAGGTAAGTCTTTCGACGGAACAAGGATAAAACCTTTTAATACTATTTTTGGCACGAAAGCTCCAATAATCCTTCAAACGAATAACCCTAGCTTATAAATACTCTCTTTCAAATCCATTATTCTGCGTTCTCATTCTTAGTTAAGCAATGTTCGGACAACTGCTCAAATTTATCAGATATCGCGGCCACATAAGACGATGAGTTATCTGTTACGGGTATACTATCCCCCACCACAACATCACAGTTAAACGGTACTAATAACACCTCACCCTTAGGTAAAGAATGGCCTAAACCATGCATCATAACTGGCGTTACTGGGGTATTGGGCCGATCTTTAATGATGAAATATACACCCTTCTTTAGCGTACTCATCTCTTCGGGTCTTCCTCGACTGCCCTCTGGGAACAAGATTAGAATATCGTCGTTATCTAACGCTTGGTGACACCCTTCAAATAAACTACCTCTGGCAGACTGTCCGCTTCTATCCATCGCTATGATGCCAATACATGCAAGTGATAACCATGCTAGAAAACCGCCACCTCCTAAAAAGTAGTCGGCAGCAGCCACAGGCCGCACTTTATGAATCATAGAAAGCGGGTATAAACTCATTAAGACGAGTGTGTCTAAGTGGCTATTATGGTTCGCGACAATAATAGCAGGCCCAGACATAGGCAGTTTTTCTCGATTTCTTAAGTTGATCCCAAGCACAATCAACACAACTGGCTTAACAATCAGGCCAAAAAACAAAATTTTCATGACTCGATTCATAGTTAATAGCACATGTAATACAGAAAATGGAAAAACAACGGAGCGGTGTAGGTCAGGCTATCAAGTCGATCCAATATGCCGCCATGTCCTGGAATAAGATTACCACTATCTTTTATATCCAGATCACGTTTAACCGATGAAATCACGACATCTCCGATAAAACCACTGGCTCCGATTAGGGCCCCAGCCATTAGGCCTTGTACGTTACTTAAAGGAGTCAATAGCGGTGCCACAAGACCAGCACAGATCGTGATGGTAATGAGCCCACCAAGAAAGCCTTCCCATGTTTTATTCGGACTGACTTTAGGGATAATTTTATGCTTACCCAACAGCTTGCCCCACACATACTGGCACACATCATTAAACTGCGTCATAAACAGTATAAACAATACAGGTCCAACAAAGCCTGCCTCCTCATTTTGAACAGGAAGCATCAGTAAGAAAGCAAGATGACTGATACTAAAAACGGCGAGCATTGTCGCCCAATGAATAATGCCGGCCGAGCGGATAAAACCTTTCGTATCTCCGGTAAGCACCATACGCATGGGTAGAAATAGAAAAACATAAACGGGAATAAAGATTATGAACATCCCGTACCAGCTAGAACTCACCCAGTAATATTGAACAGGTATGGACAAATACGCCCAAAAAATCACCTTTCGGTCAGCTAAACGTGTCGGCACAATCGAGAGAAATTCTTTTAGAGCCAGAAAACTTAAAAAACCAAAAAAAACGACTGCCGCTGTTTTACTCACTGTCAGCACAACAAACAGTAACCCAATCATGACCCACCATGACTGAATTCGTTGTCGCAGCTCGGTGTAATCTGTTTCTGGATGTTTACTCTTTAAAAACAGCCGTATTACGGTAGCTAGCACAAGTAAACCGACGACTGCCGCCATCGTGTAGAATGAGTTTTGGGGAATATTAAAAAGCATTAAGAGAGTCACTTCCTTTGTAAAATGAGCATAATCGACATCCAGCCAAGTCTGTTTATTATAGGTTAAATAATTACAAATAAGCTGTGTAGAGCAGTTAAGCGAAGCGTTACATGCGCGGGGTTATTTAATAACCTGCACCAATAAGATACTTAGCAATAACATGCTTTGTACTGCGAGGCATGCAACTTGGCTTTTAAGTAACTTAAATGCCCCCTGACAGCGATCTAATAATGAACGAACATCTTCATTCGTTTTAATTAATCCTAAATGCAGCATTGCACTGTCTAAATCTCGAAGTTCAGACTCAATTTCACAGTTTTTTGGTTCAGCTGTAATCACCTTTGCTAATTGGGCAAAGAGCTCTGCATCCAAACTCACCCGGATGGCGTAATATTTTTGCATAATGCCGACGAGCACAATAATGAAAAAAGCGATCATCTGAAATTTATTGATTAATAAACTGCTCTGTAAGAACAGCATAACGACACTTAATAATGTAAAGCAAAATGAAGTTCTATCAATAACGACTCCACACTTTAATAAGCTAACTTGGAGTAATAAATTCATTTGCTGTTTCATCCGTTCCCCTTGCAATTAAAGCACTACGGGCTTTGCATGCTGGCACGCTTTTAAAAAGCACTGATAATCGTGCAGCAACACCATCTCACTCAACGCCTTCAAGTGGTATGGCTTAATAACCACTTGCGGGCGAGCTCTTTCTATCATCAACTTCGCATGTTCAGGGCTTTTCGCCTGCGCACTCAGCAACAGCCACGCCATTAATGCCACGCTACTGCGAGAATAACCTAGTGCACAAAATACTAAGATAGGCTGACGATGAGCATTAACGAGGCCATCAATAGTTTTGGCCGCTTGCCAACACTCCTCAGGAGTCAACGGTGTTAAATCTAGTATTGGCATACAATGATAATCACAACCATTGGGTACGATGACAGGCAGCTCGGCACACATATCCATCAATCCCGCATATTGCTTTGCCTCTCTAGCATTTGGGATACATCCAAGCCAAACACCATCAACTACTTCAGCAGCCGGTCTCTGCCCTTTTGTCCAAAACTTTTTATTAACCCAAGCGCCCAATAAATAGGGAGCAAAGAGGATAGTGGCAGTAATACTTAGGCGCCCTGACGACTGCTTTTGAAATCCCTTAGCACCCATAAAAGCATAGTTGAGCGCAACAAGCATTAGAGCGATACAAGGCCAAATCAACAATAGCGCTATACCGAGAAAGTATGCGGCACTAATACTAAGAATGACTCCTAAAATAATACTTGCCGATGCGTAATAACAAGCGAATATCCAACGCCGTTGAAGGACTATTCGAGATAGAGGCTTTGTCTGCTTTTTTAAAGCGCTCGCGGTCTCCATTGGCCAGCACCACAAGCAAAAGAAACCCGCTAAAACACCTGCAGGCAGATCAATAAAATGATGTTGCCATGTGGTTAATACCGACAACCCTATTAATGTAAACCAGGCATGCATAAACCAGCGCCAAACACCTCTTAGGCACGCAGCATAACAAGCCCAAAGCACAACTAATAACGTGATATGCAAGGATGGTACTTGGTTAAATGGCTTATCAAAGCCCATTAAAACATCAAACATCGAGCCAAACAGGCCACTTAACTCGGGGCGTTCAACACTAAAACTTAGAGGCCAAATAAAAAAACATGTAATACAAACGACTTGAGCTGTAAGCAGCCGCTTGCCCAGTGTATCAACCTGCTTTCGCTCTCTTGGTAATAAAAAAGCTAAGCCATAAAGTAAATCGATGGACCAATAAGGGATGATGGTCCATGGCAACAGTGGAATGAAACGCTCCCAGCTAAACACCACACTACCAACATTAGATAAACTAGCAGCATAGTGATTAGCAAAGTTATAACTCAAAAAGAACAGCGGCGCTAATACAAAAAGCCACGCCAAACTTCTTAGCCATAAAACAGACTTGCAAGATGAAAGAAGCGATTGAAACATACGACTTAGTCTGCTTTTTGCGCGATTGATACGCTAAAAATACCCATTTCGTCAATGCGTTGCTCTAGCTTTTTAAATCCGGCCGCAGCAACTAGTTGGTCCATCTCAGCTTGGCTACGGCGACGCATCACCCAAGCTTGGCCTTCACGGTGGCTAGTGAGTGCACGCGCAATCAGCGTTAACTGCGGATGCCAAGGTTGGCACGTATAAATTAAATACCCCCCCTCTTCCATGCTTTGAGACAGACCCGCTAATGAAGCTGACACCATGTCATTGCTACTAAACAACTCATATAATCCAGAAACAACGGCTAGATTTGGTTGAGGATTTAATGCAGCTAAATCGGCTTTATCAAAAGCATCACCTTTAACAAACTGCACTATGGAGTCCAAATCTTTCTCTTTAATGAGGTTGTTACCATCTCTCACGTTAATATCACTATAGTCACGTAATAGCACAGACTTAGGTTTAACTTTTGCCTGTTCGATAGCTGATAAAATATAACGACCGTGGCCTGCAGCTATATCAACCAACTTAACATCACGATTCTGCGCTTGCAGCTTACCCATAGTGATTGACAGTAACTCTTCCAGATTCAATCGACGTTGACGAATCCCCTTCCAACCGACCGAGTTTAAATAGTTTTTATCTAAGAATTCACCGAATTTATTAGTACCCGTCGGCTTATTACGATAGACATAATCCAGAGTACTCCCAGAATCAAACCCCGTATCAATGCCCAGCTTAATACCTGCAGAAAAACGACTGCTAAATACCAATGATGCACGATAAAAAGACCAAAAACGGGCTTGTAGAGAATTTTTAGGAAGCGGCGATGCGAGTGATTCAGCTTCAGCACAAAAATAGCCGACCTTATCAGCATTAAGTAATTCTTTGGCGTAGTGCGGCTGTGAAAAGGAGCGTTTAACAAAACGCTTAATGCGCATTAATGTATCAGCCCTCGCCAACTCTCCCAATGTATCATGATAGAAGCCCGGCAAAACATGCTGCTCTTTACACTCTGAGCCCAAGCGTTCAAAGAATTTCTGCTGAGGGTTTCGACGCACAACCCAGTCGGAGCCTGATATAAATAACTGCGTTGGTACAGTGATAGTAGCGGCATCGGCGACAACTCTTTTAGCAGCATCATGAAGCCCAAGCAACATGTCGACCGAAATTGCGCGTGCTATTAGAGGATCATTTTCAAATGAAGCGATGCGCTCTGGATCATGAGTTAATAAGTTAGCTTTAACATAGCTATTAACAAAGAAATTACCTTTTAGTTTCCTTAATGCCCTTAAGCCAGGAATAGCAAAGGGTATATATAACTTAATACTAAAAGCAGGCGAAGCTAATACTAAGGCTCGTATATTCGGCGCATAATCATGCACCCACGTTGATACCAACACAGCACCGACACTTTGAGCCAATACAATAGTGTGCTCAACATTAACATTATGCTGCACAGCCAAGTGCTCAAAAAAAGTTTGAACATCGCGCACGCTCGTTCCAAAACTTGGACTACTACCCCTCACCCCTGGAGAGTTCCCGTGCCCTCGCGCATCCCACGCAAAGAAATCACATTCATCAAGTTCTAACTCGTTCACAAGGTGCGCCATACGTGCGCTATGCTCGTGACCTCGATGAAACATCACAACACTTTTTTTAACACCCGATGCCGTTTTTTTAGCAGGCCAATGGCGATACTTCAGCTCAACACCATCATGCGTGGTAAAGCTCAATATAGATGCACGTTCAGCCTCATCGGCCGCCGAGTCAGCAAGTCTGTCGGTTGCTGTTAAATCGGACGTTCCTTCCAAAAATGATTCCACAAACTATCCCTATTTATGAGTGCTAGTAGCATGTTCAGTTAAACCGCATCGAACCCTATTGATGATAGTGACGAGCAGTAACAATAACGTAATTAACAAAGCGGCATTAAACAAAAAAGGTGTAATAATATTGAATGCCCAAAGCATAGCGAGCCCCCCAAATACAAATGCTCGATCACTTTTGCCCATGGGTCCGTCATAACGCCGAGAGGCACCGACCATAAGCCCTAGCACTCCCGTAAACTCACTCAATGCTGCAAGAAAAACAATCGCTAAAACCAAGCCAGTTTCTACACCAAATAACAATGCAAAAGGCAGATAAAGAGCCGTATCAGCGATCACATCAGACAACTCATTAAGATAAGCACCAAGCGCAGACTGCTGCTTAAATTCACGCGCCAACATACCATCGATGGCATTAAAAGCCATACGCAAAAACATCCACACTGGCAGTAGCAAAAACCAAAGCGGGTGAATAGAGGGTATCGATAGCCCCACACCCAACATAACCGAAATCACAACAGCGGCCACTGTCACTTGGTTCGCCGTGACTCCACGAGCATAAATCCACTTAACGCTCGGTCGCAAACAGTTTTGGAAGCTGGATTTTAATTGATAAATAGACAAGGCATGCATCTCAAATCAGCAGATTATTTTAATAAAGCAAAAAAACAGGTATCAATTATTAAGGTGTACTTTCTAAATAGCGCAGCTAGGTATCAATTTTATTAACTTGTTCTTGGCTATTCTATATTTAAAATACTGCCTGGTTTATAAACCAGGGATACCAATGGGGCCAGGTAGATCAGGAACAAGTGAACACCCCGAAATAAACAATGCAAAAACAACCATTAATACATATTTCAAGCGCATAAATATTCCCTAATTCTTCTGTTTGAAAACACTGTAGTGCAAAAAGCAAAAAAGGCGGAGAGATAACCGCCTTTTTATAGATATTTTAGCTTTTAAGCATTTTATCTGTTTTTATTTATCTTGATAAAGATGCACATCGCGCTGCGGGAATGGGATGCTACAACCCGCTTCTTCTACTGCTGTTTTCAAGCGAGGTAGAATATCAAAATAGAAGCCCCAGTAATCGTCTGTTTTTACAAAAGCGCGCACCATAAAGTCAATGGAGCTGTCACCAAGGTTAACCACAGCAACGACGTTGCCCTCGTTCTGTAACACCCGCTCATCTTGTTGAATCACAGCTTCCAAAGCCGCTTTAGCTTTGTAGATATCATCACTGTATGCCACACCAATGCTGGATTCGACGGCACGAATGTCACTGGCCGTATGGTTGATCAGGTTTCCATTGGCTAGCGGGCCATTAGGAATAACCACTATACGTTTATCGAAGGTTTCTAGTGTCGTTACAAAAATACCAATGTCTTTAACAAACCCTTCTAGCGATTGGGCTTCTAAATAGTCACCAACTTTGAAGGGACGGAAAATCAGCACCATGACGCCGCCCGCAAAGTTAGACAAACTCCCTTGCAATGCCAAACCAACAGCTAAACCTGCTGCTCCTAAAATAGCGACAAAAGAGGTTGTTTCAATACCCACCATTGAGGCGACACTGATGACCAATAACACTTTAAGAACAATGTTAATGCCACTGGCTAAGAAACTACCCAGTGTTTGGTCTGGCAGTTTGTTAAACATAGAGGCTTGTAAAAAGCGCGTAAAACGAGTGATAACCCAAAGGCCGATTAGCAAGACTGCCAAAGCCATCAAAAATTGTGTGCCGTACACCAGCACCAACTCTTTGGCTTGTTCAATATAGGATTCTAATTGTTCCATGATAAGCGCCGCTCATTTGATTTTTTTCGGTGCGCTATTATGGCCTGAAAAGATGAAGAGTAGGTGAACATGTTCCCTACTAGACTCATTCAGTTACATCCCTATTCGCTTATATATCAACTCACCAAAATGCTTCCTTTGTAATGGTTGAGGTAAATAAACTTCTACTAGCACTAATACGTATTCATCAACACAGAAACACGTACGGATACCATCTTAAAACGCCGGATTATTTGTATAACTGTGAAATATAAAAAACATACTTTCGTAAACTTCGCGTCACAAATTGTTTTTATCTTGAGGGTTCTTTTTTCCGGCGTTATCACGCCGTCTACAATTCATAGGAGTTATCGATGTCGCGTTTAGCCATAATCCTGACCTTAGCGGCCTTAAGCACGTCCTCAGCAACCTTTGCTGAGGACGCTACCCAAGCAGTACCTGAATATGACGCCATCCTAAAAACTCACGCTCAACTACCTGCCCAGTCGTTCGTACTACCACCCAAAAACGCCCCGCTCTACTTTAATCAGTCAGGCAGATTTACCGCAAAAAATAACCACCGTATTAATACTGCCTACGGTATATATGATGATGCCACACAGCTTGCACGCCCTTTCCCCGGACAGCCTTTGCAAGGATTCTCTGGTATTCGGTCACTCGGCGATAATCGCTTCCTCGTACTCACTGACAACGGCTTCGGAACCAAAGCAAATTCTCCCGATGCTATGCTGATGTTTCATGAAGTCAAAGCAGACTGGGAAAGCGGCCGTGTGATCATTGAAAAAACAACCTTCCTGTCAGACCCTAATAACAAAGTACCTTTTCCGATCATCGATGAAACAGGTGAGCAACGTTATCTAACAGGTGCGGACTTTGACATCGAGTCAATTCAACCGGTTAACGATGGCTACTGGTTTGGCGACGAATTTGGCCCTTGGTTATTAAAAACAGACAAGTCCGGTATCATCCAAAGCGTAATAGCTACCCAAATAGGCGAGACACTCTATACATCTCCCGATAACGCTTTTGTAAAGCTAGCCGACCCAGATAAAGCAGCCCCCTCTATAATAACCAAGCGTTCCGGCGGATATGAAGGCATGGCGATCTCTCGCGACGGTAAAACTTTATATCCTATGCTGGAAAAGCCGATTTACGATACCAACACCGCCGCTGCTGAAACTGTCAATGGTCAGCCTGTGCTACGAATTTTAGCATTTGATAACGTACAGCAGCAGTGGCTGGATAGCGTGCGCTACTACCCATTAGCAGCAGCCAATCACGCCATTGGTGATTTCAATATGATTGATGCGCACCGCGCACTGATTATCGAACGCGATGGAGGTCAAGGAGATCCACGTGAAGGGTGGGCATCAAACCCAGCACAGTTTAAACGCATCTACCTGATCGACTTGCGTGAAATGGATGAAAAAAATGTTCTGCGCAAAATTGCTTATATCGATTTAATGAAAATTAAAGACCCCGACCAAATTGCGCCACGCGGCACTCAAGACAGCGTTTTCAGCTTCCCATTTGTAACAATAGAAGATATTGATATCGTAGATAAAGAAACAATCATCGTCGCTAACGATAATAATTACCCCTTTTCCGTAGGGCGCCAGCAAGGACGTGCCGATGACAATGAATTCATCCAACTAAATGTCGCAGACTTTCTTAAAGCCAAATAATCAAAGCACAACAGGACTCAGCGCCAATGCTGAGTCTTTTCTCCTAACGTCCTCACTAAAGAATCCCCATTCACCCGCAGGAAATCTGCTACCTAAACATAGCTACTACGAGATACTAAAAGTTATTATAAGAATTCTTTCTCTCTAGAAATCTAAGGATGAATTTAGGCTAGTACCAATTACACATATTTTTTTAATTTAAATATTATGTAATAACTCATCAATATTCTCCGATAAGCCTTCCCTTAACACCAGCACATCACAGCTAAGCCTATCGAGGATGCGCTCTGCAGTGTTTCCCAGAAGAGCGCCTTTGATGCCATCTCGGCCATGTGTACCAATCACTACCAGCGCAGCGTGTTGCTCTTCTGCCACATTGGGAATCCAGTATTCCGGAGGACCTTCTCCGATATGGTAGGTATTGGCTGTGATCTTCATACTATCTAGCAACGCATGCGCGGCACGATTGGCTTTATCAGCTAACATACTGGCTGATTGGCTTTCTGCGTCGGCGCCCAACATTGGTGGCGCATACGAAACAACGACCTGTAAGTCTGCTTTAGCTTCTTGGCTTATCACACCCGCCATCATCAACACACTTTGGTTTAGCTGCAAACAGCTTTTTTTACACGAGTGTGGATCAACAGCAGCCATGATTTTGCCGCCTTCCCACAAGCTGTCACGTTTCACCAATAGCACCGGGCATGGAGCCTGGCGTAATAGCTGCCAATCAAGCGGTGCTAATAAGCCCTTATGCGAGATGTCGCAGCTTTTTATGAGCAATGAAAAATGATCATTCTTCCATCGCGCCAGCACATCTTTCAAGAAGCTTTTCTCTTGATGATAGTGCTGCTTAATCTGCATACCATCCACACTGAGTAACGCCATAAAACGCATAATGGCGTGATCTGGTAACGGAGTAATTAACCACAACACCTCAAGCTCACAACCCATTCGGTCTGCGATTAATACACCACGTTTAAAAGCTTTTTCAGCAGCATCACTGGCATCTAATGCCACCAGCACCTTTTTAGTAAACATGCGTGTTCTCCTCAGTTTTAGCGGCGTTATGCTTGTGTAGTAAACACGCCAACGCCGGCAGTAATATGAGTGCACCTAACATGTTCCAGAGGAACATAAAGGTGAGTAACACGCCCATATCGGCCTGAAATTTAATGGGTGAAAACAGCCACAGCACCACGCCAATAGCTAGTGTAAGCCCTGTAAAGGCCACTGATGAACCCGTAGTTTTTAATGTTGCCAAATAGGCTTCAGGTAACGCCTTGCCCTGCAATAGATAACTATTTAAGCGAGAGTATATATAGATGCCATAATCCACCCCGATACCCACACCTAAAGCAATTACTGGCAAGGTTGCTACTTTCACACCGATACCTAGATACGCCATTAATGCTTGGCACAGCACAGAAGTCAGTGCTAATGGTGCAATAATACAGATCACGGTTTTTATCGAACGAAATGTTAGTAAGCATAGAATACTGACCACACCATAAACCCACGCTAGCATCTCGTATTGCGCAGTGCCGATTACATCATTTGTAGCGGCTTCAAAACCGCTGTTCCCGGCAGCCATTTCAAACTTAAGATCATCACTATTATGCTGTTTTGCAAACCCTTCGATGGCAGTTGAAACTCTCTCAAGGGTGGCTGCTTTATGATCATCCAAGAAAATAATGACGGGCAGTAATGAACAACTACCGTTCATAAACCCTGAAGGAACATAAGCCAGTGAAGCGTTAATCACATACTGGTTGCGGCTAACACTGCGCCATTTCAGATTGCCTTCGTTTAATCCTGCAGTCACACGCTTAGATACATTCACCAGTGATACACTGTTTTGAATACCCGGCACGTTGGTTAAAAACTGTTGAAAGTTATCCACTACCGCCAGTGTTGCATAACTAGTACATTGGTCTGTTTCGGTTGTTGCCATCACTACAAAAATATCACTTGAGGTGGAATAGTGATCCGTTACAAAGGCATTATCTAGGTTGTAGCGTGAATCAGCTCTCAGCTCTGGGGCGCCCTTATCCAAATCACCAATTTTGAGATTCTGGCTACCATAAAGGCCGACACCTAAAGCACATAAAGCAAAGACAACAGCAACTATAGCCCCACGAGGTTTAGCAAACACGATTAGCAGTTGCCAATGTGAGCTTTCTTTATTTTGGCTCGCATGCATCTTAGCAATCGCTTTTTCGCCTACACCCACATACGACATTAAGAGTGGCAGTAACAATAGATTAGTCAGAACAATCACCGCTACACCGACCGATGCAGCTACGGCTAAATCTTGAATAACCTGAATATCAATCACCATAAGGGTGACAAAGCCTAAGCCATCCGATAAGAGTGCTGTTAACCCTGGAATATAGATGGCACGAAAAGCACGACGTGCAGCTAACCACGGATCAGCGCCTTCGGACTGTTCTAAGCGGATGGTATTCACTACCTGTACGCCGTGACTCACACCAATAGCGAATACTAAAAAAGGCACCAACATTGAATACGGGTCCAGCCCATAGCCCAATGTTTTTAATAAACCCATCTGCCAAACTACAGCGACCAGTGAACATCCTATAGGAATGAGTGTGCCGGTAATGCTTCCAGAATAGAGATAGAGCAGCACCAACGTGATACCAATGGCAATAGCGAAGAACAGCGCGACCGACTTAGATCCATCAATTAAGTCGCCAACGATTTTTGCAAACCCTGTGATACGAATCTGTATGTCTGCGGTTTCATACTTGTTGCGGATTAGCTCTTCTACCTTGCTAGAGAAGGCTTGGTAGTTGAGCTTTTCGCCGGTTGATGGGTCTTTATCAAACAATGGCATCTGAATAATGGCGGATTTAAAGTCATTCGCAACAAGAATCCCCACCTGCCCCGAACGCAGCACATTAGTACGCAACTGCTCCAAACTAGCGGCACTACCATCATATTCAGGAGAGATAACCGGCCCGCCTTCAAAGCCCTCTTCGGTGACTTCGGTCCAACGAACATTGGGTGTCCAGATAGATTTAAGCGCTGAGCGATCTACACCGGGAATAAAGAACGCTTCATCGGTGACTTGTTTCAGAGTGTCTTGAAATTGTGCAGTAAAAATATCGCCTTCTTTGGCTTGTACGACAACACGCAAGCTATTACCTAGCCCCGAGAGATCATTGCGGTATTTTAAATAATTTTCAACATAAGGATGGCTTGTAGGAATCATCTTAACAAAGCTAGCATCCGGACGAATCTGCACCGCCTGAAAACCAAGCCAAAGCGTTAGTAAAACAAAGATCAGTAACACCGGCATCCGTTTGTGAAAAAGGATTCGCTCAATCAATTGTTCGGAGAGTTTAATGGGACCTAATAAGGCCGAAGTTAGCTTTGATGCCGGTTTTGATGTAGACGGTGAGTTACTCATGATTTGCCTCCAACGCCTTGTCAGACACCCGTTTTATACCTTTTTCACCCACCAGCACCCAACCATCATCAACTCGCACAACAGAACTCCAAGCACG
>JAWUYS010000021.1:0-8896 GCA_034110685.1 Neptunomonas sp.
ATTAATGGCTCTGGTAATCGCTGATTGGTGCGTTGACTTAATGGGCTGATTCCGCCGGAACAAGGACGGGTATCGGTGTTTGGGTATGATACGGTGAAGCAGGCAGCGTTGATGCCTGCGCTGGTCGGATTTATTTTTCAAAACCCCGATCACCAAATGATCTTTCCAACGGTTGCAGAAGAGCTGGCGTTTGGTTGTGAGCAATTAGGCCAGTCCGCGCAAAAAGCCAGAGCTTCGGCATTGGCCTTATTGGCTGAGCAGGGAATAGAATCATGGGCTGATCGACCTGTCACTCAGTTGTCAGAGGGGCAAAAGCAGCGCGTGTGTATTCTGTCTGTGTTAATTATGAAGCCTCGCTTACTGATATTGGATGAGCCGTTTTCATCGCTCGATTTACCCACAAGGCGCTTGTTACTTGCGCTTATCCATAATACAGACACCCATGTGCTCCTTATCAGTCATGATTTTAGCGTTTACGGCGATTTTGATAGGTTAATCTGGGTGGATGATGGTCAGATTAAAGCAGATGGTTCGCCGGATGAAGTGATACGTTCATATCTCGCTAGCGTTGATAACCTTTCAGTTTCCTTATGATAACTCTCTATTTAGCACGCAGTAGTTGGCTACATCATTTACCCGCGGGTTTTAAACTCTGTTTGCTAGCGGCTTCTAGCATGTTGATTGTGCCGGTTACTCAGCTTGAGTTGATGCTCGTGTTTACGCTGGCGACGGCATTGATATATGTAACACTCGGTGATCGTGGCTGGCAGCACCTAAATATGGTCAAACCATTGTTGCCATTTTTGGCTGTCATCATGTTGTTTCATTTTTGGGCAGGATCTTCTTACGAGGGCGGCGTGTCTGTGTTGAGATTGGTGACTATGTTCTTGCTGGCTAACCTGATAACGCTAACAACCCGCATGACTGACATGATGGCAGCCTTGCAGCCGGTGTTTTGGCCTTTGCAATGGATAGGTATTTCGCCGCGCTCGTTAGCGTTGGCGGTTGCATTAATGGTGCGCTTTGCTCCGGTGTTGGTGTTGGTTATGAACAATCTGGATGAAGCGTGGAAAGCCCGAGGTG
This sequence comes from Neptunomonas sp., assembly GCA_034110685.1. Classification (GTDB taxonomy): domain Bacteria; phylum Pseudomonadota; class Gammaproteobacteria; order Pseudomonadales; family Balneatricaceae; genus Neptunomonas. The sequence continues at coordinate 1,084 of JAWUYS010000021.1, forward strand.
GAAAAAAACAAAAATGGCGCTTAATAGTGCCGCTTATTATTCAGGCGATTCGTTTATCCGATCATGTCGCCGAAGCATTAACCGCACGGGGTGGCAGCAGTAAAATCTCTGTTCGTCCCATAGAAGTCAGGAGATAAAAAGTATGAACAAAGACAGAACTCTCGTGCAGATAGCACTCTATGCAGCAGTGATTGCCGCATTAGGGCTGTTACCTAAATTTAATATTCCAGTGGCGGGCGGTGTCCCGTTAACGGCTCAGACACTAGGATTAATGTTAGCCGGCATTATGCTGGGGCCCGTGCGAGGTTTCTTATCGGTGGCGTTGTTTATTTTAGTGGTTGCGTTAGGCGCGCCTTTATTGGCTGGCGGACGTGGTGGCTTGGGGGTGTTTGCGGGGCCTACCGTTGGGTTTATTGTTGGCTTCCCGTTTGCCGCACTAGTCACCGGGTTAATGATGCAGCAGCTTAAAAACGTTAATCTCTTTGCGGCTGCGCTTATATCGTCAATAGTTGGCGGTATTTTGGTGCTGTATGCGTTTGGAATCCCAGGTATGGTGGCTATGACGTCATTAGATTTTTCCGGTGCAGCAAAAGCCATTCTAGTATTTATCCCAGGAGATCTAGTTAAAGCGTTGATTGCTGCCTTAATTGCACAGTCTGTATTGCGAGCAATGCCAGGTATTATTTCTTCACGCCAAGCTTAAAAAATACGTAGTTGTACCTGAAAAAAATAGATATAAACAGCCGGTGGTTCCGCTGGCTGTTTTTCTACATTAAACCTACCTACTGATGCCTGTCATATTCATTTTCATCCAGAATACGTTAAGATTAAGCCATAACCTGTTGCCGAAAAGCAGCGTAGAGTCAGATGGAATATGGCGTTTGTCATCAGTTTGTCATATAGATTTAGTTAAATTTACTCAGATTAAAAGGATATAACCGTGGCCTTTAATGATAGCCAGCGCTTTTTTCCAGAAACACGTTTGCGCCGCATGCGTGCAGATACTTTTTCGCGTCGCTTGATGCGAGAAAATCAGCTGACACCGAATGATCTTATCTACCCTGTGTTCGTGATTGAGGGGAGTAATAGCACAGAAAGCGTTGCTTCAATGCCGGGTGTACAGCGCATGAGTATTGACCTGCTCGTTAAAGAAGCAAAAGAAATTTCCGCGTTGGGTGTTCCTGCGATGGCGTTGTTTCCTGTGACGCCGCTTTCTGTAAAGTCAGAGTTTGCAGAAGAAGCATACAACCCAGATGGCTTGGCACAAAGAGCGGTTAAAGCGATTAAAGATGCGTGCCCTGAACTGGGCATTATTACCGATGTGGCGCTAGATCCATTCACCACTCATGGGCAGGACGGCATCATAGATGACGCTGGTTATGTACTGAATGACCGTACTGTAGAGGCGCTAATCCAGCAGGCATTATCGCATGCGGAGGCAGGAGCTGATGTGGTAGCGCCAAGTGACATGATGGATGGCCGTATAGGCGGTATCCGTGAAATATTAGAAGAAGGCGGGTATGTAAATACTCGAATCATGGCGTACTCCGCGAAGTATGCAAGTGCTTACTACGGGCCTTTTCGTGATGCCGTTGGCTCTGCTGGCAACTTAGGCAAGAGCAATAAAAATAGCTACCAAATGGACCCTGCTAACAGTGACGAAGCGCTACACGAAGTAGGCTTAGATCTGGCAGAAGGCGCTGACATGGTCATGGTTAAACCTGGCATGCCTTATCTAGATATTGTGCGCCGGGTAAAAGATGAATTTAAAGTACCGACCTTCGTTTATCAGGTCAGTGGTGAATATGCGATGCATATGGCTGCTTTCCAGAACGGCTGGTTGGATGAGCGCAGTGTGATGATGGAATCGCTACTGGCATTTAAACGTGCTGGTGCCGATGGCATCTTGACCTACTTCGCGAAACGAGCAGCACAACAAATGAACGAATAGTCGGTCTCTCACTATACTGGAGACAGAGATGACTGAGCAGGTTACTGCGATTGATGAACAGGTATATATGATGAGTGAAGAAATGATGCAAAATCAGGCCGCACAGGCACTGGTTGATAGCCGCACAATTTTACCAACAGTAGATCATCCTGTTGAGGTGGAACCGGTTGATCTCAAAGCGCCGGAACTCTATATCAATCGCGAGCTAAGCCAGTTGCAGTTTAATGTTAGGGTGCTAGAGCAAGCATTGGATGACCGTTATCCACTGCTTGAACGTCTGATGTTTCTGCTAATCTTCTCCAGTAACTTGGATGAATTTTTTGAGATCCGCGTTGCAGAGCAACTGCGCCAGCTCAAATATGGGCGTGAAACAGTCGGCCCGGATGCTATGTATCCTAAAAAGGTCATTGAGAAGATCCGTGAGATTTGCGAAGTTAACGTTGATCGCCAATATCGTATTCTTAATGAAATCATGTTTCCTGAAATGGAAAAATGCGGTATTCATTTTTTACGTCGCCGTGATTGGTCGTCTGAGCAATTGGTTTGGATTAAAAACTTCTTTGAAGAGAAAGTCGTACCGGTTATTAGTCCGATAGGTTTGGACCCTGCGCATCCCTTCCCTCGTTTGGTGAACAAAAGCCTTAACTTTATCGTACAGCTCGATGGTAAAGATGCCTTTGGACGTGAAACCGGATTAGCGATTATTCCTGCACCGCGTTCTCTTCCTCGCTTGATTCGTTTGCCGGATGAGCTGTGTGACGCGGGTGATAACCTGATCTTCCTGTCATCTGTTATACATGAATGTGCAGCAGAACTGTTTCCTGGCATGACTGTGCTGGGCTGTTACCAGTTCCGTATTACTCGAAATGCCGATTTAACCTTTGATTTTGAAGAGATGGATGATTTAGCCCGCACGTTACGTGGCGAGTTACATTCGAGAAAATACGGTGATGCAGTGCGATTAGAAATTGATAATCGTACGCCAGAAGAACTTATCGATTTCTTGAAAATAGAATTCCATCTGGATGAAGAACAAGTTTATAAAGTCGATGGCCCTGTAAACCTTACACGGCTCATGACAGTACGGGATTTAGCAGGGCGCCAAGAACTTAAATGGCCGCCTTTCTCGCCTGGTGTACCGGGTAAGCTGAAAAAAGAGAAAGAGCCGAATGTATTCCAAGCGCTAAAAACCGGCGACCAGCTGTTAATGCATCCGTTCCAGTCGTTTACGCCTGTGGTCGATCTTCTAATGAAAGCGGCTAAAGACCCAGATGTAATAGCAATCAAACAGACGTTGTACCGTACCGGAGATAAGTCCGATATCGTTAATGCGCTGGTGGAAGCTGCCCGCGGCGGTAAAGAAGTTACCGTTATTATTGAGCTACGCGCACGTTTTGATGAAGAGAGTAACTTGCATCTGGCAAGTCGTTTGCAGGAAGCCGGTTGTTTGGTGGTATACGGGGTTGTTGGCTATAAAACGCATGCAAAAGCGATGCTGATTGTACGCCGTGAAGGGACCAAACTTGTACGTTACTGCCACTTGGGAACAGGTAACTACCACTCGGGTACTGCGCGCTTGTATACCGATTACAGTTATCTCACCTCGAATGATGAGATTGGCGAAGATGTTCATAAGGTGTTTCAGCAGTTAACTGGTATGGGGAAAATCCAGCGTCTCAAAAAGCTTTATAACGCACCTTTTACCTTACATGCCAAAATGCTGGAGCTGATTCAGCACGAAACAAAACTCGCATCCAGCGGTAAATCTGGGCATATCATCGTTAAAGTGAACGGCTTAACTGAGCCTAAGATGATTCGTGCCTTGTATGAAGCATCACAAGCGGGCGTTAAAGTCGAACTGATCATCCGTGGTATGTGCCGTTTGCGTCCCGGGTTACCTGGCATATCGGAAAACATAACAGTACGTTCCATTATCGGTCGCTTCTTAGAGCATACGCGGGTTTATTACTTTGGAAATAATGGTAAGCCAGAAGTTCTTTGCGCCAGTGCAGATTGGATGGAGCGCAACATGCTTAACCGTGTAGAAACCTGTTTCCCTGTTACAGGTAAACAAGGAGAGCGTGTTAAGAAAGAGCTGGATTACTATTTGGCAGATAATACTCAGAGTTGGGAATTAAAAGCCGATGGGAGTTATACGTTGTTAAAACCTGAAGAAGGCGTAGAGCCTTTTAGTGCACAGCAGCAATTACTGAGAGACTTTGCCAGCTAACGAAAATTGAACTGTGTTAAGGGCGCCTTTTGGCGCTCTTTTTCGTTGTGGCGACCTTTTTTTAGTATTTTCAGACATCTCAACACCGTAAATAGGCGTAATCGTTGCGTTTTTAATCCAAATCAGGAAAATAGACTCATAAGTCAAATGTTTCATATAAGAAATAAGATGGCGTATTATGGTCTTTTTTACTGATCAACTATGCGCACAATAATGGAAAACACTATGTCTGATACCTCGATCGCGCTCGAATTGACCGATATACATAAATCCTATGGAAGTCTTGAAGTACTTAAGGGCGTTTCACTTAAGGCGAACGACGGGGATGTCATTTCGATTCTCGGTTCAAGTGGCTCAGGCAAAAGTACACTACTTCGCTGCATTAACCTGCTTGAACAACCCGCTAAAGGTCAGGTGATCATTGGTGGTGAAGAGCTAAAGCTTAAAGCCGGAAAATCCGGTGACCTGGAAGCCGAAAGCCGCAAACAACTCGAAGATATGCGCTCGCGTATCGGATTCGTATTTCAAAGTTTTAACCTTTGGCCTCACAAAACTATCCTCGGTAACATCATCGAAGCACCTATGAATGTATTAAAGCAATCTCGTGAGCAGGCTGTTGAGCGTGCAGAAGGGTTGCTAAAAAAAGTAGGGCTGTACGAGAAGAAAGATGCTTATCCCGGTAACTTGTCAGGTGGCCAGCAGCAGCGTGTTGCGATAGCGCGTGCATTAGCGATGGACCCACAGGTGCTGCTGTTTGATGAGCCAACGTCTGCATTGGATCCTGAGCTAGTAAACGAAGTATTAAGCGTCATGCGTGAATTGGCCGATGAGGGCCGAACCATGTTGATTGTGACGCATGAAATGCGCTTTGCGCGTGATGTATCAAGTCAGGTCGTATTTCTACATCAAGGACAGATAGAAGAGATAGGACCACCAGAGCAAGTGTTTGAAAATCCGAAATCTCAACGTGTACGTGACTTTATGTCTAGCCACAGTTGATTTTGGCGCCACACAAAAGAGACCCACTATAATAATTTTTATAATATAGAGAGAAACCTGATGAGTGTTCGTAAAATTATTGCAGCTGTTACGCTAGTCGCTGGCGCTTTTGCCGCTACCCAGGCTTTTGCGGGTGATAAGATCCGTATCGCTACTGAAGGGGCTTATGCACCTTTCAATATGAAAAATGAACAAGGCGAGCTGATCGGCTTTGATGTCGAAATTGCTAAAGCGTTATGTGCTGAAATGAAAGCAGACTGCACTATCGTTGAGCAAGACTGGGACGGTATGATCCCTGCGCTTAAAGGCCGTAAATTTGATGCGATTATTGCTTCAATGTCTATTACTAAAGAGCGTTTATTGGCTGTCGACTTTACAGACCCGTACTACACCAACGCTTTGGCATTTGTTGGCCCTAAAGGTGTTGATCTGAAAACAGATAAAGCATCGCTTAAAGGGAAAACATTGGGTGCACAGCGTGCCACTATTGCTGGTCAGTACCTAGAAGACGAACTAGGTGATGTGGTTTCTGTAAAACTGTATGACACACAGGGCAATGCATACCTAGATATGGCTACTGGCCGCTTAGATGGCTTGGTATCTGATAAATTCCCTGCTTATGACTGGTTAAACACCGATGCAGGTCAGAAATTTGAATTTAAAGGCGAAACCATTAAAACAGAATCTGTGGATAGAATCGGTATTGCTATTCGTCATAATCAGGACGAGCTGAAACAGAAATTTAACAAAGCACTAAAAGCGATTGTTGATAACGGTACTTATGCTGTCATCAATGCTAAATACTTCCCGTTCTCTATCTATTGATCGGATCAATGCGCGAGCGCTTACAGCTCGCGCATTACTCATAATGGATAATCCACTAACGTCCCGCTGTAAGAGAATAATAACGTGATAGATCTGCATGGGTTTGGTCACCTGTTATTGGCTGGAACATGGGTCACCGTCAAGCTGGCATTAGTCAGTTTATCGCTAGGCCTCGTTTTCGGTTTGTTAGGTGCAGCCGCCAAGTTATCAGAATATAAAGTGCTTCGTGCAATAGCGACCACTTATACCACGCTGATTCGTGGTATTCCTGAGCTGTTGATTGTATTCGCTATCTACTTTGGTGGTTCAGCCTTAGTAATGGCTGCTGCCAGCATGTTTGGCTACGATGAATACATCGAAGTAAATCCATTCATGGCCGGTGTGGCCGCGCTGTCTATTGCCTTTGGTGCATATGCAACTGAAGTATTTCGTATGGCGATTCTCTCGATTCCGCAGGGACAATGGGAATCAGCCCAAGCGTTGGGTATGACACGTGCTAAAACCTTCTTCCGTATTATTCTTCCACAAGTGTGGCGGGTAGCACTACCTGGATTGGGTAACCTATTCCAAGTATTGCTGAAAGATACCGCATTGGTGTCGGTTGTTGGTTTGCAAGATATTATCCGCCAAGCCACTACCGCGGTTAGCGCCACCAACGAACCGTTCACATTTTATCTGGCGGCTGCTTGCATTTATCTGATACTGACGGCGTTTGCGACTGCCGGCACTCTTTGGATGGAACGAGCCTGTACTCCGCAAGCGAGGTACAAAGGATGAATTGGGATATTATAATTCAGTACTACCCAAAATTATTGGAAGGTGCTCTGCTTACGCTGGAACTTGTGCTTATATCAGGTGTTATTGGTGTAGCGATGGCTGTGCCAATTGCACTGATGCGCGCTTCAAAAACACCGTGGTTACGTGTGTTCCCGTTCTGCTTTATCTACTTCTTCCGTGGTACGCCACTGCTGATACAGATCTTCTTGATTTACTACGGTGCTTCTCAATTTGAGGCCGTACGTGATTCAGCGTTATGGGTCATACTTAAAGAGCCTTATTGGTGTGCCATTATCGCCTTTACGTTAAATACAGCCGCTTACAGTGCTGAATTATTTCGTGGTGCGATTCAGGCAATACCTAATGGTGAGCTGGAAGCCGCTGATGCTTTTGGTATGAACTGGTTGCTAAAAACACGACGCATCGTTATTCCGCGCGCATTCGGCATCGCTTTGCCTGCTTACGGTAACGAAGTTGTGCTAATGCTTAAAAGTAGCGCGCTGGCCTCTACCATTACCTTGCTGGATCTCACCGGTATGGCGCGTACCATACAAGCACGCACCTATACACCGGTTGAACTGTTTACCGCCGCTGGGTTTATTTACCTAGTAATGGCAGCGATTGTGATTGGCCTGTTCCGCTACATGGAAAGCCGTTTCAACCGCTACCAGTACTACAAGCCTAATGTTGATCAAATGGGTGTTGATAAGCAGTAGTTTTTATCAGTAACGCTTAAAAAACGGCCAATGGGCCGTTTTTTATTGCCTGTAATCCAATGCCTAAAGTTCACAGTTTGTTGCAGTAGAGCCCATCACTGATCGCCTACGGCAGGGATAGCAACAAACCACACAATAAAGTGAAGTTGGGCTCTTAACTGTTATGTGAGTTTTGTTGCATACTAAGCTAACGACTATCTTCCCGTGGGTTAGGGGTATTTCAACTGAGGGTTTAAGAAAATGCAAAATTTGATAGATTATTTCGTTGAAATGAATACAAACGGCCTTGTTTTGGAGCTATGTGAAAAATACTAC
>JAWUYS010000022.1:0-17435 GCA_034110685.1 Neptunomonas sp.
GAACGATGGGGGCGGTTAGTTGAAACATATGGATTGCCGAAGCATAATTATACTCAAGCGATGCAAGTAGGTGTTTATTTTAAATCATGGGGAGAATCTGGCTCTGTGCTGCGACAATTTAGTTCAGGCTCGTTAAGGGGGCAATGGTATTTACTGGATTTAGCAACAAATCAATATACTCCTTTCTCCTTTACTGGGTATGACGCTAGAGTAGGAACCTTAGTTGGCAATAAAGCATTTATAGCGGATATTGCTGGAATTAAAGCTCTCTTCTATTTATCTGTTAATAGTAAAGTCTCTGAAATGTATGTAATGAGAATTCAGTAATTTAGCATTACTTGTTATTCAACTTCTAAGTTATAGCGCTCACCTAAGTATTCTAGCGTGGCTATCAGGCCATATTGTTTGGCAGAATTTATTAAATCAATATTGAACAGGTTTCTCATAATAGGGAAATCTTCATCAATGACGCGTGATAAATATGGCTGAGATAGTGGAGTATCTAGCAGTTCTTTATGTCTATTTTTTAATCTAAACGAGAGTTTTCGAGTAAATGGTGGGCGTTGAGTACTCAAAAAAGTTTTTAATCGATATTTTAGAGGTCTTACACCGTTTAAGGAGAAACCATAATCACTAGGATAGTTGGCCAGGCGAGAGTTGACTTGGGATATCATACGGCCTTGTAGGTAGCCTAAGTCTTTATAGTTCAAAGGTATCTTTGATGTATTTGAAATAGCCGCAGGTTCAAGAAACGGGAAGAGCATCTTACCAAAGCGCTGGTTTAATTGCGCATCACGTCCTGTCCAAAAGCGCCCTCTAAAATGAGGATACAACTGCTCTATTTGGTAGCGTTCTAAATGCTCATTGCTGCTATTAATGGCACTCTTCATACACCCGGCCATTTCTTGGCGGTATTCTGATTCTTTAAATTTTGAGCTAAAGGCGTTTTTGTTATATTGAGAGTAAAATGTAGAAACTACATCTTGAGCTCTCATCTTCTTATTAGGGATGTAAAAGAAGTTTCTATAGATTTCACCTAAAGATCCATTTAAAGGTATTTGCTCGTTTACATGGCGTCTGAGCCGGTCGTTGCGGTCGGTCCCAAAATCAAAGATCCCATATTCAACTTTCCAGCCATCAAAAGCATAAAAATTTGCTTGAGTTATTTCTTTGTAGCTATCAGGTTCTATGATTGGTGCTGTGCTTTTATTGATGCACTCCAATTCAAGGCTTTCGGCCTTCGCGACGGTTTGTGCAATAACAACATCTTCATCATTATCGTTGCCGTATACGAAAAGTTTCGGCTTAACTCCATGTTGCATCAACATTGCCAATGATAATCGCGAGTCAAAGCCCCCAGAGAATGAAAGTTTTATGTTATCGCCGTATGCGTTAGCAAGAGGCTCAAATACGCTACCCAGCTGCTTACAGTGGTAGCTAGCTACTTGATCTAACGTCATATGGACGGCACAGTCATCATTATCTAAAACCGGGCTTTTGAGTTGAAGAGTCTGTGTCTTCTGATCTTTTATTTCTAGGATAGAATTTGCTGGTAAAGTGCTTATATCTTTAAGTAGTGATTTGCTTCCAAAAACAGCGCCGTTGATAACGTACTCATAACAAGCCTGAGTATCAAAAAATTTCGGCTCTGTTATATCGCACATTGATACAAATGAGTTTGAGTATACGCATTGCTGAGCGTCGACGTAGATTTGGCTACAACCTAAACCGTCAGAGATGAGATAAGTGCAACCTGCTTTTCTCAGTATAACGACATATGTTCCTGTCATTTCCTGCCAGGTAAAAGTGTCGGCATTAAAGTCATTTAGGAAGTTGTTTAAACCCAAAAGTGATTTACTGCCTTGGTAGGAAAAAGTCCCTAGCGATACAATAAAGTCTCCGTTTTCGGCTTCTTGCAATACAGGAGTGCTACCTGATAAATCACTAAATAAGATGAGATTCCTGCTGCCTAAATCGATTGTGAGATATTTCGAAAAGCCGTTTTCAGCCATGATTTTTATATGGCGATCGATGTTGTTTTGAAATTTCTCTTTGTCACATAAAACAAAAAAACTCATTGAGTTCTCCAATCAATACAGGCAGTCGTACAGGTGTTTTTATGGCTTTAATTTCTTTAGCAAGGTCGCCGCTTTTGAGTAGGCACTAATGTGGTACATGGTACGAATTTCATCGCTCCATTTAGTGTGCCATTCCATAACTTTTCCATAAAATTCAATGCGCTCTACTAGCTTATGGTCGAAAATATACTCAAAAGCATCTTGTTTAAGTAATAATGCTGGTGAGGATATTTTGATGGTTTCATCATAAGTTGTTTTTAATATAATAATAGAGCCATTACCCATGATGCATAAATCTGTGGCTACTAAGTCATCGTTATACCAAAACTGAAAAACTATAGCGTTACCTTTTTCTGCAAAATTGGTCAGCATATCAGTGTAAAAACGCCCCTGATCATTATCAGCACTAATAGCAGTATTCAATTCTGATTTCCAACCTGCCCCCTCTAGCTTTCCGTATGCTTGAATAGCCGATGCCATTTCGCTAGGAGAAGTTAACTGGATAAGGCGAGTAGTAATTTCTTCTCTTTCTAAACGGTTTCTCTGCTTACGAAGGTTTTGTCTTAGGTTCTTTCCGCGTTTAGCCCAGTACTCCTCAAAGCTTTCTTTTATAGTCACTCTAGCCGTTTCGATATAAGGCATAGTGCTGAATTGGCTGCTTTGTTCTGGCATAACCAGTAATTCAGGATCTTGCTGAGTGATACTTAGAGCCAGAGAGGTAAATGATAGTTTCTTGCGTAGAGACTGAGCCAAGCTTTGCGTTGCAACTTCAGCTTTTTGCATCCAGCATCCTATCGGTGCTTGTGATGGTTGGAACGTGCTCCAAAAGCCTAAGCGAGTCTCTACAACAATAGCCATAGCCTGTACTGAGTTATCTTCTTGGTATATAGCTAGTTTTTCACTTCCTGTGCCAAAGTGTTTAAGCAATGGCACTACAAAATTACTGTCTAATAACGGTGTAGATGTTGTCTCGTTATTAAGTTGGTCCCATTGGTTTGTGTGCGTATTAAAATCACTTATAGGGTAAAGGCTCCAGCCTATCGCTTGCATTGTCTCGTCCACTTCGTTATTTGATTGCGTGTATGATTTTTTCAATCATCCAATCGAGTTCTTTTGATGTTAATTCTTGATGGCAAGGAAATTGAAAAACATGAGCGGAAAGCGTCATGCTATTTGGGCAAAGTTCTTGATTTATTTCCTCATCAAGAAACTCACCAAACCTCCAAATAGGCACTCCTTGGCGCTTGAGGGTATCAAATGTTTGCTCTGGACTATTTACAAATAGTGGAAAAACAAGAGGTACGCATTCTTTGTCCAAGGCGTCAAATAATGGATGAGCATTTTCAAGACCGACAAGAGCAGTGTATAGCTTTTCGTAGTTGGCTCTGCGTTTAGAAGTGATTCGCTTGTAATCACTTTTTTTTATGGTCATCAAAGAAGGGGTTGAAGTGTTTTTATGAATCCAGTTTTGATCAAGACCGTAGCCGCCTTCTGAAGATGAAGGGCTGATAGCAGTGCTAACACTGCTTTTCCGTAGGCGTTTGATAGAGTTCCATGTCAACTCTTTTACTTTCAATATGGCTTTCAAAAACTTACCGAGGAAGCCAAAACGACCGTAATTGATTGCTCTTTCGACAATGTTAAAAAATGATTTTAATTGCAGTGATGTAGGTTGGGATTCAAGAGTGATTGTGTTTAGTGAGTGCTTTGATGACGCTAACACACCACCGTCGAAGCAAGGGAAGAACTTCATGCTACTAGCAATAGAGTAATCCCCGACAGTGCCTACTGGTATTCCGTCTTTGGAACCGAAAAATGCATGAGCGCAGTCTTCTATTAAAACAATACTGTTTTTATCGCAAAGCTCTTTTACTTTGCATAAATCTTGGATATGCCCGAAATAATGAGTAACGATAACGGCTTTGGTAGATGAAGTGATTTTGCTTTGTATATCATCATCGTTTATTGATGTATCTGCATTTATTTGATAAAAAACAGGTGTGGCTGCACGCCATAATACAGGTGATATCATTGATTCACAGTGATATGCAGGAATTAATACCTCATCTTTTTCGGTGATACCTGCATGCTCTAAGGCAAGTGCTATACCGGCGCGCCCGCTCGTTACATGTATTTGCTCAGAATTTGATAGTATTGAGTTTACTTCTCTGGATTTGGGCGACAGTTTTATCGATTTTTCAGATAATACAGGCGCTAAAGGGATTGCCGGTGACGGATAAAAAATCCGATTATTTTGCTGCATGTTCATCCCTTGTCCTTACTCTCTAACCATAGCTCAAGCACCATAAGAATCCAGATAAGCTCGCCGTAGTAGGCAGCGTGTCCATCACGATGTAACTTTATTAAGTGATCTAAAAACTCTGCTTTGAAGTACGAGCGCTCTTTTAGTTTTAGTAAGCTTTCGTATGCCAAATCCTGCAAGGGTTTATGTGTTTGCATCCAAACACCGAATGGAAGGCCAAACCCTTGTTTTTTCTTGGTGATTGTTTCATTCGGAAGCCAGTTTGTCATAGCCTCTTTATAAAAATAGCGTAGCTTTTGCCCTTTTAGCTTCCAGTCATCAGGTATCTCACAGGCCAGTGCCAACATCGCATCATCAAGCATAGGGTAAGCAACTTCGACACCCGCTAGCGCACACATATGGCTAACTTTTCTCAAGTCGTTGTCAGCAAGCGTAAACTGCCAATCTAGAAACAGCATTCTACTTAATGATGTTGCATTCTCTGGAGCATTATAGACTGATTCTAATAACTCTAGAGGGTAGCTAGTAGATATTTGATTTACAAAGTCATCACTGAATATTTCTGATGGGGCATGCTGGTTAAGAAAGTTGTAAGCCTGCATGCGACCTGGCAGAGGTATATTTGCCTGGTTGATGTAACTATTGGCTTTGTTAACCAATGGTAATTGTTTTGGAAATGCTTTTAATAAAGGCTCTATCGCATTACAACGTAAGCCTTTAGGGATACGGTGGTATATTTCAAATACTTTTTGTTTTGCATAGCGCTCGTTTCCAGCAAAAAGCTCATCACCACCATCACCGCCTAACAACAGCTGCACGCCATCTTTCGCTGCTTCTTTTGCACAAAAGTAGGCCGGGAGTGCAGAGGAGTTACCAAAGGGTTCATCGTAACTGGCGACGATTTTTGGTAAAGCATCCACAATATCTTCGGGTGTAACATAATACTCATGTAACTTAACGCCAAAGTGTTTTGCTGTGATCCGAGCAAAAGCCATTTCATCATAGCCTTTAGCAGAAAATCCGATGGAGTATGCGTGTGCTTGGCTGTCGCTTAATTCAGAGAGCATTCCTGTAACCGTTGAGCTATCTAAACCTCCACTGAGAAATGCTGCTACAGATTTGTTTTGTGGGATTGAGCGTTTCACTGAGTCTTTTAATGTAACGCGTAACTCTTCACATTTGTCTTCAAAGCTTGATGATTGAGTCTTTTTAAACGTCGGTAGCCAGTATCTATCTTGGCTTATAGCGCCATCTTTCCAGCAGATAGAGTGGCCTGCTAACAGCTTATTCATGCCTTCATAAATAGGAGTTGGGCTTGGAACCATGTGAAAGTACACATAGTTATATAGGCCTTGATCTCTTAGCTTAGTGCCGACAGAATCGTGTGCTAGTACAGCGCCCGCGGTGCTAGCAAAAATGATGTGTTTATCGCACTGGGTATAATACAGAGGAATACTGGCTAGGCGGTCTACACCTGAAAACAGCGTTTGGCTGTTGTTATCAATGATAATGAAGGCAAAAGATCCTTGGATTTTTTTAGCGCACTCCTGACCTTCCGATTCATATAAGCTGAGTAAAGTAGCAGCATGGTTCTGTTGTTCAGCTAGTGCTGTTAATTCCTTTGTAGGCCACCAAGGCGTACCAATGACTGTAACGCTAATATTATTCGCTTCGTAAACCTCAGCAGTGGAGGCTAGGTAGTTTTTTGAAGCACTATCGCTTGCTATAGATGTGATTGTCAGTGGACTATTCAGCGCTTGCTGCATGTTCATGGCATTTGTGATGCCATTAGAATCAGCGTCTGAATTATCTAACCAACCATAAAATGCAGGGGCTAGGAGTGGCGTAGAAGAATTATTACTTTCATGGTTATGTAAGGTATTTACTACATTCCCTGTCATTATATGTCCTAGTGTCTGCTGATGTTAAGATTTCATGGTTTATGCTTTGCAAGCAAGGTATTCAGTTTATCGTGCTTTTTTAATAATGTCGTTATTGTTTTCTTTATCGGTTTGTTATTTTTCTTCTGAACAATTTTGCCGATTAATCATGAGATGCTAACATTACAATCGTGAGTTTTACCTTAATGGCATGTCAATAGTAGGAGTTTTTTGTGATTACATTGGATGAAGTGAAGCAGCTTATTGGAGATGCTTTGCAGCTTGGCTCTAGAGTTGATGATTATGATGAATCTACCCCTTTATTGGGCAGCATTCCTGAATTTGACTCTATGGCTGTGGTAATGGTGATAACAGCCATTGAAGAGAACTATGGCGTAGCTGTAGAAGATGATGAAATTAGTGCTGAAGTGTTTGAAACGATAGGAACACTTTTCAGCTTCGTGAATGACAAAGTTTCTGCGTAATTAGTGTAGTAAAAACTCTATGACTCCCCAGTTTGTTAATGGCCCGTCAGGGCGACTGTTTATCGCGCAGCACTTCGCTAATTCTGGTGTGACGTCGGAATGGATTATTCATTTGCCTGCATTTGCAGAAGAGATGAATAAGTCGAGAAGTATGGTACGGGCCCAGGCTGCTGCTTTTGCTAAAGCCGGAGCAACAGTTATTGTGCCTGACCTACTTGGAACGGGCGATAGCGAAGGTGATTTCGGTGATGCGAATTGGGATATGTGGAAGCAGGATATCCGCTATTTAGTTTTGAGAGCTCAGCAGCAAGGAGCTGAAAAAATCACCTTATGGGGGCTTCGAGCGGGAGCGTTAATGGCTCTGGATCTCGTTGATGAAGGTTTAGAGGGCGTGTCTCATTTAATACTCTGGCAGCCCGTCCATAGTGGCGAACAGATGCTGACGCAGTTTTTAAGGTTGCGCATGGCTGCTGGAATGATGTCTGGTGAGCAGGAAACGGTCGCGCAGTTGAGAGAGAGACTTAGTGCCGGAGAGAAGCTTGAAGTGGCCGGCTATGATGTGGCCCCCTCAATGTTATCTCAGTTGGATCAGGTTTCATTAAAGAAGATGGCTTTAAAACCACAGCTGAAAGTTGATTGGCTGGAGGTCGTTGCTACTGAGGGACGATCTTTATTACCTGTATCACAAAAATTGATCGCTTTGTGGCAATCTCAAGGCATTGAAATTTATTCTAAAGCGATTGTTGGTGAGCCCTTTTGGACAACTCAAGAGATAACATTAGCACCCAATCTCATTGATGAGACAGTGCAGTTGATTTTGCCTTCATTGACATCAGGCATCTCTTCTGCAGAATTGCCTGCGTCTAGGTTGTCTGATTCTGATCTTGTTGTTCCTGAGAGTGAGCTTCAGGGGGAGGGGGTAGCACAAGCGCAAAACTTTGAGCAGCCTTTTGTATTTTCTTGTGAAGGTGAGGAGTTAGTCGCTGTACTACATTTACCTAAAACCCCTGAGAAAGCAGGGAATCTTGGAGTGTTAGTCATTGTTGGAGGGCCTCAATATCGTGTTGGTAGTCACCGTCAGTTTTTGCATCTTGCGCGGCACTTAGCTAAAGAAAATATTCCTGTCATGCGTTTTGACTATCGTGGGATGGGAGATGCTTCCGGCGATTTGTTAGGATTTGAGAATGTCCAAGTTGATATTCAACACGCAATAGATACCTTTATGCACAAAGTGCCTGGGCTTGAGGGTGTTGTATTGTGGGGGCTATGTGATGCGGCATCGGCAGCGTGCTTTTATGCACCGGGTGATAAGCGAGTTGCAGGATTAGTGATTTTGAATCCTTGGGTGCGAAGTGAAGCCGGTGAGGCTAAAGCATTTTTGAAGCATTATTATTTGCAGCGTCTATTTTCCCGCCAGCTTTGGGCAAAAGTCATAAAGGGTGATTTCAATATATCCGCATCCTTGGCTTCTTTAGTATCTATGCTTAAGCGCTCTAGTAGCACTGAAGACACTAGCGTTGTGGAAAGTGAAATAGCTTGTACTGTTGAGTCTCTTAAGCAGCCTTCTACAAACTTACCAGAAAAGATACAGTCTTCACTTAAAGCCTATCAAGGCCCTGTTCAATATATCATGAGCGGAAATGACCTCACTGCTGCTGAGTTTGATGATGCAGTTAAAGGGTCGAAGAGTTTTACTCGATTACTTAAACAAAAAAGAATGCAACGCGAAGACTTAAAAAGTGCTGATCATACTTTTTCTAAACGTGAATGGAGAGATAAAGTAGCAGCATGGACAGTGAACTGGATTCGCACACTCTAAACAAGGTTATTTTAATTGCCTTTCATTATCCGCCGCTTAATGTAAGTAGCGGGATTCAAAGAACGCTCGCTTTTTCGCGTTATCTGCCCGAAAACGGTTGGCAGCCAATAGTTCTATCCGCTCACTCTAGAGCTTATCCTTCTGTTAGTGATCAGCAGCTAAGGGACATCCCTCAAGGTACGCTTGTTAAGAGAGCATTCGCGCTAGACTCTGCGCGGCATTTTTCTTTTAAAGGGCGCTATCTCGATATTTTGGCTTTACCTGATAGGTGGATAAGTTGGTTGTTGGGTGGTGTTATGTCGGGTTTGAAGCTTGTTCGATCTCAAAAGCCTGCTGTTATTTGGTCAACTTACCCTATAGCTACAGCGCATTTAATAGGTTTAGTTATACAGCGTTTAACGGGACTGCCTTGGGTTGCTGATTTTCGAGATGCCATGCTAGATGATGTATATCCAGCTCCTGGGTCTAGAAGGAGGTGTCATGCTTGGGTCGAAAAAAAAGTAGTAGAGGCTTGTTCTGCGGCTGTTTTTACCACGCCAGGTGCGGTTGAGCTATACAAGCAGCGCTACCCTCATATTTCTGATAGTAAATGGCACCTGATACCCAATGGCTTTAACGAAGAAATATTCGAAGAAGTTGAAATTGCATCAAAGAATAATTTAGAAGTGAGCGGGCCGAAGCCTTTTTTATTGCTTCATAGTGGTGTGCTGTACCCCTCTGAACGTGACCCTCAGCCTTTTTTTGATGCCGTCTCTGAGTTGAAAAATGAAGGCAAGATATCTGCTCAATGTTTTAGCGTGGTTTTGCGAGCCACTGGGCATGATGAGCTTTACCAGCCTGTCTTAGATAGGCTGAATATTAATGATGTGATTACGTTAGCTGATGGCGTTTCTTATCGAGAGGCGTTGTCTGAAATGCTGAGTGCAGATGGACTATTGGTTTTTCAGGCGTCGAACTGCAATCACCAAATTCCAGCTAAAATATATGAATACTTTCGTGCTCAACGACCTATATTGGCATTGACTGATAGCCAGGGGGATACTGCAAAAGCGTTGCTTGAAGCGGGCCAAGGTTCAATTGTTGCTTTAGATAATAAGGATGCAATTAAGGCAGGGCTTGAAGGTTTTCTTCGGAAAGTTAGGGCTGGGGAAGAAATAGGGGTAACAAAAGAGGCTGCGCAAAAATATTCAAGAAGAGCTTTTTCATCAGAACTGGGGAAAGTACTTGATAAGGTTGGTCGTGTGAATAAAGAGTAAACCCATGTTTGTATGGGCTTACTCATTGCGTATTTTTTAGTTGGTTATACCAAAATTTCTGCTGGATGAGGGTGGCTTAAAAAATCCCTTGGGCTAGCGCTAAGACCGTAAGCACCAGATTGGTAAACGGCTATCAAGTCACCTATGCATACCTCAGGTAATACTGTTTTATCAGCAATAATATCTAACGGTGTGCATAAAGGGCCCACAATATTAACTTTTTCAGTTGTTTGGCTTGTTACGCGGTTCGCGATGCAAACAGGGTAGTTTTTGCGAATAATTTGGCCAAAGTTACCGGAAGCGGATAAGTGGTGATGTAACCCGCCGTTGGTGATTGCGTATTTCTCTCCGCGCGATTCTTTGCATTCAACTACTTCACTAACATAAAGCCCAGCCTCACCTACAAAGTATCGGCCTAGCTCCATGACGATTTCAGCTTCAGGTAGGCGCTCTTGTGCTTCTTTTATCAAGGGCTTCAGGTTTTCCGCAATTTCATTCAGGGGTAATGTTGCTTCGCCTGGGAAGTAAGGGATTCCTAAGCCGCCGCCAATGTTCAACCAAGTGATGGGTTGTGGGGCAAACTCTGCTAATCGGTAAGCTAAAGCAAACGTTTTTGTTTGCGCTTCGATAATGGCTTCAGGGCGAAGGTTTTGAGAACCGCTAAAGATATGAAAGCCTTTGAAATTAAGGTTGAGTTGTCCGCAGCGCTGTAGCATATCAGGCACGCGTTCCGCATCAACGCCAAAAGGCTTTGGTCCGCCACCCATTTTCATGCCTGATGTTTTTAATTCAAAATCTGGATTAACACGAATAGATACATTTGGAAGAACAGAAATAGCATCGCCTATTTGAGCGATACGCTCCATCTCTCCCTCAGACTCCATGTTGATGATAATACCCGCCGCGACAGCTGATTTTAGCTCGGCATCTGTTTTCCCTGGGCCTGCAAAGCTTATGGTTAGCGGATCAATGCCTGTGTTTAACGCTACTTGCATTTCTGCTACTGAAGCAACATCAATACCATCAGTCAATTGAGAGAGGTGTTGGACCACGGCGGGCATAGGGTTTGCTTTCATGGCGTAATGTAAGTGCAGGCCTTCTGGCAATGATTCGCGTAAGATTTCAACTTTTCTTGTCATGATGTTGCGATCATAAACGTAAAAAGGAGTCTTCCCTGTGCGTATAGCAAGGCGCTCTATAGATATTCCGCCGGCGTGAAGGTGGTTGTCAATCACCGGAAACCAGTCCATGTTGGCATGCTTAGGTGCTTCTTTCATTAAGATGCAGACTCCTGGAAAATGTCTTTATATTCGGTAGCAAGTTTCTTTCGATCAATCTTGCCATTTTGGTTTCGCGGTAAGGTATCTATAAATATGATTTTTTTAGGCAGCATGAAGTTAGGTAATTCTTTTTGACAATACTGTAAGAGAGATCGCTCATTGCAGTCCGGGCCGGCAATCGCTAATAGTAGGATAGCTTGTCCTAATTGTGGATGTGCTACTCCTAAAGCGACTACTTCTTTTATGAGGCTAGAGCTATAAAGTACCTCTTCGACCTCTGTTGGGCTTACTCTGTAGCCAGATGTTTTTATCATTTCATCTTTTCTGCTAATGAAATATAAAAAGCCTTCCTCATCTTTTTTAACTTGATCACCAGACCATACAGCAATCTCTGTTAATGGTATTTCAGGATGTTTGTTGGGGATTGCTTTAAAGCGCTCAGCCGTTTTTGCTGGATCATTCCAGTACCCCATAGATACAAGAGAGCCTCTATGCACCAACTCGCCAGGTTCACCAGGAGCGCATTCAGTACCATCTTCTCTGAGCACTAATATTTCTGCATTAGGAATGGCCTTGCCCATGGATTCAGGTCGAATAGCAACTTGCTCTGGTGGTAGGTACGTTGATCTAAACGCTTCGGTTAAGCCATACATTAAATAAACAGCTGTAGCAGGAAGAGACTTGACTAGCTTGTGGGTGGTCGCAACTGGCATCGCGCCACCAGTATTGGTTATGTAGCGCAGTGATTTTTTAGTTTCTTCTGGCCACTCAAGTTCCGCCAGCTGGTTCCATAAAGGAGGTACCGCTGCTAGACCGGTTATTTGGAAACGAGCTGTTGCTTTAATAACATCCCTAGGCAGTAGGTAATCCATTAAAACAACGGAGGCGCCAACCGAAAAGGCTGTTGTTAATTGGCTAAGGCCGTAATCAAAACTAAAAGGCAGAACAGCTAATAAGCAGTCTTGTGCTGAGTTTTCTAAATAACTGGCAACGCTATGCGCACCTGTAAGCATGTTTTTATGTGATAAAACGACGCCTTTAGGGTTTCCTGTGCTGCCGGAAGTATAAAGAATGGCAGCCATATCGGTATCTATAAGTCGAATGCTGGTGTTAGTTTCAACTTCAGCACAAGGAGTGTGCCAGCGAGTAATCGTTATTTGAGGTAAGAGGTCTTCAGGGATTTCCCCTTTGTCCACTAATATAATAGAGCGAAGATCGTGACAATCAATAAGTGTGTCTTTAAGCAGCTTGAGGCGGTCAGATGATGTAACCAGCGTTCGAACATTGCAGTCTTTGAGAATATAAGAAACTTGTTGGGGCTTTAATAGTGGATTAACGGGTACAAATACGCCACCTGCTTGCGCTGTGCCAAAAATAGTAAATACAGTTTCAGGTATCTTTGGCAGATATACAGCCACTCTTTCACCGGGTAGGGTGTTTAAGCTGAGAAGTTTTTGACAAGCTTGGTCTGTTTGAAATTTCAAATCAGAATAGGTAAAGACCTCATTTTTATGAAGCAAAGCATTTGCAGTTGGAGTGATATTAGCTTGCTTCTGAATTAGGTCGTATAGCAATTCTGGCATGTTGCATCCTTATAAGCGGAACGGTATGAATAATTCCTTGATAATCTCTATTATAGCTTTTTACATTCGGCTGTATATGTTGACTCAACAGGTTGTATACTGATTTTTAAGAATAATATCAAAGGAAGGGTTATGTTCAGTAGAAAAATTTTAATGTGCTTTATTTTCCTATGTTTAGGTGTATGGAGCCTTAATTTACGTGCAGCGTTGCCTGATACAATTGATAAAATTCGAGGAAGCATCGTTGCAGTAGGCAGTATTTATCCTAGCAAGCGTGTTTCAGGGAATAAACCAAAAGCAACCTACAGCGGTACAGGTTTTGTTGTTGGGAATGGGCGTCAGGTTGTAACCAATTATCATGTCATTACTGCGCGTGAATTAGATGTAGGGAAAAATGAAACATTCGCTATTTTTAGTGGGCGTGGAAAAGCGGCAAAAGCACGTGCTGCAAGGGTTGTTCGTACCGATCCTGAACATGATCTGGCACTATTAGAGTTTGAAGGGCCTGCATTGCCTGTAATGAAACTTGCTAGTACCAAGTGGTTGCGTGAGGGCAGTGAAGTGGCTTTCACTGGGTTTCCTATTGGCATGGTTTTAGGTATGTACCCCATTACTCATAAAGGAATTATTGCCTCAGTTACGCCTATCGTAATACCTGCTCAGTCGTCTAAGCAGCTAACTTCTGCACAGATAAAACGGTTGAGAAACCCGCTGCAGGTCTATCAATTAGATGCTATCGCTTATCCCGGTAATAGTGGTAGTCCTGTGTATGAGGTAACCAGTGGACGCGTTGTAGGTGTAGTCAACAGTGTGTTTGTTAAAGGGACGAAAGAGTCAGTATTGGAGCGCCCTTCAGGCATTAGCTACGCAATACCTGTGAAGTTTGTTCATCAGTTACTAAAGAGTCGTTAATTAAATTGAATTCTTTTGTGAGAGGTCGCTTTGCTTTTTGAACTGTATCGTAAGTTTTTTGGGAAGCCGCCTGCATCTGTGTCGGTGCTTGTGGTTTGTATGGAAAATATATGTCGTTCACCGATATTAGAAGGAGTGTTAAAGAAAGCTTTAGCTGAGCAGGGGTTGTCTGGACTTGTGAGGGTTGAGTCAGCAGGCACTTATGCTTCGCAGCCAGGCAGTAAGCCTGATGTAAGAGCTGTTCGGGTTGCTAAAGAAAAGGGGGTTGATATTAGTCGAGTTCGTTCGCGAAAAGTAAGAGCTGAAGATTATGAAGAATATGATTACATAGTTGCTGTGGACGATAGCGTTTTAAAGTATTTAAACCAGCATTCCCCTAGCGTGAAGCGCTGCCAAATAAGATCGCTGATGTCTTTTGTGGAAGCGCCAGTATCAGATGAAGTTCCGGATCCGTACTATGGTAATGCGGCTAGCTTTCAACTTGTATACGATTTAATTGAGAGTGCATCGGAGGAAATTGTATTATTTATTTCAAACGTTTGTTTTAAAAAGTAAATACCCCTCCTGCTTATTCTGCGTTGTTTAATATGAAAGCTTAAAGAAAGATGAATATTATAGAGTGGGAAATTTTAATTTGAACCTATAATATGCAAAGTCTCAAAAAGGAGACACTGTAACTATTTGTTTTTAATTGATTTGTTGTTATTTTGGTAAATGCTGTCTGCTTTTGTAGACGGCGTTTTTTATTTTTTTTACTTATATAATCAATTTAAATAATATTTCTCTATTAAATCATAGGGTTTTTAGTAGATAGTTAGTAGATAGGTAAATGGTATGCCTCTTGCATAATAGTCTAGTGTCAGTATTTTCTGAGCAAAAGAATGTTAAGGTGATGAGACTTGAATATGAAAGTGTTACATTTCAGTAAAAATTTATTTATCTATGCCTCTGTATGTATTGTTTCGTTACCTTTTGGTATTGATGGGCAAGGTGGCTCGATAACGACTTTAAAGAATAATTAAAAATGTCTATTCAACCGTCTAAAATATCACATATTCATAAAGCTGAGATTTCTCAGCCTCGTGTTCGTTATAAACTAGCTACTACGCAAGATGAGCTTATGCAGGCATTTGCGTTAGTGTGGCAAAGGTATACAAAGGTTGGTCTGCATCCGTTGGATAGTATCGGAAAGCGGATTACTAAATATCATCTTTTACCAAAGACAAAAGTGTTTATTGCTTCGTCATTCGAGTTGTGTGATAAGAATGGAAAGGCAGAGTACAAAGATAAAGTGATTGGAACGCTTACTGTAGTGCATGATGGTTGTTTCGGCCTTCCTGCTGAAGAGGTATGCAAAAACGATATCGTTGAATTGCGGCGAGACGGCGAGAAAACAGCAGAGATAACTAGCTTTGTTTGTAATCAAGACGGACAAGACAAACGTGTTTTTTTGAAGCTATTTCGCCTGGCTTATGAATACTGCTCTAAAAGTAATGTGTCTAGAGTCATTGCGTCACTTACTCAAAGGCATATAGGTTTTTATCGTAGATTTTTAGGCTTCCAGGCTCTTGGGCAGCTTTCGGGCTACACCTTTGGAAATGGTACAGTAGTTCAGGCGCATTTTGCTCATTTGAAAAATGGTCGCGATTTGCTCGAGAAGCGTACGGCCGCGCTATTCGAAGAGGATGAGTGGAGAGAGTTCTGGGAAAATGAGGCTGAAGAAATGCTTCAGGAATCTCTCAAAGTGAAGCCTTTGGAGAGTGCGCAGTTAAAGTCCATTATAGCAAGCTGCTCTAGTCTTCAATCGCAAATAGATAAGCAAACAGCAAGTGCGTTAAATGTTGAATATAGTAGATATGGTGTTGAGTTAGGGTTGGTTCCAATAGGTTAGAGATTGGTTTTTTTTATTTGTGGGTATTGCTTAGTTATTTTTCGATGAGCTGCTATTGTTTTTGTTCCATTTGAGTTTTAGATCATCTTCTTAATTATGATTGGCCATATCTTTAGATATGGCTTTTTTGTATTAGCTGAGGCGGTTTGCTTTGCTGATGATAATTAGGGAGCTAAGTGTCAGTTTTTTTTACATCAAGGGCTTGGCGAGACGTATGGTTTTTCATAACTGTTTGATAATTAGTGTTTTTAAATAGTTGGCCCGTTACATGCTTTATATTGCGCTAACTAAGGGAGCAAGTTAAACGGCTCTTTATATAATATTAAGGAGTCATATAGTGATTAAGTCAGCTAAGAAGATGTTTTATCCTGCAGTGCTAGCAGCCGGTGTAATGTTAAGCTCAAGTGCAATGGCATTTGAAGATTTTCAGGTAACTGAAGCTTCAGTTCCAGGCGCTATTGCAAATACTTTTACTGCTGACCGTATTGTTGGTGGTTATCAGGAAATCGTTACTTTTGGTGCCGGCACATTTGACGTGTCTATTCTTTGGACTGCTGGTCAGTTCTTTGATGATGGCGTAGGTGTTGCGAGCCAGGTAGCTGGTTTTGGTGCTAATACTTATGACATGTACGGATTGTTCCAGGCGAGCGGAACATTTGTATCTAATGGTTCTGGCGGTTCACTTTTCACTTTTAACAGTGGCGGAACATTGAATCTGTTGATCGATGCAGATAAAGACAATGCATACGCAGCACCGTTAACAGGCGACTTGGCATGGACTGCTACGGGTAACACGGCAGATGATATCCTAATTGCGACAGGTGATGTATTAAGCGGTGCGGGTGTTCTAGATCCTACACTTAGCACATGTGGTCCTGGTGTAAACTGTGGTAGCTTTGGTACTAACACAGATTTCAACCTTACCGCTGCAGGTAAAGACTTCTTTACTGCACCTATTCCTTTCTACAATGTGTCTTTCCAGTCAGGACAGTTTGACCAGTTCAATGTTACTGGAACACAGTCAATCGTAGGTTCTTTAGATGCAGTATTTAACGTTCCAGAGCCAAGCGTTCTAGCGTTGTTTGGTTTAGGTTTGTTAGGTATGGGTGGTGTTGCAAGACTTAAAACTAAAGCAAAAGCTTAAGTTCTTCGGTAAGTATTACTCTCTATTTTAGTAATACTGTAAAAGAGCCCTGAAGTTTTCTTCGGGGCTTTTTTGTGTCTGTTAGTTTATTCTCAATTTTTTTGAATCAAAGGTTGGTCTCAGCTTTTTTGTTTAACTCGTTAGGTAGCTGAGCACTATGTTGCTTATGTTTTAGAATTACTTCTACAGTGAGTGTGTGTAGGTTTTTTTTACACTTCAGCTTTTTTGGAAAAATTAATTTTTATAACTTTCTGATAAATATGCCAATTTAATAATTGGCACGTCGCATGCTACACCTATATTAGCAAGGGGCAAGTTTAGGCGGCTCCTTCATAATAATAAGGAGTCATACAATGATTAATTCAGCTAAGAAGATGTTTTACCCTGCAGCACTAGCCGCAGGCGTATTGTTAAGCTCAAATGCAATGGCATTTGAAGACTTTCAAGTAACTGAGGGTTCAGTTCCTGGCGCTGCAGTAAACACTTATACTGCTGACCGTTTTGTTGGTGGCTATCAGGAAATTGTTACTTTTGGTGCGGGTACATTTGATGTGTCTATTCTCTGGACTGCGGGTCAGTTCTTTGATGATGGTGCGGGTGTTGCGAGTCAAGTGGGTGGTTTTGGTGCTAGCTCTTATGACATGTACGGATTGTTCCAAGCAAGCGGTACATTTGTTCCTAATGGTGCGGGTGGTTCACTTTTCACCTTTAACAGTGGCGGCACATTAGACCTGTTGATTGATGCAGACAAAGACAATGCATACTTAGCACCGTTAACAGGTGACTTGGCGTGGACTGCTACGGGTAACACGGCAGATGATATCCTGATTGCTACAGGTGAAGT
>JAWUYS010000023.1:0-69102 GCA_034110685.1 Neptunomonas sp.
CCGGGTTTAACTTCAAGAATTATTCACTGCCAGTGCAGCAATCGAGTACAGATGGCGACCGCTTTTTTTATTCATGTAGTATCGACCAATATGTACTGAGCGTAGTTACAGTAAGGTCTCTTCAAAGCATCCGTAGTTATCCACAAAGTATGGATGTTGTGTTGACTGAAGGACTATCGATAGGCTGATAACGGATTGCGATCACTAAATACATGAACTTATATATTGAACGCGCTATTCAGTCACTTAGGGTTTACTATAAAGCGCTCGTTTTATAACGTTTTAATTAACTGATGCGGCAGTAGAGCTATGAATAAACAGCCTTTTTTTGAATTAAAGCCCGATACCGTTTTGTACGCTGTAGAGTCTCTTGGTTACTTAAGCGATGGACGTATCATGGCACTCAATAGCTATGAAAACCGCGTCTATCAGGTGGGTATTGATGAGAAAACACCGCTTATTGCTAAGTTTTACCGCCCCCAGCGTTGGAGTGATGAGCAGATATTAGAAGAACACCAGTATATGTATGAGCTGGTGGAGCAAGAGCTCTCTGTTGTCGCTCCAATGAAAAATGCTAATGGCGATAGCCTTTTTAGTTATGAAGATTTTCGATTTTCCTTGTTTGAGCGCCGTGGTGGGCGTGCTCCAGAACTAGATGATCCTGAGCACCAGTTTCAGTTGGGTCGTACTATTGGGCGGATACATCAGGTGGGCCAGTCTCACTCCTTTATCCACAGGCCTACGATGGACATCCAAAGTTATGGAGTCGACAGTGTCGATTTTATTAGTCGTGAGTTTATCCCCAAGTCGTTAAAAAACGCTTACGACAGCCTTACATCGGATCTTTTACGTGAAATTGATGCCGCTTTTAAACGTGCAGGCGATGTGAAGCTGATACGCGTGCATGGTGACTGTCACGCGGGGAATATTTTATGGCGTGATGATACGCCACACTTTGTGGACTTTGACGATGCGCGTATGGCGCCGGCTATCCAGGATCTGTGGATGTTTTTAACCGGAGATCGGCATCAGCAACAGTTACAGGTCGGCGAAGTGATAGAGGGTTACAATGAGTTTGCTGACTTTGACCCACGCGAATTACATCTAGTTGAAGCGCTACGAACGCTACGGATGATGTACTACGCTGCATGGATTGCAAGGCGTTGGGATGATCCTGCTTTTCCTCATAACTTCTCGTGGTTTAATACAGAACGTTACTGGGGTGAGCATCTATTACAGCTACGAGAGCAATTCTTTGCATTGCAGCAACCCGTGCTGAAACTATTGTGATGTCTGTATATTGAGATAGTTTTTGAGAGAGCTTTCAGTTGGATTTTGAGATGACCTTTGAATTAAGTAATGTCTAATCAGCAGACGAATAGCCCACCTATAAGCCCTGTTCATGTACGCGTGGCAGGTATTACGCTGTATCTAATGATATTGCTCTCAGTCGTTAATGGGCTCAGTGGTGCTGTTCCTAGCTGGTGGGCGGGTATTGCCGGTTGGCTTGCAGCTTTGTTGTTATTACGCCGTGTACGTAGGATGCAGCTTCTGCAGTCTGGTTTGATGTTGCTGGTGGGTGTGAGCTGTTTATTATGGAGTTTCTCGCAAAGTGAAGCTGTGCTTTGGTTAAAAGCATTGAGCGCCAACCAAGCTCTAGTGACAATGCTAGCAGCGGTAAGTTTTCTGCGCTTGATCGCAGCTTCTCATATGAGTGAGAGCCACAGTGAGCCACAAGGTAAAAGTGCTTTCTGGAAAACGCTATTAGGCGTTCATTTTTTTGGTTCAATTATTAACTTGTCTGCAATGATGATTATGGCTGAACGCCTTAATCAAAAGCAGTCTTTAAGCATGACGCAGGCAGCGACACTCTCGCGTGGTTTTGGTACGGCGGCACTCTGGTCACCTTTTTTTGCAGCAATGGGCGTGGCACTTACTAATGCTCCTGGAGCGCATCTGTTTGTGTTAGCTATTGCCGGCTTGCCTATTGCAGCCGTTGCTTTGTGGATTGCAGGAACAGACATCACTAAAGAGATAGAGGTAGATGAGTTTAAAGGTTATCCACTGGATTTGTCGGCCTTGTGGATGCCTACACTGTTGGCGGTCTCAATTATGGCCTGTCATTTTTTACTACCTTTGGTGCCTGTACTCACACTGATCTCTTTCTTATCGATTTTATTACCGTTTGTTGTACTGACTTTTAAAAAGTCAGCTATGGGTGAAAACACCCCGACAGGCTTGCCTGTGTATAAACACCACATTCTTAATGTTATCCCCAATATTGGTTCGGAATTATTACTATTTCTGGCGGCGGGCGTTCTCGCGGTAGGTATTGGTTCTGTGATGACATCAGCTAATTTAACGCTTGGCTTTACCAGCTTTGGCGCATGGCAAGCCAGTGGCCTGTTGGTAATATCGGTGATTTTGGCAATTGTTGGCGTGCATCCCGTTATTACTGTTGCTACAGCAGGCGGCTTGCTCGCAAATATTAATGTTGCGCCTGACTTACTGGCGATGACATTTTTGATGTGCTGGTCTGGTGGAGTGATAGCGTCACCGTTATCCGGGATGCATCTGACACTCTCTGGTCGCTTCAATATCAGTAATTTTCAGCTGTTCATGCGTAATCGACGCTTTTCAGTCAAGTTTTTGCTTTTACAGATTAGTTTTTTACATCTTTATAACGCGCTAGGCGTGCTATAACTCTTTAGCATCTACTTTCTCTATTCACCTTAGCTATTTATCTCAATACTTTTTTTGACAGTACAAGAGGCCAATGTCATGAGTGATTCGTCAAACTATACGCCACCCAAGGTCTGGACTATGGAAGCACCCAGCGGTGGAGAGTTCGCAAATATTAATCGTCCGGTTGCAGGTGCAACTCATACTAAGGAGCTGCCTGTAGGTAAGCATCCTTTGCAGCTTTACTCTCTTGCTACGCCTAATGGTATGAAGGCAACCATTATGCTTGAGGAGCTTTTAGCACTCGGGCATAAAGATGCAGAGTACGATGCTTGGTTGATCCGTATCACGGAGGGAGACCAGTTCTCGAGTGGCTTTGTTGAGGTCAATCCTAATTCTAAAATACCTGCGCTTGTGGATAACAGTACTGAAACGGCAACGCGCGTATTTGAATCGGGCTCTATTTTGTTTTATCTCGCTGAAAAGTTTGATGCATTACTGCCTAAGGCGCTAGCCGACAGGACTGAAGTAATGAACTGGCTGTTTTGGCAGATGGGTTCTGCGCCCTACCTTGGCGGTGGATTCGGGCACTTTTATGCCTACGCACCCGAGAAGTTTGAGTACCCGATTGATCGTTTTGCTATGGAAACTAAGCGTCAGCTAGATGTTCTGGATAGAGCATTGGCAGAGCGTCCATATATTGCAGGAAATGAATACAGCATTGCTGATATCGCTATTTGGCCTTGGTATGGGGGCTTAGTTCTTGGGCACCTGTATGACGCCGGAGAGTTTCTTGCGGTCCATGAATATACTCATGTGCAGCGCTGGGCGAATGATATTGCTAAGCGCCCTGCTGTTATTCGTGGCCGTAAGGTCAACCGTACATGGGGTGAAGAAACTGATCAGGTACCGGAACGTCATGATGCTGCTGATCTGGATGAGACATCTAGACGGATTGATTAGGTATCGATGAGAAAGAGGAGGTCTATTTTCCTATACAGAAACTGGAAAAAATTCTTCCTAGTAAATCATCATTACTAAATTGGCCGGTAATTTCCCCTAAGGCTTGCTGAGCTTGCCTTAGGTCTTCGGCGAGTAGTTCGCCTGCGCCGTTGTGGATAAGTTGGTCTCGACCGGTTTCTAGCAATTCTGAAGCACTGTTAAGTGCTTCAAGGTGACGACGACGAGCAAGAAAACCGCCTTCGGTCGTGGCTTGGTACCCCATACAGGTCTTAAGGTGGTCACGTAGCGTCTCTATGCCCTCTCCCGCTTTAGCCGATAGATTGATTAGCGTATGACCGTGCACCTCTTGTAGGCCGAATCCTTCGCCGCTGAGGTCGGATTTATTACGGATAACCGTAATCTTACTTTGATCTTGTAACTGATCGACAAACTCAGGCCAAATTTGCTGGGGATCATCAGCATGTGTTTTTGTACTATCGACCATCAATAGCACTCTATCTGCTTTGTGAATCTCTTCCCAAGCACGGCTAATACCAATACGTTCTACTTCATCGGGCGCGTCACGTAATCCGGCGGTATCAATAATATGCAGTGGCATGCCATCAATGTGGATATGTTCACGTAACACGTCACGTGTCGTCCCAGCAATATCAGTCACAATGGCTGTTTCTCTACCTGCCAGTGCGTTTAGCAGGCTGGATTTACCCGCATTGGGGCGCCCTGCTATAACAACACTCATCCCTTCACGAATTAAACTACCCTGCTTCGCTTCGCTTAATACGGCGGCTAGATTGGCAATAATGCCGTGTAGGTCAGAAAGTACTTTTCCGTCTGCTAGAAAATCGATCTCTTCTTCGGGAAAGTCGATGGCTGCTTCAACATAGATACGTAGCTGGATAAGTGACTCTACTAGGGTGTCTATTCGTCGAGAAAACTCCCCTTGTAAGGAGCGTAAAGCACAGCGCGCAGCTTGTTGAGATGAGCTATCGATAAGATCTGCGATAGCTTCTGCTTGTGCTAGGTCGAGTTTGTCATTTAAAAAAGCACGTTCAGAGAATTCTCCGGGTCTGGCGAGCCGAGCTCCCAGTGATTGTACTCGCTGTAGCAAGAAGTCCATCACAACAGGGCCACCGTGGCCTTGCAACTCTAAAATATCTTCACCGGTAAACGAGTTAGGGCCAGGAAAATAAAGAGCTATCCCTTCGTCCAGTTCGCTCCCTTGTGCATCTTTAAATGCCCCGTAATGTGCATAACGAGGTTTGGGTAAGTGGCCAAGAACCTGTTCGGCAATCTCTGCAGCCTTTGGGCCTGATACACGAATAATCCCCACACCTCCACGCCCGGGAGCAGTGGCTTGTGCAGCAATGGTTTCTTGAGATATCAGGCTCATAGGTACTCCGTTTTTCTTGCAGCATTTAAA
The DNA here is from genome assembly GCA_034110685.1 of Neptunomonas sp. Classification (GTDB taxonomy): domain Bacteria; phylum Pseudomonadota; class Gammaproteobacteria; order Pseudomonadales; family Balneatricaceae; genus Neptunomonas. The sequence goes on from JAWUYS010000023.1 coordinate 5,066, forward strand.
AAGGCTCCCGCAGGAGCCTTTTTTTGTACGTGACGCTATCTTAAGTTTTGCTAGGTTCTGCTTCAATCTGTTTGTTAATCACATATTGTTGTGCAATCGACAGAACGTTGTTAACTACCCAGTACAGTGTCAGACCTGCAGGGAACCACAGGAAGAAGAAAGTAAACATGATAGGCAACATCTTCATTACTTTAGCCTGCATTGGGTCTGGAGGAGTTGGATTCAGCGATTGCTGAATAAACATACTCACGCCCATGATAATTGGCAGAATAAAGTAGGGATCTTTAGCTGAAAGGTCAGTCAGGTAGAGGAAGTCTGCATGACGTAGCTCTACTGATTCCATCAGTACCCAATACAAAGAGATGAAGATCGGCATCTGAGCAACGATAGGTAAACAGCCACCTAACGGATTGATCTTCTCTTTCTTGTAGAGCTCCATCATGGCCTGAGACATCTTCTGTCGATCAGCACCGTGTAGCTCTTTCAAGCGAGCCATTTCTGGACCGAACTTACGCATTTTCGCCATAGACTTGAAGGCTTTAGCGTTTAACTGGAAGAGTAATGCTTTCACTAGAAGCGTGATACAAATAATTGTCAGCCCCCAGTTTCCTACAATACCGTGAATCCACTTAAGAACCACATAAAGAGGTGATGCAATCCACCACAACCAGCCGAAATCAAGAGTACGATCCAGCATTGGAGCCGCAGCTTCCATCTGGTCTACATCTTTAGGGCCTGCATAAAATGATGCTGAAACAGTTTTCTCACCGCCAGCAGGTACTTCAAATGAAGGTGATACAAAACCTGCAATGTAGTTACCATTGAGTTTACGCGTGCTGTATGTGTATTCAGCGCCAGGTGTTGGAATCCATGCACTTAAGAAATAGTGCTGTACCATGGCTACCCAACCATCAACTGTCGTATCGTTGAAATTGGCTTCATTAACGTCATCAAAGTCATACTTTTGATAACTGTCTGTAGTCGTTGAAAAGACAGGACCAAGGTAAGACTGCATCCCCATATCAGTTGATGAGTTAGGGTCAGCGCTTTGGTCGCGTTTAATCTGAGCAAACAAGTTCGCTTGGAATGGTTCACTAGAGCCGTTATTAACAATATATTCTTGGCCGATAGTGTAAGAGTTTTTGTTAAAGACATAACGCTTAGTAATGCTTACGCCTTTGGCATCGCTATAGACTAAATCAACGTTAATGCTGTCTTTGCCATCCAGAGTAAATTCGCTTTTTGCTACTGAGTAGGTAGGGCGTCCTTCTGGGTTGGCGTCTGGGCCGTTTGTACCAACCAAACCACTTTGTGAAACGTAAGTGCGGTTAGCGTTTTGTTCAAGCAAGATAAATGGAAGCTCGCTTCCTAGTGTTGCTTTGTATGCAGGCAAGGCTACTTGAATAATATCGCCGCCTTTAGCATCAATCAGAACATCTAGAACATCAGTTTTAACTGTGACTAGTTGAGCTGAGCTTGTGCCTTCAGTGACAGCTACTGTGGTGGGTAATTCACCAGAACTGATATTTTCTGCAACGATTGCATTAGGAAGGTCGCTGCTTGTTGATGCACTGCCATAGACAGAAACAGAAGCAGCCGGGGCTTGTGCTGTTGGTTGCTGACCGTAATCCTCATTCCACTGTAAAACCAGCATATATGAGATAAGTGCCAGGGCGGCAACTAGTATGACTCGCTGTACATCCATAAGTTTAAGACCGTTAATCTTGCTTGTTAAGTACGTGTTTGGATTTTTTATTCAACCGAGACCAGCACTTATCGGCAAGGCGATGTAAATCGCTTGCGCTCATATCACCCAGTCCTGGACGAGCCAGAATGATCATATCGATGGGTGGTAAATTATGCTGGTTAAGGCGAAATGACTCGCGAATGATACGCCGAACATGATTACGTTTCACTGCTCTACGCACATTTTTTTTTGATATCACAAACCCGAGACGTGGGTGTTCGAGTCCGTTATGACGGGCTAGGATAAGTATTTTCTGGTCTGGTACCTTGATAGTGACACTATCAAAGACCTGTTGAAAATCCCCGGCAGTCAACAGGCGCAGCTGTCGGGGATATCCGAATTCGGTCATTCAACTACCAGATCCGGTCGCGGTCTGTATTAAGCAGACAGACGCGCACGGCCTTTTGCACGACGGCGATTGATAATTGCGCGACCACTTTTAGTAGCCATGCGAGCACGAAAGCCGTGTGTACGAGCACGTTTTAAAACGCTTGGTTGAAATGTTCTTTTCATCAGTCAGTCCTACTATTAACGCTTGTTAGGTGCTCGGTTATTAGCTGGCTGAAGCTACAGAGCAAAATTAAGACGCGAAATTCTAGTGAATTAATTAGGATAATTCAAATGGTTTTTTAGTTAATACGTTAAAAGAGGTAAATAAATATCTCGCGGCTATATTTTAAGTCAGGGGATAAAAAAAATTGTATAAAAATGTTTATAAATCTTTAATTAGATTAATAACAATAGCTTATCCTGTTAATAACTCGTTATATATCATGTTTATTTGTTGTTCGTAAGTTAGAAATTGTATGAAAAACATACAAATTCACATGCATTGCTACGCTTATTATAATTTTCACTTAAGTTATCAATATTTAGCATTGCTGTGTGGATAAGTGCTGTGGATCACTGTAGAATAGCGGCTATATAACAGTCACTTATACTGTTTTCAGTGCGAATCATTATTTTTGCGGAGAGTTTATGTCGGGAGATTTGTGGGAACGTTGTTTGCCTAGCTTGCAAAGTGAGTTCCCTGCCCAACAGTATAATACTTGGATTCGCCCACTCAGTGCCGATGAAAGCCAAGACTCTGTTGTGGTTCTTCTCGCTCCTAATCGATTCGTTCGCGATTGGGTAAATGATAAGTTTCTCTCTCGTATTAGACAGGTCGTTTGTGATGTTTCTGGTGATGTCAGTATTGATGTACGTGTAGATATTGCTGCCATTTCTGCCAGCGCTTCTCAAGCGCGGCGGATGCCTCCACGCCCTCGTCCTGTTGCTCCACCGCCGGTGTCTGCTTATGTTGAGCCTGCTCAAACAGAATATGTGAATCAATCGGCGCCAGTACCTCGCAAAGAAGTAAGTACTCACAATGCCCCTGTCGCAGTTATACCAGCTCCTCAGCTGGAACTAGATGTTGGTGTCTCGGAATCAGGCAGAACGGGTAGAACGATTGATGTAAATGTTGAAGGTGGTTTGCGCCATCAATCAAACTTGAATAGAGCATTCACATTTGAGTCTTTTGTTCAGGGTAAATCAAACCAGTTAGCATTAGCCGCCGCACAGCAAGTAGCAGACAATCCCGGTGGTGCTTATAACCCACTGTTTATATATGGTGGTGTTGGTTTAGGTAAAACCCATTTAATGCATGCTGTTGGCATGGAGATGCTGCGCCAGAACCCTAATGCTCGCATTGTTTATCTGCACTCTGAGCGTTTTGTTGCTGACATGGTTAAAGCACTACAACTAAATGCAATCAATGACTTTAAACGTTATTACCGTTCTGTTGATGCGTTGTTAATCGATGATATTCAGTTTTTTGCAGGTAAAGAGCGCTCCCAAGAAGAGTTTTTTCATACCTTTAATGCTTTGCTTGAAGGTGGTCAGCAGATGATTCTGACCAGTGACCGCTACCCTAAAGAGATTAACGGTGTTGAAGAGCGTTTAAAATCGCGTTTCGGCTGGGGGTTAACAGTTGCTGTAGAGCCTCCTGAATTAGAAACACGCGCCGCTATCGTTATGAAGAAAGCCGCAGAGGCAAAAATTATTCTGCCAGATGATGCTGCTTTCTTTCTAGCACAGAAGATTCGTTCTAACGTTCGTGAGCTTGAAGGTGCACTTAAACGTGTCATTGCGAACGCCCATTTTACAGGTAATGCAATAACTACGCCTTTCATTAAAGAATCATTGAAAGACTTGCTGGCATTACAGGATAAACAAGTTAGTATTGACAATATTCAGCGTGTGGTCGCGGAGTATTATAAAATTAAGATATCCGATTTGTTATCTAAGCGCAGAAGCCGCTCGGTAGCACGTCCGCGTCAGGTCGCGATGAGCATCTCTAAAGAACTAACTAATCACAGCTTGCCTGAGATTGGGAATGCTTTTGGTGGTCGCGATCATACGACAGTGTTGCACGCTTGCCGTAAAATCAAAGAGTTACGGGAAAGCGATCCAGATATTAGAGAAGATTATCAGAACCTGCTACGTCATCTGACGGCGTAGTACCGGAGCGGAATAAAGGTAGATTGCCATGAAATTCGTTATTTCACGTGAAGCACTAATTAAACCGCTGCAATTGGTAGCGGGTGTGGTGGAGCGTCGTCAGACACTTCCAGTGTTGTCCAATATTTTATTGGTTGCTGAAGATCATAAACTGTCGATGACAGGAACTGATCTTGAAGTTGAGCTGGTTGGTTGTGTGATGCTTGATGAGCCGGCAGAGCCGGGTTCTATCACCGTACCAGCGCGTAAGCTTATGGATATTTGTAAATCACTTTCTGATGATGCACAGATTGAAATGACACTTACAGGCCAGAAAATGGTTATTAAGTCTGGTCGCAGCCGCTTTACGCTGTCTACCCTGCCAGCTGTTGAGTTTCCAAATGTTGAGGATAGTCCGCAAACATTTGATCTGACTTTGTCACAAGGGCAGCTACGTTATCTGATTGAGCAAACGGGTTTTTCGATGGCTCAACAGGATGTACGTTACTACCTGAATGGTATGCTGCTGGAGATTGCTGACGGCTCATTACGTACCGTAGCAACGGATGGCCACCGTTTGGCAACGAGCGTTGCTAGCGTTGAAACAGATCAACAATCGGCTCAGCAGATTATTGTTCCTCGCAAAGGGATTCTAGAGCTGGCTCGTTTGCTTCAACATGGCGATGAGCCGCTCAAACTCGTTGTTGGAGCTAATCATATTCGTGCACACGTAGGTGATTTTATCTTCACCTCTAAGTTGGTTGATGGCAAATTTCCAGACTACCAGCGTGTTATTCCTCGTAATGGGGATAAGTACGTGTTGGGTGACCGACAAGCCCTACGTAAAGTGTTTAGCCGTATTGCGATTCTCTCGAATGAGAAGTACCGTGGCGTTCGTCTGACATTGACCAGCGGTTTCTTGCAAGTTATGGCAAATAACCCCGAGCAGGAAGAAGCAGAAGAAACTATCGCTATCGATTATGAAGGTGATTCTCTTGAGATAGGTTTCAATGTTAACTACTTGTTAGATGCGTTATCTATTCTGAATTCTGATGTGGTGCGTTTTACTCTGTCTGACTCTAATAGCAGTGCATTAATCGAAGGCTATGATGAGCAGGGTAACCTCTACGTTGTCATGCCGATGAGAATGTAAGATAGGATGACTCGTGTGAAGTCGGTTTCGGCTTCACGCTACACTTTATGCCAATCAGATCCCTTTCTGTTAATAAGATACGTAATATCGATGCGATATCTTTCGAGCCTTCAGAGCGTATAAATATCATCTACGGTGCCAACGGCAGTGGTAAAACCTCTCTGCTTGAAGCTGTGCACTTTCTAGGTCTAACACGTTCTTTTCGAACCAATCAATTTCGCTATTTAGTCACCTCTTCAGAGAAAGAGTCACTGGTATTTTCTAAGATAGATGCCGTGGGGAATGGTCAGCTAAAACCATTGGGTGTAAGCCGCGGTTTAGATGGTGAAGTTGGTATACGTTTTAACGGTAATAGTATCGACTTATCTGAGTTGGCTACGCTTGTTCCGTTGCAATTGATCAACACTGATACCTTTGAGTTATTGGAAGGCAGCCCGGGAACAAGGCGCCAGTTTATTGATTGGGGTGTGTTTCATTCAGACTCCATATTTATTCAATTGTGGCGTGCATTTAAACGTGTATTACAACAGCGTAATTCTTTGTTGAAGTGTGGTAAAATTGACCCTGTTTTGCGGCAGATATGGGATCAAGAATTTATTCAGTATGCTGAGCAGTTAACAAGCATGCGTGAACGCTATATTGAGCAGTTAAAACCTGATTTTGAAGAGATATTGTTAAGGTTGGTCGGTGATTTATCGATCACACTTAAGTTCTCTGCTGGGTGGGATCAAAAAAGGCCTCTGGATGAATTGTTAGCAGAAAATTTATCACGAGATCTCAAGCAAGGTTTTACCAGTATTGGCCCTCAGCGGGCTGATCTGAAAGTTAAATCTGAAGGTGTTAGTGCGGCGGAGCGTTTATCCCGTGGGCAGAAGAAGCTGGTTGTCAGTGCATTAAAATTAGCACAGGGAGCGCTGTTTCATCGTTTAAGTAATCGGCCATGTGTTTATCTTATTGATGACTTACCGTCTGAACTGGATAAGCACCATAGCCGATTATTTTGTGAATTTTTAGAACAAACTAATAATCAATGTTTCATCACCTGTGTTGACCCAGAATCCTTAAGCCGGTTTTGGAAGCCCGACACAGCAGTGGCTTACTTCAATATTGAAGAAGGCCAATTGGTACAAACACACTGAGTCAGGAGAATACCATGAGTGGCGAAGAGCAAAATTACGATTCCAACAGTATTAAGGTCCTAAAAGGACTGGATGCGGTTCGTAAACGCCCTGGGATGTACATAGGTGACACAGATGATGGAAGCGGTCTGCACCACATGGTTTTCGAGATTGTAGATAACTCAATCGATGAAGCACTGGCGGGCCACTGTAGCGAGATTAGCGTCATCATCCATCCAGATGGAAGTGTTTCCGTTTCAGATAATGGTCGTGGTATTCCTACGGGGATACACGATGAAGAAGGCGTATCAGCTGCAGAGGTCATCATGACCGTCCTGCATGCCGGTGGTAAGTTTGATGATAACAGCTATAAAGTATCTGGTGGTTTGCACGGTGTAGGTGTTTCTGTTGTAAACGCCCTCTCCTCTGAGTTGAAACTGACCGTGCGCCGTGATGGCAAAGTACATGAGCAGATCTATGTTCATGGTGTGCCGCAGGCGCCGCTTGCTGTTGTTGGTGAAACTGATCAATCCGGTACAGAAGTACGATTTAAGCCTTCAGAAGAAACATTTACCAATGTTGAGTACCAGTTCGACCTCTTGGCTAAACGCTTACGAGAGCTATCTTTCCTTAACTCAGGCGTACGTATTGTTCTGACAGATGAGCGTAGTGCTCGTCAGGATGTTTTTGAATACACCGGTGGCTTAAGCGCATTTGTAGAATTTCTTAATCAGAATAAAACCGCTGTTAACAAAGTGGTTCACCTCACCGGTATGCATGAAAACGGTGTAGGCGTTGAAGTGGCTTTGCAGTGGAACGACAGCTACCAGGAAAGCCTTTACTGTTTTACCAACAACATTCCACAACGTGATGGTGGAACACATCTATCAGGCTTTCGTGCGGCACTAACACGCTCGCTTAATTCTTATATTGAGCACGAAGGCTTAAACAAGGGAAGTAAAGTCAGCACCTCGGGTGATGATAGCCGTGAAGGCTTGTGCGCGATTATTTCAGTTAAAGTCCCTGATCCTAAATTCTCATCGCAGACCAAAGATAAACTGGTTTCTTCAGAAGTTAAAACCGCGGTAGAACAGATGTTTGCGCTGCATTTCTCGGATTATCTGCAAGAAAACCCGCAAGAATCTAAATCTATCGTTAATAAGATGATTGAAGCGGCACGGGCACGTGAAGCGGCACGTAAAGCACGTGATATGACACGCCGTAAAGGTGCGCTGGATATCGCAGGCTTGCCGGGTAAGTTGGCAGATTGCCAAGAAAAAGACCCTGCTCTTTCAGAAATTTACCTTGTAGAGGGTGATTCAGCGGGTGGTTCGGCTAAGCAAGGCCGTGACCGCCGTACACAGGCTATTTTGCCGCTTAAAGGTAAAATCCTAAACGTTGAAAAAGCACGTTTTGATAAGATGCTCTCTTCAGTAGAAGTAGGCACGCTGATTACTGCATTGGGTTGTGGTATCGGCCGCGATGAATACAATCCAGATAAGCTGCGTTACCACAGTGTCATTATCATGACCGATGCCGACGTCGATGGATCACACATCCGTACCTTGTTGTTGACCTTCTTCTTCCGTCAAATGCCTGAGCTAATCGAACGTGGTTACATTTATATTGCTCAGCCACCTTTGTATAAAATCAAAAAAGGTAAGCAAGAGCAGTACCTCAAAGATGACGAAGCACTAGAAAACTACCTGCTTCAAGGCGCGCTTGATAATGCTAGTTTCCACGTACATGAAGGTGCTCCAGCGATTGCCGGCGCAGCACTTGAATCACTGATTAACCAGTACCGTGGTGTGGATAAGCACATTGATCGTTTGTGTAAGCTCTACCCACCAGCAGCGCTAACACAAATGATTTACCAGTCAGTGTTAAGTGTTGACGATTTAACTAACTCTGACCTTGTCGAGAGCTGGTTAAAAACGTTAGTAGAAGCACTAGAGAAGCAAGCCAGTGTTAGTGAGCGTTATGAGTCTGAATTAGTTTACGATAAAGAGCATAGTGTTTACTTACCTAAGATTGTGCATATCAATCACGGTGTTGATACTAACTTTGTATTTCGTAGAGACTTCTTCTCATCACGTGAATACGCATCAATTGCAGCTTTAGCAACTGAGTTACATGATCTGCTAGAGCCTGGTGCCTTTGTTAAACGAGGCGAACGCACCTTCCCTGTTACCTTCTTTAAAGATGGTATCAACTGGCTACTAGAGCAGTCTAAGCGTGGTAACGCCATACAGCGATACAAAGGATTGGGTGAAATGAACCCAGACCAGCTGTGGGAAACAACCATGGATCCTGATGCTCGTCGCATGCTTCAGGTAACAATTGAGGATGCTATTTCAGCTGACCAATTGTTCACGACACTGATGGGTGATGAAGTAGAGCCAAGACGTGCATTTATAGAATCAAATGCTCTGCATGCCACAAATGTGGATGTTTAGCTTTAAAAATGTCATTTCTCATATCACGTGAGATGCCGTCTCATTTGAGATGATATCAATGTAAAAAGCAGCCTTATGGCTGCTTTTTTACTTTCAGTAGTATTAAGCTGTTCTTTTGTAATACTAATTTCTTTCGATTTAAGGCGGAGTTAGTTAATAGCACTTGTTAGGCGGCTAAGGCTTAACGGTGTTAAGTGCTAGGTGTCTTTTCTTAAAGCGCTTTTCATAGTCACTAGGTGTTACTTTTATCAACCGGAGAAAGGATCGCCTCATCCCCTCTTCGTCGCCAAAACCGCACTGCTTGGCAATAACCTTCTTTGATAGTTTCTCGTTTTCTAACATGGTACGTGCTGCTTCAACACGCATCGCTTCAACTGCTTTCGCTGGGGTTTGGTTCGTTTCAGCAACATACAGCCTCGCGAAGTTTCGAGCGCTCATCAACGCTTGATTTGCTAAGGTTGAAACGCGAAGGTCTTGATCAAGGTTGCTGCGGATCCATTGATGAAGACTATCGAAACGTCCATTTCCATCTGCAATCTGCACTTTTAGAGCTTCGCTGAATTGTGATTGCCCTCCGGGCCGAACAACATAGGTAACTAATGAACGTGCCAAATAGAGAGCGGCTGACCTACCAAGGTCATCACAGATCATAGCTAATGCCATATCAAGCCCTGCGGTAACACCGGCGGAGGTCCAAATATTACCATCGTTTATAAAGATGGGTTCTGATTCTACTGTTATATCTGGGTAGCAAGCGCCAAGTTCTTCACAGGACTCCCAATGAGTTACCGCGCGCCGGCCGTTGAGCAAGCCGCACGCCGCTAATACAAATGCACCGCTGCATATTGCCCCTACTCTTTTTGATTTAGAAGCCAACCTAGTGATGCCTGCTAAGAGATCAGCGTTTTGGCTAGCAATTCTCGCTCCTGAGCCTCCGACAACGATCAGGGTATCAATATGCTGTTCTGTCCATTCCAATATGGATTCAGTGGAAAGTGAAACAGGGGTATCAGAATCAATTGAGTTGCCGTCTAGAGATAAGATAGCGGTTTTATATGCAGTAACGCCACTCTCATCCTGAGCGTCTGTAAAGGCCTGCAGAGACCCTGCAAGGTCAAGTAGTTTGATATTTGGATACACTATAAAGGCAACGACAGGCCGGTGCTTCTTGTGATGTGATTGCATGGCAGTAAACGAGGTCATTATGGCATTCCTGCCAAATATAAAATTGCTATTTTAAACGTCAAGTCACTGAATAGGAACTTAGAATGCTTATTTTAAAACCGAACTGCGAATGCTGTGATGTTGACCTGCCTCCTGAAAGTAAGAATGCTAGAGTGTGCAGCTTTGAATGCACTTTCTGCAATGACTGTGCTGATGTGAAATTCGATGGAGTATGCCCAAACTGCGGCGGTGGATTTGTACAGCGGCCAATAAGGCCAACTAAGCATCTCGAGAAGCACCCAGCGTCAACGGTGCGCTTCAATAAGGATCATGCGGAGTGTGTAAGTTATGCTTCTCGCATTAGTAAGTAATAAAAAGCCGCTCTAGTTGAGCGGCTTTTACTTTTGAGCAGTGTTATTTCAGTGAACTAATGATGAGGTGTTTCAGGCACCAATTCCTGATCATCAGTACTGCTATGCTGGTTCTTGGATGATAGATAAAGCCAGGTAAACCCAATTAAGCCTGCGGTTAGAGAAGCGAATAGAATCCCTGTTTTAGCCATCAGTAAGTCTTCTGGGTGGTTCACAAAGCCTAGTTCTGCGATGAAAATAGACATAGTAAAACCAATTCCCCCCATGAACGAAACACCAATAATGTGGTTCATATTGAGCCCTTTAGGAAGCTCGCTTACGCCCAGTTTTACAGCAACCCAAGTGAATCCAGCGATCCCGATTAGCTTTCCAAATACTAGACCTAAGCCTATTCCCATCGCTACAGGGTGAGACAGAACGCCACCAATATTTCCAAAGTCTATCGGTACGCCTGCATTGGCAAGCGCAAAAATAGGGATAACGAGATAGGCTGATGAAAGATGCAGCTTGAGCTCAAGAGTTTGAGCCGGTGCCTGTACTAGATTAACCCCGTTACCAAGCGCCCGGACGCGAGAGCGTAGTACATCATTAACAAGTATATTTTCATTATTTTTAAAGGCCGATTTTATTTTTTCTACACCTTCCTGAATTTGAGAAAGGAATCGCTTCGGATCATATTTGGGCTTCATCGGAATCGTAAAGGCCAATATAACCCCTGCTAATGTGGCATGAATTCCACTCTTAAGCATAGCTATCCACAGGATTATGCCTATCAGTATATAGGGCAGTAAGGTGCGTACGCCTCCTAAGTTGAAACACAGCAGAATGAAAATTGAGAAGCCTGCCAACATTAGTGCAGTTACATTGAGGCTTTCGGTATAAAAAAGCGCAATGACTATTACTGCACCTAAGTCATCAACAATCGCCAGAGCGACTAGAAACATCAGAAGACTTTGAGGAACTCTATTACCCAATAACGCTAATGCTCCCAGTGCGAAAGCAATATCAGTTGCCATTGGGATACCCCACCCATCTAGGGTATGGCCGCTTGGGTTGATGGATATATAAATCAATGCAGGAACTAGCATTCCGCCAACGGCAGCAATGATCGGCAACAAAGCTTGCTTCACATTAGCAAGTTCGCCTACCAGAAGTTCACGTTTTAATTCCAGGCCTACAACCAAGAAAAATATGGCCATTAGACCATCATTGATCCAGTGATGAAGTGATTTAGATAATTGGAAGCCTTCTAGTCCAATAGTGAAATAGAGCTTAAAGAAATCATGATAGTGGTGAGCAAGCGAACTGTTAGCAATAAACAGAGCGATCACAGCACAAAGCATCAGTAAAACACCACTGGTCGTTTGCCTGTGGATAAATTCATCTATTGGGGAGAGCACTTTGTCGAATGCGCGCTCCCAAGGCGCTATGTATTCTTTCCCTAAAAGCCTGCGCTTGCGCTTCATTATGATCTCCCTTTGAGGTTTAGCTCAAACTGTATAAAACTCACAAAAGATGTATGTTTAATTATTTCGCGCAAGATTTCACCTATTTATTGCCAATTAGCACTTATGACTGCTGGCAAGGATAAAGATTTCGTAAAGCCAGATAAACAGAGCTGGCTTTTTTTAAGTCTTTGCTACTGTCTGCGCTCTTAACTTCTTTAAGAATAGCGCTTATTACCGTTTTTTCTGAAGTTTTCTCTGGTATGCAAAAGCCTGCATAGAAGGTTGCTGGCACGGCTGCTTGGCGCTCACCTACACGAGTTTTGAATGCTCTTTTGAAAAAGTCCGATGGTTCTTCGTTTTTAATATAAGTATTAAACCGTTTAATAATTACACGGTCAGTCAACTGTGCCCCAGCTAAAAAACCGGCAACATAGGTACTATCTATATCATCATTATGCATACTTTCTGCAAGTAACGCTGGGGAGAACAAACAAGCCATTATTGTGAAGATGTGTGCAAATTTTTTCATTATTTCACCTCTGGTGTTAAATGATGGTATTCCTGACATTATAGTAGACTGCTTTTCCCTCAACTTAAAAAACTGGACTGCTAGAAAGAGCGAAAGAATGATTATGTGGTGCTTTCTATATAGATAGAAATTGATATTAACTATTATATACATAGATAATCATCTATGTATTGGGTTGCTTCATATGGCTAAGTTACATTCTCGGATTGGAACATTCCGACAATTAGAGATTTTACTGGCTGTCTATCAGACAGGGTCAATCACTGCGGCTTCGAAAAAGTTGTTTCTAACGCAGCCGACTGTCTCTATGCAGCTCAAGAAGCTCTCTGATGCGGTGGGCATACCTATCTACGATCATGTAGGGCGTAAGCTAATATTTACACAGGCCGGCTTAGAAGTTATCAACAGTGCCCGTGATGTATTAGGCGCTATAGAGCGCCTCGAAATGAAGCTGTCAGATATTCAGGGGCTGAAGTCGGGTACATTGCGTTTGGCTGTTGTCACCACCGCAAAATATTTTATACCACATCTGTTAGGGGAGTTTTTAAAGCTCTACCCTGATATAGATATAAATTTTAAGGTAGGTAACCGTCAGCAGATCATGGATCGATTAGCGAAAGGCGAGGATGATTTCTATGTTTTCAGCCATCCGCCTGAAAGCTCTAAGCTCCATTTGCATGAGTTTTTAGCGAATCCTTTGGTCGCGATTGCTCAAAAGAATCACCCTCTTGCGGATGAAAAATGCATCCCGTTAGAAGCATTTGCAGACCAGCCGTTTTTGATACGAGAAACGGGGTCCGGTACTCGTTATGCAGTAGAAAAGCACTTTGCTCAGCATGGGCTTCGGCCAAATGTGAGGATGACCATAGAAAGCAATGAAGCCATAAAACATGCGGTGATGTCCGGTCTCGGTGTTTCTATTCTATCCAGCCACACGCTTGCGTTTGGCGGCAGCGGAGGATTGGTTGAGCTGGATGTACAAGAATTACCTATTACAACTAAGTGGTATCTTGCAAACTTGCAGGCTAAACATCTGTCTGTCGTTGCACATACGTTTCTTGAGTACGTTACAGGTTATGAAAGAGAAAGCATGCTATTGCAGATGCAAGAAAAGTATAAGTAAAAAGCAGCCCAGCGGCTGCTTGTTTATCATGTGTGATGAGAGTGTTTAGAGGCTCAGTAATTAAAACTAGACGCGTGCACCCAGCATGCGTTTGAGTGTCCCATCTTTATCAATTACGTGGTGTTTTAAAGTACCGACAACATGCAACACAACCGCTAATATCAGCAGTTTGCCTCCTAAGCCATGAATCGCTCCGCCAATATTTCCTATCAGGTCATTGCCTTCTCCAGCAGTGATTAACTCTAATCCAAACACAGCAACGGGATGGCCTCCTCCGACTGACATTAAGATTCCTGAGATAGGCATAAATACAGTTCCAGTAAGTAAGAATATATGTGCAACAGTTGCAAACCTTTGTTGCCATAGAGGCGAAACAGTAAGGGGTTGCGGTAGTTTATTACGTAGCCTATGCATCACACGATAGAGAGCAAATAGTAGTATCAATACACCGATCGACTTATGTATGCCGATGAGGGAGCCCTTATCAGGAGAGCGTGGGAGCTCTTCTAGATAGAGCCCAAATGCGAGGCTGCCGATCATCGCAAAGGCAATTAACCAGTGAAGCGCGACAGTGTGTTTAGAAAACTTTGATAGGGTATCCATATTAATTGCTCAAACGAAATTAGGAGCTGAAAGTTTAACGACTCTCCCATGAGTTATTAACAACTGAAAATGTAAAGCTAGGTAAAGATTTGTAAAACGAGAGGCTGGCCTGATAAAGATAAATTGATGCGTGTTTGATCTGCTAGCTTTTAAGGCTTGACCAGTAACACTAAGCTGTTAAATTAGTGCTGTTTTATAACTAATTCCGCACTGGAGGGTATTCATGTTTGTAGTCAACACCTTCCGGGCAGTCGTCTGATCTCACGTAACACCTGATTTCTCTGCCCGGTTTCTAAGCCGGGGCTTACTAGCCCCTGATGAAACGTTTCTATGATGCTTTTATGCGTCAGGGCTTACTATGACTACAAATTACTCTTTATCCCAATTGGGCTGGACCTCTTTTTTTCAGCAACAGCTTTCTCTTGATGAGTGGGATGTTTTTACTCCTTCGCGCGTTGTTGCGCAGCACCGTTCTTACCTCGAACTGATTAATGCACATGGAAAACACAGGTTATCACTCGCCAGTGATATGCCCTTTCTTACTGTGGGTGATTGGCTCTTACTTGATGACGAAGGCCACTTTCATCGAGCATTAAATCGGTTGTCGTTTTTCTCTCGTAAAGCACCGGGTAGCAAGTTGGTATCCCAATCTATTGCTGCAAATGTTGATACAGTTTTTGTGACGTGCTCACTCAATAGCAATTTCAGCCTGAACCGTATTGAGCGGTATTTGTCTCTTGTGAAAGATGCCGGTGCCGAGGCTGTTGTGGTACTGACCAAAGCCGATCACTGTGAAGATACCGTCAGTTATGTGCGCAAGGTTCAGGCACTTGATCCTCTATTGATGGTTGAGGCTGTAAATGGGCTTGATACTGCTAGTACTCAAGGCTTAGACGCCTGGTGCCACGAAGGAAGAACAATTGCGTTGCTAGGTTCTTCTGGTGTGGGAAAATCAACATTGATCAATACTTTGTTGGGGCAAGAAGCGCAAGCAACAGGCTTGATACGCTATGCAGATGGTAAAGGTAGACATACTACTACAGCGCGTACTATGCATTTTATGGCTTCAGGAGGGATTCTTTTAGACTTACCGGGGATGCGTGAGCTGCAAATTGCAGACTGTGAACAAGGTGTTAAAGAGACTTTTACTGACATTAGTGACTTACAAAAACTATGTCGATTTAGTGACTGTCAGCATCAAGATGAGCCTGGTTGCGCTATACAAGCGGCTATTGCAGCAGGAGAGCTAGAAAGCCGGCGTTTAGCTAGCTTTAACAAACTAATGCAGGAACAAGCTTTTAACAGTGCTTCGTTGGCCGAAAAACGTGCTAATGATCGATCAAGAACTCGTTATTACCGCTCTGTTTCATCTCATGCTAAACAGCGTAAAAAAGGATGGTAATAGTCCTTAGCTCTCGGGCTTAAACCTCAGCGACGGCCAGTGCCGTCGCTGTTTTGTATCGCAGGGATTGTTTAAGAGCGATGTAAGGTTTACTGCTCATATTGTATGAGTTGGGCTTGTGTGACCTCTTTACGAATAATCTGCGTCTCAGTGCCGCTAACGAGTAGCTCTGGCAGAATACTTCGGCTGTTATAAGTCGAACTCATCACCGACCCATAAGCACCCGTGCAGAGAAAAGCAACGAGCTCCCCTGCTTTGAGTGACTCACTCAATGGGTAATTGCGTGCGAAGGTATCAGTGCTTTCACAGATAGGGCCGACAATGTCATAGTGACGCATACAAGAGTCTTTATCAGTACGGGTTGGCGCAATGGGGTGTGATGCTTGATAGAGCGCTGGTCGTATTAAATCGTTCATGGCGGCATCAAGAATCAGGAACGGGCTGGGTTGTGCTTCTTTGATATAGGTTATACGTGAAACCAACACGCCTGCGTTTGCTACGAGAGAGCGTCCTGGTTCAACGATAACACGGCCTTTGAAACCGGCTGTAGAGCGCGCAATTTCTTGAGCAACAGATACTAAATCTAAACTGGCTCCCTCTCCGTAATCGACGCCGAAGCCTCCCCCTAGATCAAGACTATTAATAGAAAAACCCGCTTCTTCAATTTTTTGCGCCAAAGCCATCAATTTATCAATCGCTTGGCAGTAAGGCGCCGCACTTTGAATTTGTGATCCTATGTGCATCGCTAACCCGCTTAATTTTATCCAAGGGTGGTCTGCATAGCGCTGATAGAGAGATAAGGCTTGTTCTATCGTGATGCCGAATTTATTTCCTTTGCGACCTGTCGTAATGTTTTTATGAGTATCGACTGCTACATCAGGGTTAACTCGAAGTGCAGCGTTAATTGCCCGCGCGTGTTGTGTTGCCAGTGTCGCGAGTAGCTCCAGCTCTTCTGCTGACTCTATATTAAATTGACCAACACCCGCATCAATAGCCAGCCTGAGTTCAGCCGCCGTTTTGCCTACGCCCGAAAAAATCATTGATTTTTCGGGTATGCCAGCAGCTTGAGCACGCAGTAGTTCTCCGCTAGATACGAGGTCAACGCCTAGCCCCTGATCGGCGATTATTCTTAAAATACTCAGATTGCTGTTAGCTTTCATCGCATAGTGAATACCAATACCATGAGGCTTGAATGCTGTTTGGCAATGGTTGATATTGGCTAATAGCTGAGCTTTAGAGTAACAGTAAAAAGGTGTATTAGTTTTTGCTGCAATAGATTCGATACTGCATGCTTCGATGTGCAGCTGGCCTTGAATGTAGTGAATGTTGTCTGTGAGTGGCAATGTCATTATGAAGACCTATATGATGATAAAAGACGCTGTCTATGTCTTAATAAGCTTACAAAAATAGGTCTTTAAGTACTGCTGCTAAATGCGCGGCATTCACTGTTAAAGTGACGTTATTTCAGTAATATTGCCGTGAATAAGAGCAATTTATCGCTACAGATGATTTGTGTTGTTCTATTGTGAAAACATAAAAGTAATGAGAGAGCTGTAATGGATAAATTTGACAGCGCCATCCTTGATCTTCTTGCGCAAAATGCTCGACAGCCATTTGCTGCAATAGGTGAATCTATTGGCCTATCACGTACGGCGGTTAATGACCGTGTCCGTAAACTTGAGAGCCAAGGAGTGATCTGTCGTTATACGATTGAGAGAGGAGATACGCAAGAGCAACAAAGCGTGTGTGCTTATTTTGAGCTGACGTTTAGGCCTTTTGACCTAGCCGCAGTTAAAAAGGAGATAAAAGCGATTGTGGAAGTTCGCCAAGCACATGCCTTGAGTGGAACAACGGATGTATTAGTGTTTGTTGAGGCTCGATCAATGGAACGTTTGACTCAAGTACGCCAACAGCTGGCTGAGTTACCGCAATTAGAAAAAATTGTTACTTCCACGGCGCTAGAGCAATTAGTCTGAAATACAAATACTGCCCATGGCTCGGTATTCTACTTAAAGTATTTAGGTAAGAACTGCGCAGCCTGTTATCTGTATCAATAGCAGGATTATCCTAATGCCTTTGCAGTACATTAACTCGGCAGATAATACGTGCCAGCAGTAATGTATGGTGGTTTTATATGATTATGGGAATGTTTAAGGGAGGTTGTGCCTCCCTTATGCAATATCACAATATTACAGCTGAGCTTCGGTTGATCCCGCTGGAGCGACTAAGCCTGTTAGCGCCACTGTTGTGCTATAAGAGCTAACTAGGTTGTTATTACCCTTTCCCAAATGTGCTTGTACAGAAGCACCCAAATCAGATAACGGGCTACCAACAGACGCAAAACCCTGAGCTGTTGCTGCATGCCCTGCAGCTAGATTAGCTTCAACAGACTGAGCAGGAAAATCATTTAAACCACCGGCAAACGCCTGAGAAGCTAAAAGAGCAGAAGAAAGAAGAGCTGTAGTCAGTAAAGTTTTCATGGTCGTTTCCTTAAAGTAGTTCAGCGTGTTTCGCTGTTGATGGTGCTACTTTAAAACCAGTAGCTGAAACCAAACTGAAATAGGGAAACTTTTTTACCTTTTAAATAAAGCTTATATTTTTTTCATTGATTCGTATCGACATCTTGCCGTCAATAATGCTGGTAACGTTCGCATACAAGCACTTATCGACCTCAGTTTATCTGAGGCAGAACCTCCAGATAAACGATTGGATTAGCCGAGTGCTTAGGTGGCAAAGTTATCCCATTACAGGATAAGTGCTGCAAGCAAGGTTTATTTATGACAGAACAAACATCTCCTTCGCATAACCCATTGGCAGAAAAAGTTACCGGACCCAATAGTTCATCGATACTGAAGAAAAGAATCTTACAGGTACTCAATAATCGTATCTGGCATATTGTTATCATCGTCGTTGCTGCCATATCTACTGGAGGAGTCGCTGTACAGTTCGTCTCTATAGATATGGCTGTTGTCGCTGCGCTAACGGTATTTTGCATTGGCTTATGGGCCACTGCTGCTGTTCCTGAGTACTGGCCTGCACTGGCCTTTTTCCTAATTGCGGTTGTTTTTGAAATAGCACCCGCCGAGGTTGTGTTCTCAGGCTTTCACTCCTCAACCTTCTGGCTGTTATTTAGCGGTATGGTCATTGGTGTGGCTATACGTCATACAGGGCTTGGTAGGCGTGCAGCGGGCCTTTTATCACGGATGTTAGGCTTGCGTTATAACCGTGTTATTTTAGGTATTGTGGTCTTTAGCGTCTTACTTGCTTTTGTGATGCCCTCTTCGATGGGCCGTATTGTTTTATTGATTCCTATTATTGTCGCCCTTGCGGATCATATGGGATACAGCTCCGCATCTAATGGCCGTGTAGGAATGCTTACTGCGGCGGCTTTCGGAACATGGTTGCCCGCTTTCGCTATCCTGCCTTCTAACGCGCCTAATATGATTTTGGCTGGAATGGCAGAGAATTTGTATGCTCATGAGGTCTCGTACTGGGACTACTTACTGCTGCACTTTCCTGTATTAGGTCTTATTAAAGCAGGTTGCTTAGTTTTACTTATTGTTTGGATGTTTCCAGATAGCGACCCTGTTAATAAGAAATCATATAAAAACGATAACGCCACAATGAGTACTACGCAAACGCACTTAGTTGCGTTACTGGGCGCTTGCCTTGTCTTTTGGCTTTCTGATGGTGTTCATCATATCTCACCTGGGTGGATAGGTTTAGCCGCTGCACTTTATTGTCTTTGGCCATATTCCAACCTGACTTCAAAAAGCTGTTTAGATAAAGATATAAAGTATGGATCACTGTTCTTTGTCGCTGGCATTATGGGTTTAGGCACGGTTATTTCAT
Source organism: Neptunomonas sp. (assembly GCA_034110685.1). Classification (GTDB taxonomy): domain Bacteria; phylum Pseudomonadota; class Gammaproteobacteria; order Pseudomonadales; family Balneatricaceae; genus Neptunomonas. The sequence goes on from JAWUYS010000023.1 coordinate 24,513, forward strand.
CTACCGGACTGGGTGAAGTGATGGTGCAAAGCTTGAGTGGGTATGCTGGGTTTTCAAATGACCGGCCACTTTGGAATGTTATAGCGTTGACGGCAATCTCTACGTTGATTGCACTATTAGCAAGTTTGCCGAGTGTACCCGCTGTTATGAGTCCCCTTAGTGATAATTTGGCAAGCATTACGGGTTTGCCTTTAGGCACAGTGTTAATGACTCAGGTCTTGGCTTTTTCTAACGTACTTTTGCCCTATCAGGCTCCTCCCTTAATTATGGCTATGCAGTTGGGTAACCTACCGTTGGGTGCAATGAGTAAGCTGTGCATAGCATTGTTCGTGTGCAGCACGGTAATATTGATTCCACTAGATCTGTTATGGTGGCGCTTTTTAGGTCTGTTTTAAGAAGCCCTTTTTTTATTAATAGATCATCGTAAGAACTATTTGGTAGAAATTGAATGGAAATTCATCAATTAAAAACACTGGTTACTGTTGCACGTGAAGGTAGCATAACGCGTGCGGCAGAACGGCTTTACTTAAGCCAGCCTGCGGTGAGTGCACACATAAAAGCCATTGAGGAAACACTGGGCCTTACCTTATTTGAGCGCACTCCAAAGGGGATGAGTTTGACTAACGATGGTATGCGGTTACTCGCAAAAGCAGAACAAACCTTGCTAGTGCATCGAGAATTTATTGAGGAAGCAGCCAGTATAAAAGGACGTGTTTCAGGGAAGCTGCATATTGGTGCTGGCGGTAATGCAAGTACCGAAATACTGGGCCAGCTTCTTATGCGTCTTTCTGAAAGCTACCCAGAGTTAGAGGTTGTTGTACATCAATATGCTACATCACTCGATATTCTTAATGGTATTCGTGATGCTCACTTAGATGCGGGTTTCTACAGTGAAGTGGGTGAGCCTGATGCTATATTGACCACCGTTGAGATTTCTCGTTTCGGTATTTTCTTAGCTGCACCTTTAGGGCTAGTACCCCCTGAACAGCCTTTAGATTGGGCTGTGCTCGCAGAACTGCCTTGGATATGCCCTACGTCTAGTACTTGTTGTGGGCGTGCCGCAGAGCGTTTATTCCAAGAACATACAATACAGCCTAAGCAGATTATCAGCATTGACAGTGAAAGCGTTACACGCACTTTGATCGCTGGTGGTGTTGGTGTTGGTCTCTTGCATGCAAATGCAGCTAAAGATGCCCTATCCAATGGTGATGTTGAATTGCTATGTGAAGTGCAAAGTACGGTTAGAGTGTTATTCGCTCACCTTTCTAGTCGTAACCAAGACCCTTTACTCAATGCAGTAAGTTCTCTTTTAGATGAAATGTCTGTGCTATGAATTTTTAATACTGACTTATGTGGGCATTAGGTTGCTAGCGTAGTGCTTTGCGGTACTGCGCGGGGGTTATACCAACATGCTGCTTAAAGGTACGGCCAAAATGACTTTGATTACTGAAGCCGCACTGTAGCCCTATACCACTTAATGATGGCCGTTCTTCTTCACGTAGTGAGTTTGTGAGTAGATTTTTAGCATGATCAATTCGCAGTTGAGTAAGGTACTGATGGGGTGTGCAAGCCATACTCATTCGGAACATTCGACTAAAATGAAAGGGGCTGAGTTGCGCTATGCTAGCAAGCTCTTCTAATGATATCGCCTCTCCTATTCTGTTGTGAATATATTCAATTACCCGGTTGCGCACGGCTGTTGTTAAGCCTCCACGAAATAGCTCAGGAGCAGAGCCTAGGCGTATATGGTGTTTGAGTAAATGCAGCATTATTGCTTCGCTACCCTGCTGTAAAGCCAGGTAGTCACTACTGTCTTGCCAATGCAGTGGCAGTATTTCGTTGTGAAGTATTTGTACTAGCTGTGGATCATTCACATAGGTTAAATCGGGTAGTTCTATACAGCGAGGGTCTAGGTCGAAAGCCGTGACGGCAAGTTTACGAAGAGCATCATCACTGAAATACAGATGTATGAATTCAAGATGGCTTTCTATTTCCCATTTTGAATCGTGCCCTACCGGGAAAAGACAAACACTGCCAGGTTCACCTCTGAGTTGTGGCAGGTCGCATCGACGAACCTGCGATCCTCCACCTTGAAGATAAATACTAAGTGTGTGGTGATTAAGGTTTTGGTAGGTCACGCGGTCCCAGTCATTAGCCCAGTGAGCAAAGCTAAGACCACCAGGTAACTCACAGATATTACGCTGTACTGCATTTGAGGCCGCCAGCGTATCATCCACTCGAGTAGATGGCTGGTTGATAGAGCGGTGTTCTAGCGCAGCGGTTATCTGTGTCATGGTTTTAGTTTATCACCAGCGCTCTAAAGAGTATTTGGCTAATCGTTGGGTTGCTGTTAGCTAACCGCAAGATAAGAACAAAATAGCAAGATTGTGATATCTGCCCTCAAGTCTAAGCCTTAGTATGCAAGATCTGAGGAGAAAGCTATGAATACATTTTTATATTTAAATACGGTACTCATTTGGGGCACCACGTGGATAGCCATACATTGGCAGGCAGGTGATGTACCGGTACTCGCGTCAGTATTTTATCGCTTTGCTATTGCTGGCGTAGTGCTGTTGCCATTGCTTTACCTGTTTCGACGTGTGCAAACCACAACACGAACGGATCACGGCTTTATGGTGTTGCAAGGTGTGTGTTTGTTTTCAATGAACTTCGTTTGTTTTTACACAGCAAGCCATACTATTGCTAGTGGGTTGTTGTCCGTTATTTTCTCTGCTGCCACCTTGTTCAATGCAATCAATAGTCGATTATTTTGGGGCGAACGCCCTTCTTCTGAAGTTTTCTTTGCAGGGATTTTAGGTGTGTTTGGGCTTTGCTTAATGTTTTGGCCTGAGCTCAGCCGTAGTGGTTTTGAAGTATCTGATCTGAAAGGAATTGGTTTGGGGCTATTGGGCACATACCTTTTTTCGCTAGGAAATATGATTTCCCTTAGGCACAGTAAACAAGGGCTGAAGCCTTTAACCAGTAATGGTTATGCAATGATCTATGGTGCTCTATTTCTTGCAGGTTTGATATGGATAACTGATACGCCTTTAATCTGGGATACGAGCCCTCGCTATGTCGGAAGCCTGCTGTATTTAGCTATTATTGGAACGGTTGTAGGGTTTACTGCTTACTTGTCATTAGTCGGCCGTATTGGCGCTAACAAAGCAGCCTATGCGACTGTAATGTTTCCTGTTGTGGCGCTTAGCCTTTCTACTGTTTTTGAAGGCTATGTGTGGAGTTTGAGTAGCGTTGCTGGCTTATTATTGGTTCTGTTAGGTAATGGTTTAATACTGGGTGTTCGTTTCCCAGGTCGTCGTTTTTTAAATAAAAGCGCTTAAATTTATTGTTCCCAGTCGCCTAGTTCGTATCCATAGTTAATGTTTCACGTGAAACACTGTAATAGCAGATAATAAAAAACCGGCCTGAGCCGGTTTTTTTATATGCAGTAAACAAAGAATTGTTTAACTGTTCAGCAAAGAGATATCAGCAGTACGTAAGAATAAAGCACGAAGTTTGGCAAGAATCGCTATACGATTATTACGAACCTTAATATTTTCATCCATAACCATTACAGCATCGAAGAACGCATCAACATCAGTTTGAAGAGTCGCTAACTCAGCGAGTGCCTTGGTATAGTCACCTGCTTCGAAAAGTGGCTGTATACGGCCTTGCAATGAATCAACACTGTTGTTTAGAGCAATCTCTTCAGCTTGGTTGAGCAAAGATGTATCAACAGAAGCGGACTCACTTGTTTCATTTTTCGCAAGAATATTAGAAACACGTTTATTGGCCGCAGCCAGTGATGCAGCTTGCGGCAATGCCTTAAAGCTATTCACAGCATTAACACGCTTGTCGAAATCTAAAGGCTGTGTTGGGCGAACAGCAACAACTGCGAGGTAGCTATCAATAGATACCCCTTTGTCTTCATACCATGCGCGTAGGCGCTCCAGCATAAAGTCCGTTACCTGCTTTGTTGCAGTATCCGCAGCGGGCAGATCGTTATGCAAGGAAACAGCCTTAGCAACAACGTCTGTAAGGTCGAGGTTTAGTTCGCGCTCAATGATAATGCGAAGTATGCCTAGAGATGCGCGACGAAGTGCGAATGGATCTTTAGAGCCTGTAGGCGGCTGCTTGATACCAAACAATCCAGTCAATGTATCTAAGCGATCGGCCAAGGCAACAGCAATACCTGCATTGCTAGCAGGCAGTTCGTCCCCCGCAAATTTAGGTAGATACTGCTCGTTGATAGCTGTAGCCACTTCGTTAGCTTCGCCGTCATTCAGTGCATAGTGATAACCCATCAGGCCCTGGAGGTCTGTGAATTCGAATACCATGTCACTTAGTAAGTCACCTTTTGCAAGGTACCCTGCTCTTTTGGCATTATCTACGTCAGTGTTCAGAAGCTCTGCTATATAGCCTGCCAACTCAGAAATACGCTTAGCTTTATCAAGTACAGTACCTAGCTGGTTTTGAAAAACTACGCTAGACAGCTTCTCTACACGAGACTCAAGTGTGGTTTTCTTATCTGTCTCAAAGAAAAAAGCAGCATCAGCTAAGCGAGGACGAATGACTTTTTCGTTCCCTTCGATAACTTTCTGTGGATCCTTAGACTCGATGTTGGCAACTGTTATGAAGTAAGGCATCAAGCTGCCTTCACTATCTACAGCATGAAAGTACTTTTGGTTTTCTTTCATGGATAGAATGAGCGCTTCAGGAGGAACATCAAGAAAGCGCTCTTCAAAGCGGCCTGTTAATGCTACTGGCCATTCATTTAGAGCCGTCACTTCATCAAGCAGTTCAGGGTCGATTTCTGCTGTGCCACCAATATCGCTGCCCGCTTTAATGATCTGTGCTTCAATTTTATCGCGGCGTTTTGCAAAATCAGTAATGACATAGCCTGGTGAAAGCAGTTTTTCTTCATACTCAGAGGCTGCCATCAACTCAATTTCTTGGTTGTAATGGAAACGGTGCCCACGTGTTTTACGCCCAGAAGTCACACCTAAAATTTCTGCAGGGACTATCTCGTCTCCAAATAGCATAACTAGCCATTTAGACGGTCTTACGAACTCAATGCGGCTGGCACCCCAGCGCATGCGCTTTGGAATGGGTAATGCATTAATTGAGTCCTGCACAAAGCTAGGTAACAACGAAATGGTATCGCTTCCCTTTTCTGTTGCGCGAAATACAAAGTAATCACCTTTGTTGGTTTCAAGAACCTCAAGTTCGCTAGCCTCAATGCCACAAGAACGAGCAAAGCCATCAATGGCTTGTTGAGGAGCCTTGCAAGATGGTCCACGCTTTTCAACAGCTGTATCTGGTTGTTGGCTGCTTAAGGCAGAAATTTTTACTGCTAAGCGGCGCGGAGCAGCAAATGCGCTCACTTCACCAAAGCTAATGTTAGCTTTAGTTAGAGCATCAGTAATGCCTTTGGTAAATGCAGCAGATAGGTTTTTGAGGGCCTTAGGTGGCAACTCTTCAGTACCGAGTTCTACCAGGAAATCACGGGCTGTCATTACTTATCCTCCTGATGAGCTGCTAAAATTTCGTTGCGCAGTGCTTCAGGCGCCAACGGGAAACCAAGCTCTTTACGCGTGTTATAGTAGCCTTGTGCTACACCACGAGCTAAGGTTCTAACGCGTAATATATAGCGCTGTCGCTCTGTTACAGAAATAGCATGGCGAGCATCAAGCAGGTTGAATGTGTGCGATGCTTTAAGAACCTGCTCGTAAGCAGGTAGTGGTAAATTGACTTCAAGAAGCTTGTTACATTCTGCTTCATAGTGATCAAAATTTTCAAACAGCTTTGGTACATCAGCGTGTTCAAAGTTATAAGTAGACTGTTCTACTTCATTTTGATGGAACACATCGCCATAGGTCACTACACTTCCATCCGGGCTTTTTGCCCAAATGAGATCATAAACGCTATCGACGTTTTGCAAATACATAGCAATACGTTCAAGACCATATGTGATTTCACCTGTCACTGGATAACATTCCAGCCCACCTGCTTGTTGAAAGTATGTGAACTGCGATACTTCCATTCCGTTAAGCCAGATCTCCCAACCTAAGCCCCAAGCACCTAGTGTTGGTGATTCCCAGTTATCTTCCACAAAGCGTACGTCATGAACTAGTGGATCAACACCGACGCGTTGTAGAGATTCCAAATATAGGTCTTGGATATTATCTGGTGAAGGCTTTAGTGCAACTTGGAATTGGTAGTAGTGTTGCAAACGGTTCGGGTTCTCTCCGTAGCGGCCATCGGTTGGACGTCGGCTCGGTTGAACATAGGCCGAGCGCCATGTTTCAGGCCCTATTGCGCGTAGGAATGTAGCAGGATGGAATGTCCCCGCACCTACTTCCATATCCAGAGGCTGGATGATTACACAGCCCTGTTCAGCCCAATAGGTTTGGAGTGCCAGGATTAATCCCTGGAACGTACTTACATCCGTAGTCACATTGTCCGTCACGGAAACCACCATTTAGAAATAGAGTGAAAAATTTAGCGCTAAATTATACACCATTGGCTTTCTTTTTCCTTTTCAAAACGCAGTACAACAGGCCGAAATCATCGAACTGGCCAGCAACCGGCTGAATGTGGCCTTGTGGAATCTAGTAATTACACCGAATTAATTATGAATACTCCTTTTATGAATTTTTTTATGCTGGATTATATATAATGTCATTTTTGTTTTGAGGACGTGCAATGAAGCACTTAAAAGCGATTCTCGCTATTGCTGTATTAGGGTTGATGTCATTACTCCCACTAAAATGGGCTCAATCTTTAGGTGCTTTTATTGGTAAGCGATCATCAAAAAATCACGATTCTAATTTGTACCGGGTTACAAAGATTAATATTGACCTGTGCTTCCCTGAGTTGTCTGTAGAGCAAAAAGAGAAGCTTATCGCTACCAGTCTTATAGAGACGGGCAAAACGTTTTCAGAGATGGGGATGTCTTGGTTGTGGCCTCCTTCGCGTTCCCTTAAAACGATCAAGCAAGTTAATAATGAGTCACTTGTTGAGGAAAGCTTGTCGCATGGTAAAGGTGTAATTCTTATCGCGCCTCACCTAGGAAACTGGGAAATTCTTAATCTTTATTTGTCTGATCATTATTCGCTTACTGCTATGTATCGTCCGCCAAAATTAAAGTTGATGGACGATATGATTAAAAAAATGCGTGCTCGCTTAGGTACAAAGTTGGCAGCAGCAGATGCTTCGGGTGTCAGGATAGTAATGAAGGCGCTTAAGCGAGGTGAGATGGTTGGGATTTTGCCAGACCAAGAGCCGGCTATTGGTGGTGAGTATGCGTCTTTTTTTGGCAATTCTGCATACAGTATGAAACTGTTGCCTCAATTGGCTAAACAAACCGGCGCTAAAGTTATTTGTGGTTATGCTGAGCGTTTGGAAAATGCGGAAGGCTTTAATCTTCATTTTATGGAAGCAGACCCGAGCATCTATGATAAAGACCTGTCTGTTGCCATTGAAGGAATGAACCGTTCAGTAGAGCGCTGTGTTAGAGCGCTTCCTGAGCAGTATCAATGGGAGTACAAGCGCTTTGACCATCAACCAGAAGGCGTCTTGAGGCCCTACCGCAAGCGCTGAGGTTATCGCTTCCAGAAGGCTGGAGTAAATAGAACCAGTAGCGTGAATACCTCTAAGCGCCCTAGTAGCATAGCAAAGCAAAGTATCCATTTAGCTGTTTCGTTAAGATTGCCATAGTAAACGGCAACGTCACCTAGCCCTGGGCCTAGGTTGTTAAGTGCGGCACCAACGGCAGACCATGCCGTGACCTGATCCAATCCTGTTCCTAGCAGCGCGATGAGCATGATGATAAATACGATTAGGTATACGGAGAAAAACCCCCATACCGCTTCTAGAACACGATCAGAGATAGGTTTGTTGCCAAGCTTGACTGGGATTACGGCATTGGGGTGCACTAACCGCATGATCTCTCGGTAACCCTGTTTAAGAATAAGCAATACGCGAATAACCTTCATACCACCGCCAGTAGAGCCTGCACAGCCCCCAGCAAAAGCTGCCACAAATAGCATAAATTGCAACATGACCGGCCAATGCGCAAAGTCTGCGGTGGCAAAGCCCGGTGTCGTGGCGATAGAAACAACCATGAAAATAGACTTTCGCATAGACTCAATAGGCGCGTATGTCTCAGTGCTTATGAGCACGAGCATAGTGATCAGTGTGACAGCAGCGAGTATGCTGACATAAAATTGAAATTCAGGATCCTTGAAGTAATGCAGTATGGTTTTTTGTCGCCACGCAAAGAAATGTAAGCTGAAGTTGACGGCTGAAATCACCATAAAGAAGATACAAATCGCTTCAATAACCGTGCTGTCAAAATAGCCGATACTCGCATCATGCGTTGAGAATCCACCTATGGCTACGGTTGAAAAGCTATGGCCGATGGCATCAAACGGTGTCATACCGGCGGCCCAGTACCCGAGTGCGCAGGCGATTGTAAGTGAGAGGTAGATATACCAGAGTGCTTTTGCTGTTTCGGTGATACGAGGTGTTAGCTTGCTGTCCTTTACCGGCCCAGGTGTTTCTGCTCTATATAGCTGCATCCCCCCGATTCCCAGCATTGGAAGTATCGCCACGGCAAGTACGATGATACCCATACCACCAAGCCATTGAAGCTGTTGGCGGTAGTAGAGTATGGATTTTGGTAATGTATCAATACCGGTTATTACGGTCGCTCCGGTGGTGGTTAAACCTGAGAGCGATTCAAAAACTGCATCTACAACGATGAGGTGTGGGCTTTGTGAGAGTATTAATGGGACGGCTCCAAACATACCCAGCACTACCCAAAAGAGTACTGTTATTAGAAAGCCATCTCGTGTTCTTAAGTCTTGCCGAACACGATAAACCGGGAGCCATATGAGGAACCCTGTGGTTATTGTAATCGCAAATGCGCCAACAAATGCGTAGTCATGGCCATCATCATAGAATAATGAAACGGCGATTGGTGGCAGCATAGTAATGCTGAACACCATTAAAAGTATGCCTAAAATTCTTAGTATAACGCGATAGTGCATGACGATGTCTCAGGGTTAGAAGAATGCGAGGCCGACTTGGAATAGCCGTTCAACTTCGCTAATACGCCGTTTATCAACTAAAAATAAGATCACATGATCGCCGTTCTCAACGACCACATCATCATGCGCGATTAACACTTCATCGTTTCGTACGATAGCTCCAATGGTTGTGCCAGGAGGAAGGTCGATATCTTCAATTGCTCGCCCGACTACTTTTGAACTACGTTTGTCACCGTGTGCTACAGCCTCTAGTGCTTCCGCTGCGCCACGCCTTAAAGAATGCACTGCCGCTACGTCACCACGTCTCACGTGAGTTAGTAGAGCACCAATGGTGGTTTGCTGTGGTGATATAGCAATGTCGATGACACCGCCTTGGACAAGATCAACATACGCTGGATTGTTGATAAGCGTCATGACAGTTCTTGCTCCAAGACGCTTTGCCAGCATCGAAGCCATTATATTTGCTTCATCATCATTGGTTAATGCGCAGAATACATCGGTATCTTCAATGTTCTCTTCCAGCAATAGCTCTTTGTCTGAGGCGCTACCATTTAAGACAATTGTATTGTTGAGTGTGCGCGCCAGCTGATTACAGCGTGGCATGCTGCGTTCAATAATTTTAACCCGAAAATCGGATTCAATATCGCTAGCTAAACGTGCCCCAATGTTACCGCCGCCGGCAATGATGATACGCTTGTAAGGGTTGTCCAAACGGCGCAGCTCACTCATCACTGCTCTGATATCTTTCTTAGCAGCGATAAAGAACACTTCGTCATCAGCTTCGATGACGGTGTCTCCTTGAGGGATAATCGGTTTGCCCTGTCGGAAAATAGCAGCAACGCGGGTATCGACTGCTGGCATATGGGTACGTAAATAAGCTATTTCTCGCCCTACTAGCGGGCCGCCATAGTAAGCTTTGACGGCTACGAGTTGGGCTTTACCTTCAGCAAAGTCGAGTACTTGTAGTGCGCCGGGTTGTTGAATTAGACGCTTAATATGTTGTGTTACTAATTGCTCAGGGCTGATCAGTACATCAATAGGCATGGCATCTTTATTAAAGAGTAGCTTGTCTTGTTGTAGATAATCATGAGCTCGCACGCGTGCTATTTTTGTCGGGATGTTAAATAGCGTCTGCCCTATTTGGCATGCCACCATATTCACTTCGTCACTATTAGTTACCGCAATAAGCATGTCTGCATCTTGGGCTCCCGCTTGTGCTAGTGGGCTTGGGTATGAAGCATTACCTTCTACGGTGCGGATATCCAATCGATCTTGTAGCTCACGAAGTCGGTTAATATCAGTGTCAACAATAGTGATGTCATTGGCTTCGTTTGCCAGGTTTTCAGCAAGTGTGCCGCCAACCTGGCCTGCTCCTAGAATAACTATTTTCATCCGCTTTTCCGCTAGAGTTAATCGTCAGATTTTTTTAGGCTTGCGTAGAAGAATCCGTCGTGGCCGTTTGGCTGAGGGAACAGTTGTCTTCCATATGGCCTTTCAATTCCCCAGCTTGCATCAATGGGGATATGGCTCGCATCTTCATGTTGCTTTAAGAAGCGTTCAATTAGGCGCTCGTTTTCTTGAGGGAAAATTGAGCAAGTAGCATAAACTAATGTTCCGCCGCTTTTTAACATTCCCCATAAATTATTAAGTATTTTTAGCTGCAGGTTCGAGATAGCCACAATTTCTTCTGCTTTACGTAAAATCTTAATATCAGGGTTTCTGCGAATCACACCGGTTGCACTGCAAGGTGCATCTACTAGAATTTTGTCGTACTGAGCAGAGTCCCACCATTCATCTGTTGATGCGTCGCCAATGATGAGTCTTGTATTAAGTCTGAGCCTTTCAAGGTTTTCATTAATTCTGTCCGCACGTTTTTCAGATATTTCTAAAGCGTCAACTGAAATGCCTTTTATAGATTCTAATAAATGGCATAACTTTCCGCCTGGTGCAGCGCAAGCATCGAGGATATGTTCACCCTCTTTTGCTGCTAACAAAGGTGTACTTAGCTGTGCTGCTTCATCTTGTACGCTAACGCTACCTTCCTCAAATCCCGGCAGGTTTGATACATCAACAGGAGTTGCGAGTGTAATCCCCTGTTCTGAGTATGTGCATGGGCTAGCGCTAATATCCATATCGGCCAATGTGGATAAGTATGTTTCACGTGAAACATGTTGCTGATTTACACGAATAGTCATTGGTGCTTGTTGGTTGTTCTGAACCAAAATCTCTTGCCAAAAATGCGGCCAATTGTGTTTAAGCTTTTCTATAAACCAGCTCGGATGATTAAATAAGAAAACCGGCTCATCATATAGCGTTTCGATAATCTGATCTTTTTCTCTGTCAAAACGTCTAAGCACGGCATTAAGGAGCCCTGTTACTCTTAGTGCGTCCAACTGGTGTGCTGCTTCAACAGTTTCACTAATGGCTGCGTGTGCAGGGATTCGCATCTCTAGTAGCTGGTAAAGACCCACAAGCAGTAGTGCGCGAATGTGAGTGTCAGACTTGCGAATTGGTCTTTCAAGCAACGCATCGGCTATGAGCTGTAGTTTTGGATAGTTTCTAGCGGTACCAAAACATATTTGTCTAAGAAGTGATTTGTCTTTTTCATCGCACTGTTGCAATGATTCAGCTAAGGATTGTTTTAATGAACCTCTCTCTTCAAGTAGAGGGGCTATGGCGAGAGCGGCTAAACCACGAACGTTAATCATAAGCCTAAATGTACTCCTGTAGAGAAAAGCTCTTTACGAGAGTTAAGCACGTCTTTTGTTGCTAAGGGCTTGCCTCCCGGTAGTTGGAGACGAGTTATACCCAATGCAGTAGTGTTGCCACAAGCAATGATGATGCGGTCTTTGTGCGCTTCTATAATAGTGCCGGGTTGCGCGCTAGTGTTTGTTGCTTCTGGTGCTGCGCTTAAAATACGTAAGTTATCGTCACCCAGTGTGGTGTATGCAATAGGCCAAGGTGAGAGTCCCCTTACTTGTCTATCGATAGTCTCTGCAGAGTTTGACCAATCTATTACCCCCTCTTCTTTGGTGAGTTTGTGTGCATAACAAGCATCAGCATCGTTCTGCTTAAGAGGGTTAAGTTGATTTGATTGAATTAACTGCAATGTATTAATTAAGGCACTAGCGCCAAGGATCGCTAAACGGTCATGCAAGCTGCCGCTGGTGTCATCCGGTAAAATGGGGCAGGTGTTTTTAAATAACATGTCACCCGTATCTAAGCCTTCATCCATCTGCATAATCGTTATGCCAGTTTCAGCATCGCCTGCAAGTAATGAGCGGTGAATAGGTGCTGCACCGCGCCACCTAGGTAGTAATGATGCGTGGACATTGATGCAGCCATACTTGGGTGCTTCTAAGACAGCTAAAGGGAGTAACAGCCCATAAGCAACGACAACCATAAGATCTGCATTTAAAGAGGCTAACTCAGCTTGCTCTGCCTCCCCTTTAAGACGTTGAGGCTGGTACACCGGAATATCATTCTCAAGGGCAAGTGATTTAACAGGGCTGGCTTTAAGTTTACGGCCTCTGCCTGCCGGGCGATCAGGTTGAGTGTAAACGCCAATAACCTGATGTTCACTATCGATAAGAGCCGCAAGGCTGCTTGCTGCAAAGTCAGGTGTGCCAGCAAAAATTATTCTTAAAGGTGTTGTCATTAGGTGTCCATAAACAAAAACAGGTTTGCGTCTGGCAAACCTGTTGGTAATCAATATCGAACAGTCTAGTTAGTCTGTTCAAGTTTATGTATTTTCTCTAGCTTAGAGCGAATACGGCTACGCTTTAAATTAGATAGGTAGTCAACGAACAGCTTGCCATTTAGGTGGTCAATTTCATGCTGGATACAAACAGCCAACAGATCATGAGCTTCCATTTCAAAAGACTCGCCATTTCGGTCTAGCGCTTTTACACGAATATGGTTAGGGCGTTTAATCTCTTCATAAAAGCCTGGAACCGATAAACAGCCTTCTTGCATCTGCTCAAGTTCATCAGAGATAGTTTCAAACGAAGGGTTTATCAGAACCAAAGGCTCATCACTCTCTTCTGATACATCAATAGTGATGATTTGACGATGAATGTTGACCTGTGTTGCTGCAAGACCAATACCAGGAGCGTCATACATGGTTTCAAACATATCGTCGATAACTTGGCGTAATGCATCATCGACATGTTCAACGGGCTCTGCGATGGTACGCAGTCGTGGATCAGGAAATTCTAGAACGGTTAACAGGGCCATAAATTCACATATTCTTCACAAAATTATTATAAGAGCCATATTCGGCACAAAATATCATTTAACCTATTATACTGATATGACGCTACGATGCATTTGTCGTTTGCCATTGTTTATTATAGGTGCAATGGATCAATCCGGGCACTCAGCAAGGGAACTGAGATGAAAAGACTGTTTGGTATATGTTTGGCTTCATGGCTTGCTTTGTCAACGCCAACTCAAGTGCAAGCAAGAGCTGATCAAATACAGCTGCAAGAGAACTACCCTCAAGAATATGTGGTCGTTAAAGGCGACACCTTGTGGGATATCTCTGGACACTTTTTGAAAAAGCCTTGGCGCTGGCCTGAACTGTGGGATGTGAATCCGCAGATTGATGACCCGCATTGGATCTACCCTGGAGACGTCCTTTATCTCACTTGGGTGAATGGTCAGCCGAAATTACGTTTGAAAAATGATCGCATGCAACCGCGTGCTCGTGTTTCTAAACTTAATAGTGCGATCCCCGCTATTCCGCTAAAAGATCTATATGCCTTCCTCAGTGACAATGTCGTATTGGATGAAGAATTACTGAAGACGACGCCTTATGTATTGGGTGGTCGTAATGAGCGAATTATTGCGGGTGCAGGTGATCGAATTTATGCACGTGGTGAAATTGATCAGCAACATATAGCACAGAACGTTTACCGCCCTGCTAAAGAGTATATCGACCCTAGCACTAAAGAGTTGCTTGGTTATGAATTGCTGAAAGTTGCAGAAGCGAGAATCAGTGCTTTAAACGGTGATATTACGAGCTTGGAGATTATTAAATCTCGTGAAGAAGTTCGTGTATTAGACCGGGTTATTCCTGCTCCTGAGGCGCGCATACAGTCGGTTTTCTATCCAGTAGCGGCGCCTCTTGAATCGAAAGGTCAGATCCTTGCCGTCTTGCGCGGTGTTACCAAAATTGGTCGTTACGATGCAGTAACTATTAATATGGGTAAGCGCGAGGGTTTAAAAACGGGGCATGTCTTTAAAGTATTCACTCGGGGCGAAACGATTAAAGATCCGCTTACTAAAGAAAAAATAACGCTTCCAGCTGAAGAAGCCGGCACGTTAATGGTGTTTAAAACTTATGAAAAAGTCAGCTACGGTTTAATCATGACGGCAACGAATGTATTGTCTATTGGGGATACAGTCCGCTCACCAGACGCTGACAATTAAGAAATACTATCAATTAGTTAAAAGATGAGAGCGAAATATGCCAAGCGATCCAAAGGACTGGATCGCTATCAGCCAGTTGCCGGGCATCGGCCCCGCAACATTAGGTAAGTTATTCCGTGGTAAATGGACGCCTGAAAAACTGATAGCGAGGCAAGACAGCCAACCGGCTACTTCAAGTAATACTCCTCGGTTAAATAGTCTACAAAAAGCCCAGTTGCATAATTATGTTATGCAGCGAGGGCCTCTATGGGATTCAACACAGCAGTTTGTTGAGCAGCTGCAGCGTATAAACGTTCAGTGCTTGTTAGCAGATGATGATACTTACCCTGCCCTCCTTCGTGAAGCTCCTGATCATCCTGTGATGTTGTTCTTGCAGGGTAATATTGATGCCTTACATCTACCTATGGTATCCGTTGTCGGTAGCCGTAGTGCGAGTGCCGCGGGGCTACGTCATGCCTATCAGTTCTCTAAAGCGCTTTCAGCCGGTGGCTTTGTAGTCACTAGTGGAATGGCGTTAGGCATTGATGGCGCGGCGCATCAGGCAGCTGTTGATCTAGGTTTGCCTACGGTCGCTGTTATGGGCACTGGAAGTGATAGGATTTATCCACGTCGTCATAAAAAGTTATCAGAAAAGATCTTAGAAACAGGTGGGGCATTAGTCACTGAACTGCTGCCTGGTTCAGGCCCATTGGCAGCGCACTTTCCAAGGCGTAACAGGATTATTAGTGGGCTTTCGACAGGCGTTCTCGTGGTAGAAGCGGCCTTGAAAAGCGGCTCTCTTATCACGGCTCGAATGGCGCTAAATCAAGGCCGGGAAGTGTTTGCATTACCAGGCTCTATTGATCATCCAGGGAGCCGAGGTTGTCATGCGCTTATTAGAGAAGGCGCGGTGCTGGTTGAATCTGTAGATCATATGTTGGATGAGTTATCACAAATGTTGGGTTTGTTGCGGCGAGCATCTGAGAGTACTACAGCAGATCATCAAGATGATCATCAAAAAAACTTATCGGATATTCAAAATACGATATTGAACTCGGTCGACTTCTCGCAAACATTGCTGGAAGAGATTATCATACGTATGGGTAATATAGACTGCCAGCTACAATCAAACTTAGTAGAGTTGGAGTTGCTCGGTTGGGTTGAAGCCACGGGTGGTGGTTACCAAAGGATACGTTAATACACTCAAGTAGAGTTGCAAGTACGTTGTGAAACAGGTAGTTTTCCGGCTTTAATACAAAGAGTTTTGGGCATGAATCAGTGGCATTTCTCTCAGGCCGCCAGAATATTACATGGTGGTGGAGTTATCGCCTACCCCACAGAAGCTGTATGGGGTTTGGGGTGCGATCCGTATAATGAAAAAGCAGTGCAAAGGTTATTAGCACTGAAGAAACGCCCGGTTGATAAAGGGGTGATTCTGGTTGCCGCAAGTATGCTGCAGATACAACCTCTGTTAAACCATTTAGATAGCGAAAGCTTAACTCGTCTCAAGAGTAGCTGGCCTGGTCCAAATACCTGGTTGATTCCTGACCCTGCCAATATTATACCGTCTTGGATTAAAGGGAAGCACACATCCGTTGCCGTTAGAATTAGTGCTCATCCTGGTATTGTAGCAATGTGTAACGCATTTGACGGGCCTGTGGTATCTACGTCGGCAAATCTTTCTGGAACAGAGCCTGCAAAGACCTTGTTGAGAGTGAGTACTTACTTCGGGCATGGTTTAGATTATTACCTTCCAGGGTCGTTGGGTGATTCAACTCAACCAACCCGTATACAGGATCTGCGTGACAGTCGCGTAGTTCGTTCTTAATATTTGACGACATTGGAGAGTGGCTAATTATGTCTGCACCCGATATTGACGCAGTTAAAAGTTATTTATTAGATCTTCAAGACCGTATCTGCCAAGCGTTAGAAGAAGCAGATGGCCAGCAAAAATTTGTAGAAGATAGTTGGGAAAGACCACAAGGTGGCGGTGGACGTACGCGTGTTATTGTTGATGGTGCTATCTTTGAAAAAGGCGGCGTTAACTTTTCACATGTCTTTGGTGATGCCCTACCCGCTTCTGCATCGGCTCATCGGCCAGAACTTGCTGGACGTAGTTTTGAAGCGATGGGAGTGTCCTTAGTGATGCATCCAAAAAACCCCTACATTCCAACCTCACATGCCAATGTACGTTTCTTTATTGCTGAGAAAGAAGGTGAAGAACCAGTATGGTGGTTTGGTGGTGGGTTTGATATGACCCCTTACTATGGCAATGATCATGATTGTCGCCATTGGCACATGACTGCTAAGGCTGCGTGTGATCCTTTCGGCGATGAGATTTACCCTCGTTTTAAAACCTGGTGTGATGATTACTTTTATCTGAAGCATCGTGATGAGCCTCGTGGAATTGGTGGCTTATTCTTTGATGATTTGAATGAGTTCGGATTTGAGAAGAGCTTTGCCTTGATGCAGTCCATTGGGGACGCGTACCTACCAGCTTATGTGCCCATTATTGAACGTAGAAATGGTACGCCTTACGGTGAAAAACAGCGTGATTTTCAACTACATCGTCGCGGCCGCTATGTTGAATTTAACCTCGTTTATGATCGTGGCACTTTATTTGGTTTACAGTCAGGTGGACGTACTGAGTCAATTTTAATGTCGTTACCTCCTGAAGTACGCTGGGGCTATGACTGGAAGCCGGAAGACGGTAGCGAAGAAGCGGAGTTGTATGAGCGTTACCTGCAGCCACAAAACTGGTTGGAGACTTAATTGTGGATAAGTATGCTGTTTTTGGTAACCCAATATCACATTCAAAGTCTCCTGCGATACACACGCAGTTTGCTCAACAAACCACGCAATTACTGAGCTATGAAGCTATTTGTGCACCTGTGGATAAGTTTGAAGAAACGGTACTGGATTTTTTAGTTCAAGGTGGCAAGGGGCTAAATGTGACCGTCCCTTTTAAAGAAGAGGCATGGCAAGTCGCTAAAATTCGTTCACAACGTGCTGAGCTTGCCGGTGCCGTTAACACTTTATATCTAAACGAGGAAGGCGTGCTGTGCGGCGAAAATACCGATGGTGTGGGTATGGTACGAGATATCCAAGAAAACCACGGCTATTCGATAGCGGGAAAAAAGGTATTAGTGTTGGGTGCTGGTGGTGCTGTGCGCGGTGTTATGAAGCCTATATTGGAACAAAATCCGAGCGAAGTCGTGATTGCTAATCGTACCGTTTCAAAAGCACAAACCTTAGCTGAACTATTTTCGCCGTTTGGTCATGTGAGTGCATCGTCTTTGGATATGTTGAGCGGCCCATTTGATTTGATTATCAATGGTACTGCCGCTAGCCTTCAAGGAGAAATGCCTGCATTGCCACAAGGCATGGTTCACTCACAGTCGTGGTGCTATGACATGATGTATAGTGCTGAGCCTACTGTATTCAACCGTTGGGCGAGTAATCAAGGTACCTGTCAGCAGTTAGATGGTCTTGGCATGCTAGTTGAGCAGGCTGCCGAATCTTTCTATATTTGGAGAGGTGTGCGTCCAGATACTACTTCGCTTATTAGTAGCCTGCGTGAGCAGATATTAAATCATTGATTTAGAAGCCTTAAACCTAGACTTATTTCATCTGTTTTCTTGCATACCTGCCGATCAGGGTTTATAAAGTTTATAAACCCTCCGGCTCAGGATGTACTGATGGAAAAGTTGAAATCCCTCCCTACCGAAGCCCTTTATAAAGTATGTGACACTGATATTTTGCCTTTTTTAACCACGGAAACCTTAGAGAATTTCAATGGTTTTTTTGGTCAGGAACGTGCCATTGAAGCGATGGGCTTTGGCGTGGGAATGCGCCGCCCCGGTTATAATCTTTTTGTTATGGGTAATCCGCATACCGGACGTTTCTCATTCGCGATGGAAAACCTAAAAGGCATTGCGAAAAAAGAGAAAAAACCCAGTGACTGGTGTTATTTAAACAATTTACTGGATGACCGCTACCCGGTATCAATGGAGCTTCAAGCAGGCAAAGCTTCACAGCTGCGCCGTGATAATAAGCGCATGATTGAAACGATCATGACTGAGTTACCCGCAGTATTTGAAAATCCAGCTTATCAACGTAAGAAAAGTAAAATAGAGCGTGATTTTAATCGTCACTATGATCAGGCCATTGATAGCGTTGAAAAGCGTGCACGTGAAAATAGCATTGCGGTTTATCAAGAAAGTGGGACAGTAGGCTTTACTCCGGTTGCTGAAGGTCAGGCAATGGATGAGGCGATGTTTTCCCAGCTATCAGAAGAGGCGCGGGATACATTCTCGAAAAACATATCTGAGCTAGAAGACTATTTGACAGAAAGCCTTACTGAGCTACCGCAATGGCGCCGTGAAGCTGCCGAGAAGATGAAAGTACTCGACCGTGATACAGCACGCCAAACCGTATCCCCTCTGATTCAAACAGTTAAAGAGAAATATAATAATATTAGTGGCTTGGCTGATTACTTTAATCAGCTAGAAAGTCATATCGTCAAAAATAGCGCCGACCTTATTAATGATGAAAGACTGATTGAAGCACGTACGGAGAACGGCCGCCGCACACTGTTGGATGACCAATTTGGTGTGAACCTGCTTGTGGATAACAGTAAAACCAAAGGCTCACCTGTCATTTTTGAAGCTCACCCTAGTTATGAGAACCTATTTGGTCGGGTGGAATACAATAATGATATGGGGGCGATGGTAACTAACTACCAGATGATTCGCCCGGGAGCATTGCATAACGCTAACGGTGGATACCTTGTTTTAGAGGCAGAGAAACTGTTAGAGCAGCCCTTTGTATATGGAGCGCTAAAGCGTGCACTTAAGGCGCATGAAATCCGTATAGAAAACCCAATGAGTGAATATTCAGGTATAAGCACCATTACTCTAAGCCCGGCTCCGATGCCGCTGCATGTAAAAGTAGTGTTGATTGGTGGGCGTGATACGTATTACTTGCTGCAAGAGATGGATCAAGATTTCGAAAAGATGTTTCGCGTCGTTGTCGATTTTGACGAAGATGTAGAGCGAGCCCCTGCCACTATTCGTAATTATGCACGCTTGATGAAAACCTTAGCAGCCGAAGAAAGCTTGGCACCTCTTACTCGTGATGCTGTGGCGCGTTTAGTTGAGCAAAGCTCGCGTTTGTCAGGTGATCAAGACCTGTTATCGGCTCATATTGGTGAGCTGGTCGATCTGTTATGTGAAGCAGATTACAAACGCAAGTCAGCAGGTGAAGATCTGATCAATGCCAAGCATGTTGAAATGGCGCTGGATGCCCAAGAAAAACGTACGGGTCGGCTTGCTCAGAAAATTTTGGAAAGCATCTTAAACGAAACAGTGCTGATTGATACTGATGGTAAGGCCATCGGGAAAAGTAACGGCCTAACTGTGTTGCAAGTGGGCGATGTTTCGTTTGGTACACCGGCACGTATTACCGCGACAGTACATCCTGGTAGCCGGGGTATTGTCGATATAGAACGTGAAGTACAGTTGGGGCAGTCGATACACTCTAAAGGCGTGTTGATTCTTTCTGGTTACTTAGGACACCAGTATGCTCAAGACTTTCCGTTAACACTTTCTGCTAGCATCGCGTTAGAGCAGTCTTATGGGTATATCGATGGTGATAGCGCCTCACTAGCTGAGATATGCACGCTTATTTCAGCGTTGACGCATATCCCTATTTTTCAACAATATGCCCTAACCGGTTCAATCAATCAGTACGGAGAAGTTCAAGCGATTGGTGGTGTGAACGAAAAAATTGAAGGCTTTTATAAGCTATGTGAAACCCGCGGCTTAACGGGCCCACAAGGTGTGATCATTCCTCGGGCAAATGTACGTAATCTGATGCTGAAAAAGACGGTTGTAGAGGCCGTTGAACGTGGTGAGTTCAGAATATATGCAGTTGCTACGGTAGATGAATGCTTAGAAATTTTGATGGGGCGTTCAGTGGGTAAACGTAAATCTGATGGAAGCTTTACTCAGCGTAGTATTAATCACCAAGTAGTTAAGCGTCTTAAAGAGTTACATAAAGCGACAACATCGGGTTGAAGGTAAGAAACCAGGCGGGGCTTGTGCCCCTCTGGTTGTTATAGGCGTTACGGATGCTACTTCAGCGAGCGTAAGAAGCTTATGAGGTAGTCCTGTTCTGCTCTGTCTGTGATGGACACATGACGCATGCGTGTACCAGGTACCAGTGCTTCGTTATCAGAAATCCATTTTCGCAGATTGTCTTCATCCCATGTAATGCCGGACTTTGTCATCGCTTCAGAATAAGCGAAGCGAGGCATTGATGCTGCTTTACGGTTTACAACGCCGATCAGGTTCGGGCCGAAAGAGTTTTTACTCGGCTCAAGTGAATGACACGCGGTGCAATGGTGGTTAAAAATCTGCCGTCCGGCTTCAGTCATACCGCCCTCTTCTGCTTGTACCGATAAAGGTGAAGCCAGTGCAGAGCATAAAATTAAAGACGATAGCAAGGTTGCTTTCATTAGGTATCCCCCTCTCAATAACAGGTAAAGACAGTATATTGAGTAAGGCTTTTCTTAGGCTGTTCTACAAAAGCACCGGTTCTATAGGACTAAAGTACCTGAATTGACCATCTGCTTAAGAGGAGCCCTAGATATGCCGTATGGCGGTACTTAGCGACGATAAAATTGCGCCATGAAATAGAGAAATTGCGCCATTCTCGGGAAGTTTTGCAGAAATCTATTAAAGAGTAGACTAAAGTTTGATGCGCACCTTTTCAGGGCATATCATACTGAAAACAGCTAGATCTGATAATTTAAGCGTTATGATTTTTCATTGATCCCATTTTATCCCGATAAGCAAACAGTGGAGCTCACACTAAATGGACAGCGAGATAGCTAATAAAAAAAATAATAAAACCTTGATCAAATTAAAGGAATTGCTCCAAAAAAGACTAGGTGGCGAGCAGGCCCCTAAAGTTGAGCAGTTTGCTGATCAGTTTTTCACTTACGCCCCTGAAGACGAAATTGCGCAACGACCGATAGAAGCCATTTATGGCGCTACTCTGTCTTCCTGGTCCTTCCTAAAACAATTTGATGCCTCGTGTTCTAAAATTCAGGTGTTTAACCCCGATTTAGAACAGCATGGCTGGCATAGTAACCACACTGTTGTACAAATTCTGACGGTAGACTCCCCTTTTATTGTTGACTCGGTTCGTATGGAGCTTAATCGACAAGGTATTGGGATCCATGTGATTCAGAATGTCGTCTTATGGGTAGACCGTAAAGACGAGGCTCTCAATGAGTTAACTAGTAACGGCGAGGGTGCTGCTGAGTCGTACATTTATCTAGAAGTTGATCGTCATACCGAACCAGAATTGCTTAAAGGCCTGCAATCAGAATTGATGCTGGCCATGACTGCTGTGTCTGTCTCTGTTAAAGATTTCATTTCGATGAAAGATCGCGCCGCAGGATGTGCAGAAGCATTGGGCGTTGCCGGGCATGAGCAGGAGAAAGCATTCACCGAATGGTTAATGGATGATCACTTTACCTTTTTAGCCAGTGATCAGGTTAACTTTAACGACTCTGAGATGCAGGTTGAAGAGAGCTCAGCGCTGGGCATGTTAACCTTGCCTGAGTTAGTTCGCCTGGGTAACACGGTGTCCTCCGAATTGCCTCTACGGGTTGAACGCCACTGTGAACGCTCCCGAGTACATCGGCCCGCGTATTTAGACTTGGTGATTATTAGTCGTTTCAATGAGCAGAATGAATGTGTTGGCGCAACGCGTTTTCTTGGTTTGTACACTTCACCTGTTTATCGTGAAAGGCCTAAACGCATTCCGATGATTCGCCAGAAAGTAGAGCGAGTATTGGCGCACTCTGGCTTTAATCCTCATGGCCATAGTGGCAAATCTCTTGAGCAGGTATTGATTGACCTACCACGTGACGAGCTATTTTTAGCATCAGAAAAAGAGCTGTACCAGATAGCGCTTAAAATATTCTATTTGCAGGAAAGACGACGTGCTTGTTTGTTGGTGCGTGAAGATAAGAGCGGTCAGTTCTTCTCATGTTTGTACTATGCACCACGTGATCTCTTTAGTACGGCACTGCGTTTGAATGTGCAGCACTTACTAGAGAAAGTGTTCAATGCTCAGGATATTGAGTTCACGAATTCATTTAGTGAATCAGTATTGGCCCGCACCCATTTTGTATTGCGTGTGAAGCCAGGGCAGGAAGCGCCTGATCTTGAGCAGCTCGAAGCAGAGGTTCAAGAGCTGTCTCGTTCATGGAATGATGACCTGCAGAGCGCACTGATTGAAGCCTGTGGTGAAGAGCACGGTACAACTCGTAGCAACCTTTACCGTGAGTCATTTCCTGTAGCTTATCGCGAGCACTTTACGACGTTGCATGCGGTACACGATATTGAAAAGATGGAACTGCTGGCTAAACAGCCTTTAAGCATGAGTTTCTATCGTCTACTTGAGCAATCTCAATCGGTGTTGCGCTTTAAGTTGTTTACCGCTGAAGAGCCGTTAATTCTATCTGACGTTATTCCTGTGTTAGAAAACCTAGGTTTACGCGTGGTGGGTGAGCACCCTTATGTGGTGAGCTGTGTTAACGGAAAAACTTATTGGATTCATGATTTCTCGTTATCACATCGTGGTGGTTCAGAGCCGATTGAATTAGATGAAGTTAAAGATATATTCCAGCAATCTTATGCCGCGATTTGGCAGGGGCTGGCTGATAATGATGAGTTTAACCGCTTAGTACTGGGCGCCGGTTTAAATTGGCGTGAAGTGGCGATGTTGCGTGCTTATGCTCGTTACAACCAGCAGATCCGTTTTGGTTTTAGTCAGGCTTATATTGCTGAAACCTTGACGCGTCATACGCAGGTTAGCCGTTTGCTGGTGGCGCTGTTTCGTGCGCGTTTTGATCCCTCTCGTCAGGCTAAAGGCAAAGTACAGGCATTAGTCGGGCGTATTGAAAGCAGTATCCTTGATGCGTTGGATAAGGTTGATAACCTTAACGATGATAAAATTCTGCGTCGTTTCCTTGAGCTTATCAAAGCAACGTTACGTACCAACTTTTTCCAGCTTAATGAGAACAATGAGCCTAAAGAATATCAATCCTTTAAGCTTAATCCGCATCTGGTAGCCGATATCCCTAAACCGTTACCTATGTTCGAGATGTTCGTTTACTCACCTCGTGTTGAAGGTGTACATCTACGCGGTGGTAAGGTTGCTCGTGGTGGCTTGCGTTGGTCGGATCGACAGGAAGATTACCGTACTGAGGTTCTAGGCTTAGTTAAAGCACAGCAAGTGAAAAATGCGGTCATTGTACCGGTTGGTGCAAAAGGTGGTTTTGTTGCTAAATGTCTACCGCAAGGTGGCACACGTGATGAGATATTGGCTGAAGGTATTGCCAGCTATAAAATCTTCATTCGTGGTTTGCTTGATGTGGCAGATAACTTACAAAATGGCGAGGTTATCCCTCCTAAAAATGTGGTCCGCCATGATGAGGACGATCCTTACTTGGTGGTCGCTGCTGATAAAGGCACGGCTACATTCTCTGACATTGCCAATGAAATTGCCGAGACTTATGGTTTCTGGATGGGCGATGCATTCGCTTCAGGCGGAAGCCAAGGGTATGACCATAAAGGCATGGGAATTACCGCTAAGGGTGCTTGGGAGTCCGTTAAACTGCATTTCCGTGAAATGGGTATCAACACCCAGACAGACCCATTCACCGTTATTGCTGTGGGCGACATGGCAGGAGACGTATTTGGTAATGGCATGTTGCTGTCGGATAAAATCCGCTTAGTGGCTGCATTTAACCATATGCATATCTTTATCGACCCAACGCCTGATGAAGCAAGTAGTTTTGTAGAGCGTCAGCGCATGTTTGCTCTGCCACGCTCTGGCTGGGAAGACTATGACACCTCTTTGATTTCTAAAGGTGGTGGTGTTTTCTTACGCTCAGCTAAATCGATTACGCTGACACCTGAGATGAAGAAGCACTTCGATATTAATGAAGACAAGCTTTCGCCGAACGATTTGATCTCAGCACTGCTAAAAGCACCTATCGATCTTTTCTGGAACGGTGGTATCGGTACTTATGTGAAATCCAGTCAGGAGAGTCATTCTGATGTGGGTGATAAGGCGAATGACTCATTACGTGTCAACGGTAATGAACTGCGCTGTAAAGTACTGGGTGAAGGCGGTAACTTAGGTTTTACTCAGTTAGGTCGTATCGAGTTCTGCCACAATGGCGGTGCTTGTAACACCGACTTTATCGATAATGCCGGTGGGGTTGATTGCTCCGACCATGAAGTAAATATCAAGATTTTGCTGAATAAGTGTATTGCTGATGGCGACTTAACAGTTAAACAGCGTAATGACCTGTTACGTGACATGACTGATGCTGTGGCGGTACAAGTTCTGAAAAGTAATGACCGACAGGCAAGAGCACTCAGCTTAGCGCTTGAGCATGCCGGCAAATCTCAGGATGAATATGTTCGTCTGATGGATCGTCTTGAAGATGAAGGCCGCTTGGATCGTGCTTTGGAGTTTTTGCCCGATAACGAAGCACTACAACAGCGCCAGCAGGCCAAACTGCAGCTCACTAGGCCTGAGCTATCGGTTTTGATCTCCTATACCAAGGCGGAGCTTAAAGAGCAGCTAACGCATACGTGGATTACTGACGATCCATACGTCAAGAATGAGATTAAAGAAGCCTTTCCTGAGCAGCTGGTTAAACGCTTCCCTGAGGCGGTGCAAGACCATCAGTTGAAGAAAGAGATCATCGCAACCCAAGTGGCTAATGCGATGGTGAACCATATGGGTATCACTTTCACCAACCGCATGATGGAAACGGCAGGCCAGTCTGCAGATCAGGTGGCGGTTGCTTACCTGGTAGCGCGAGATGTGTTCGAACTGCGTGAGATCTGGGAACAGATTGAAGCATTAGATAACATCGTACCAACGGGCGTGCAGCAGCGAATGATGGTTGATTTGTTACGCCTGATGCGTCGTGCAAGCTACTGGTTGCTTCGTAATGTCTGTAACCGAGGCTGCTTTAAAGTACAGGAAGTGATTAACCGCTTTAAACCAGCAGTAGCAGAGATCAGAACATCGTTTACTGAGCTGCTTTCAGGTGACTTGAAAACGCATTGGTTAGGCCAGTGCCAGAAACTTATTGATGTGGGCATCCCTGAAGACCTTGCGGCGCGTATTACGTGTGCTGAGCGCTTGTATGCGGCACTTGCTATTAGTGAAGTGTCTGATGAGGTTAACCAACCGATTCTTAACACCGCAGAAGTTGATTTCTGGTTGGGCGAGAGGTTGCAGTTGGATTGGGTGAGTGAGCGTATTCGTCAAATTGAGCCTGAAAACCATTGGCAGTTATTGGCCCGTGAAGGTTTTAATGAAGACCTGAACACGCAGCAAAGCCGTCTGACACGTTCTGTATTGATGA
Source organism: Neptunomonas sp. (assembly GCA_034110685.1). Taxonomy (GTDB): domain Bacteria; phylum Pseudomonadota; class Gammaproteobacteria; order Pseudomonadales; family Balneatricaceae; genus Neptunomonas. Next base: position 50,445 of record JAWUYS010000023.1, read on the forward strand.
GTGATAGTGAGTTGAGCGGACACGCACTCGCGCAAAGCTGGCTCGAGAAAAACGAGCCTGGTTTGAAGCGTTGGGAGCGTGTGTTAGGAGAGCTACGCTCTACCAGCGATGCTGATAGTGCAACCTTTACGGTTGTTATTCGCGAACTAACAGAGCTGTCTAAAAAGCTATAAATAACAATTAAGCTAGATTAAAGGGGTTCTCATACACGTGTGGGGCCCCTTTTTTATGGGTTGTGTGTTCTCGCCGCGATATTTTTTGGTTGCTGGGTCATTACTTTCATGAGATAGGCTGCTGTTCAAAGTGTGCTAATGTTAATTGTAAGTTCGCATGTTTAATTTGAGAGGCACTGCTCAGGATATGGTTAGCGAAATTACTCAACAACTCTACTCCGATACACCCAGTGAAACGATTTATCACTACACATCTTTCTCCGGTTTATTAGGTATCGTGGCCAGTGGTTCGCTATGGGCCAGTGATATTCGTTACATGAATGATTCTGCCGAATTGAATCACATGGTGACCTTGATACGTGAAGAGGTAAACGAGCGTATTGCCTTGGGTCACCCTAACCCTAAGCTACTGAACCAGTTTGAAGACTGGATAGCCCGCAGGGTAACAAACGGCCATATGTTGTTTGCTGGATCGTTCAGGGCCAATGGTAATCTATTGAGCCAATGGCGAGGCTACAGCGAGCTAGGCAAAGGCGTCAGTATTGGTTTTGATCCCAAGCAAATACTCTCATGTGCGCGTAAGCAATCTTTTATGGTGGGTAAGTGCATCTATGACCGTAAACGCCAACGCGCCCTGATTCATCAAATAGTAGACTTTGTTGAAGACCTCGCCGCTTTGTCGTGCGGTTCGCATGGCTGTCGTGATGACTTAGTGTTTGCTGAAGTGTTTGAGCAGGTCGAGAGCGATTTACTGCGCATCGCTGCGGTACTAAAGCATCCTTCTTTTCAGGAAGAAGAGGAGTGGCGCATTGTTTCACCGGTCATTACCAACTTTAAAGACCCGTCAGTGCATTATCGTGAAGGTACCTCGATGCTGGTGCCCTTCTTTGAGTTTTCGCTGGTGGCTCCTTCTGAAGAAAAGCTGCAAATTCAGCATATTTTCTTAGGTCCAACTCCCAATATTAATCTCTCAATGAACTCATTATCTATGTACCTAGCGAAGGAAGGAGTAGCACCTAAGCGCGGAATTGGCTATTGTCAGATTCCCTACCGACAGCGCTAATACCACCGTTTTTTAGTCGCTTTTAAGGAATGATTTTGCAGGTATGATTGATAATATAAATCGCCGTATTTTGAAAGCATTACAGCATAACGCTCGTATTTCCTATGCAGAGCTTGGCAAGCAGGTCCATCTTTCAGCACCGGCAGTGGCGGAGCGCATCCGTAAACTAGAGCAAGATGGCGTTATTAGTGGCTATTCTGTATCAGTAGATATGGATAAGTTGGGGCTTCCCGTTGTAGCGATTGTGCAATGTAAAGTGTTCCGCGCTATGGAGCGCCAGTTTAAAGAGCTGCTACTGACTATCCCGGATATCATCGAGTGTTATAACACCACTGGAGAGCAAGCGTTTGTCATTAAAATGGCCACCGTATCGATGGCCAGATTGGATGAAGTATTAGAACTCTTTGGGGATATGAGTGATACCAATACCATGATGATTCTTTCAACACCGGTTCATCGTACGCTGCCCGATACTTTTTTTGAGTAGGGGGTTTTTGAATAAACTTTTTTTGTAAAAGCTTATTCTGTTAGCTGCGGCTAAACGGCACTTTGCTCAATGGCTACTTTGCTTTTACGCTGAGGCCACTGGCTAATCAGCATTCCCAATAGCATTAATCCACACCCTGTCAGCTGGTTGCTAGTTAGCTGCTCGTTGAGTAGTAACCAGCCTCCAATGACGGCAAAAACAGCTTCTGTGGATAAGATAAGCGCGGTGACACTAGGCTCAACTTGGCGTTGAGCAATGATCTGCAGTGTGAAAGCGATACCACTTGAGGCGACACCTGCGTAAAGCAAAGGTAAAAGCGCCAGCTCAAATTGCGCAAGAGTGGGTTCTTCAAAAATAAGCATGGCAATAGTGGCTAAAACTGTTGCGACTAAAAACTGCACGATAGTTAAGCTGATGGCATCTACTTTACGACATAACCAACCTAAAATGAGTACATGAGCTGTCCAGAAAAGCGCTCCCACAAGCTCCAAAGCATCGCCTTTGTTGACTTTTAGATCATCAGATACCGACAGTGCAAAAAGTCCGGCTATTGCTAGTAAAACCCCACACCAGGTCTTCATATTAGTCGCATGGCCTAAAGCAATACCGGCAATCGGAACCATAACGATATACATACCGGTGATAAAACCGGCATTACCCGCTGTGGTGTATTGCAGCCCTATTTGCTGAAAACTAAACCCTGCAAACATAACAGTACCGGCGACTAACCCACCAATAAATAAATCCTTGTTCAGTGGTAGTTTGTGCTTACCTAAAATGAGCCATAAAGGAACAAGAGAAAGAGCACCTAATAAAAATCGAGCAGCATTAAAGCTGTGTGGGCCAAGGTGCTTCATCCCAGTGGTTTGCGCAACAAAGGCAAAGCCCCAAATAGCGGCGACTAAAATGAGAAGCGCGTGAGATGGTTTCAGTGTGTTCATATGTGTAAGTGTCCAATAGAGGGTCTTGTATGGAGCTATTGTAAGGTGAGAACACAGGTAGGAGACAGAGGCTAACTAACGAAAACAAAGCAAGATGGTTTAAAAACCAATGTTATTGGCTTTTTTTACTTTGCTTTCGTAAGTTTGGGGCATTTTTTAGTACTGGGCGCTAAAAAGCTATTTTTGTCAGCTCAAACTATCGAGAATAATCGCAACGGTGGCGGCCTTTTTTATGGGTTGCTGTTAAACCTGCGAGATCTTGGATAGATGGTTATCCCATTTTACTTTGAGTGCTGTTGGGATGGGTGTACGAGTCATTTTTTGACTATCCAATGTATACAAGCGTCCGGCTCCAGAGCTCACAACAAACTCCCCGGCGTACAGAGCTTTGGCGATACCACAGCCGTCGCTTACCTTAATGGCGGCATGAAACTGTTGTGTTTTAATATTCCAAAGCGTAATCAAGTTACCCCGAGGCGCTGACACCGCTGCAAAATCACCTGTGCTATCAAAGCAAACACTGCCGCAATACTGATTAAGGCGGCCATTAATGTGTGCTGGGACAGTTAACGCTTGGATCGCTTCGCCACGAGAATGCAGAGCGACAAGAGGTACTGAGTCGCCAGGGTTTCCCTGATACTGCATAGCGATAAGCACTTGGCCATTGAGTGATATATCAAGATGGCGAATGCTAGACTGGTGATATTGAGCCGGTAAATGCACCTGCTCTAGTAGCTCTCCGCTGTGGATATCTATATAGGCTAATGAGGGCTGCATTGACTCTAGATTGATCTTTTCGCGGCCTTTCGTTTTTATGCCACCATTAGCAATCACCATCGTTCTTTGATCGGCCGATAGGCGCAATTCATGCGGGCCAATACCGGCGGTAGAGTGCTCTTTTACTATTTTAAAATTTTGCTCGATATCACGAACGACTAATCGCCCCTCTTCGTGTGAGGGGCTTTTTTCAGTGGTGAGTAGATAGCGGCCGTCGGTAGTGATTTGAGCGTGCCCGTAAAGATGATAATCGTGACTACAATCCAACCGTTTTACCAAGCTCCCGGTTTGATAATTGAAGATATCAATAGTGGTACCGGGACGACGTGCGATAGCTAACACCCATGGCCGAGTGGGGTGGCTTACTATTTGGTGAGCACGGTTTGGTAATAAATGCTTGGCAACCTCTTTGCCAAGGCCATCAAATAAGTACAGATAGAACAAGCCATCGGCTGCTTGGCTTGCTGAAGCAAAGCGTTGTGCCGCTAAGTTATCCACAGCCGCTAGCGTTATGTGGCTGTGTAACAGAGCGGGTGCGGCAGCAGCCCAACCAAGAAACGTACGGCGATTAATCCCCGTCACGGCTGTTGAATCCCAATTGAATGTTGAGGGTTTGCATCGCTGTTGCTAGTTTACCTTGTAGAGCTTTTAACTGGTCGCTAGTGCGTAACAATGTTTGATGTGTGTCTGTTGTGACGTTTAATTGAGTAACAGCGGGTATGTTTTTCAGCTCTTCACTGATCAGACTAAACTCTGCTTCAATTGCTTGGGCATTTAACTTATCACCTGCCGCTTCCAGTAATGTTTTAACGCTGGTGGGCTGTGTACCACTGTATAGCTCATGTAAAGCAGCCAGATTTTGTTGGATATTATTAACAGACTGCTCGCTGCGCCATGATTCGCTTTTCTTCCAGCGGCTTTCCTCGGCAGAGGCTGCTAATGGCTTCAGCAGTTTGTTATCACGAATGGCTTCGACAGGCTCAACGAGAGACTTCATGAATTCTGTGGCAGCTTCTGAAGGCGTTTCGTAGGCTTGATAGGCGGCAGCTTGGCTAGCTCCAGGAAGTGCTTCTTGGCCTGCTAGTGATATCTGACGGGCTTCTTCTGCCCATTCGCTCTGGATCGATACAGATGTTTCGCGAATATGCTGAGCGATGGCCGCAGCAAGGCTACATTCAACGGCTTTACTGTTTTGTATGCGCTCATTTTTGGCAAACAGTAAGCGCTCTAGCGCCGGGAAACCTTTTAAGCTGATGCTCGCAGAGCGGAAAAACTCATCATCAAATGTCTGGTCTGTTGTCTTTAGAATAGTTTTGAGTTGCTTTGCACCGGTATTTTTTTTATCCGGCCAGTATTGTAATGAGTGATTGCGCATCAACATGGTGACGGGGCCAAACTGTATATGTTGTACACCTTGCCAGCTCGCTTGCGCCGCTTTAAAGCTCGTTTGGGCTGCACTCAAGTTATCAATGTTAGGCGTTGCGCACAAACGTTCTAGCTGTTGCGACATTGCAGCACTGTTGTCTGTTAAGCGCTGATAACGCGGTAAGACATGTTGCTCGATAATGGCATTGTTTAGTGTGTGCCATTGCTCCTCAGAGGGGGCTTGTAACGCTGCCGCGTGAACAACACCTACTCCTAATATGAATAAAGTGACGCCGAGTAATACAGGTGTCAGCGAGCCGGTACGTAGCATTAGAGTGACTCCAAAAAAGTGATCAGGTTATTTCTATCTTGTGGTGGTAGCTGCATGAAACTAACTTTACTCGTTTGTGCTTCACCACCGTGCCAAAGAATGGCTTCGTATAAATTTCTCGCGCGGCCATCATGTAAAAATTGAGTATGTTGGCTAACAGCTTTTGTTAGACCCACTCCCCACAAAGGCGGAGTACGCCATTCACGACCCGAAGCCTGAAACTCTGGACGATGGTCAGCAAGCCCTTCGCCCATGTCATGTAGTAACAGGTCAGTATAAGGCCATATTATTTGGTTGGCCTGAGCCGCAGGTGCATTACTAGGTGTTTCATAGCGAGGTGTATGACAGCTCTGGCAGCCTATTTGTTCAAAGGTTTTTTGCCCATTAAGGACTGCTGGCGTATGGCTGTCTCTTCTTGTGGGAACAGCCAGGTTGCGTGTGTAAAACTCAATCAAAGCAACCATTTGGGCTGATGCTTCTGCATTATCCAAATGGGGGCTATTACCGTTAGGAAATGACTGGCAGTCAGTTTGTTGTGCGGTGCACTCACCTGCCCCCAAAGGAAACATCGGTGATGAGATACCGATGTCAGAATGCAAGGCTGCATTATTTTGTTGCAGCAACGTTGGATTGCCTGCTTTCCAACCAAAACGCCCTAGGCTAGTTTGCTGTTGCTGAACATTCCAGACGCGGTTGGCTCGCCCAGAAATACCATCCCCGTCGATATCGTTCGGGTCTTCTTTGGCAAGAATGTCTGCTTCGCTAATGGCTGCTAGTAAACCAAGGCCTATCATCTGCGTGGCGATGCGTGGCGACATCTGTATATCGCGTGGCAGCGGGCCATAGTTAAGCTGTTCTATTGCATATTTTGGCGCCCGTAACGAAATCACGCTTTGCTCTGTTGAACTAGACGCTCCTGTGGATAACGTAACCGGTATTTCGTCATAGCGTATCGTCGCTTTTCCTTCACCAAGAAGCCCCTGTACAGAAAAATCTTGTAACTGAGTACCATATGTTGGCTCGGGAACCACGCCAATAAGGCCGGCTGCTAGGTCTGCTTTGTGTTGTTCTGTCTGTGCCGGAATGCTTAGGCGTATCATCATAGATACTGCCATTTTGCCGGGTTTGTGTGTACTTGCCGGTCGGCCACGGCCATTTCTAATATGGCAGCTTTGGCATGATCGAGCATTATAAAGTGGGCCAAGACCATCGCTCGCGGTTGTCGATGATGGAGAAGACACCCATATCTTCTCAAATAAGCTTTTGCCCAAGACAAACGAAAGGCGCTCTTCTTGAGTGAGGTTGGCTTGGGGCAGTGAAAAAATATGCTTGCTAACCGAAGGTTGAGAGTTGCTGGTGTTCTGGTCAGTAGATAAGGGCGCAGCAGCGTACGCTTTAGGAAACAAAGAAGGGCCAGACGCGATTGTTGCCGTAAAAGCAGCAATCGCGCCGATAAGTACCAAGATGAAAAAAGGTTTTTTCATGCGCTCGTATTAATTTGCCAGCACAGTACTTGGGTTATCTAGGCTATCAGAGCCTTCTAGCTCAATATTATCTAGCTGTAATACACGCATAGCTTTTTCAATTGAGCGAGTTTGCGTAGTCAAAGCGTCAACAGTTTTCTGTACAACAGCATTGCCTGCTTGGTTACCGCTAGCGATCAGTACATCAAAGCTATTACCCATGTCTGCCTGGTCAACCATCGCTTGCATAGCCGCTTCTGTAGAATTTAGCTCTGCACGTAATTGTTTATCAACCTCCGATGATTTTGCTCGCACGAGGGAAGATAAGCTTGGCCCTTTAACAACGCTGCCATCAACGCGAGTGTATTCGCCCAAGTAAACGTTTTTAATCCCTTTGGCATCAAAGTAGTGTGAGTTATGAGTGTTGTCTGAGAAGCAGTCATGCTCTTCCTCAGGATCATGCAGCATTAAACCAAGCTTGATACGCTCGCCTGCTAGTTCCCCATAAGAGAGGCTACCCATGCCAGTAAGGATGGTAGCGAGTGCTTGGCTTTCACTTTTAGCTGCCAACTCTTTACGTGCTGCGCCGCCGTCTTTCCAGTTATTAGCCATCTCTTCTAGATCGGTAATTAACAGCGTTGCAACAGCGCTTAGGTATTCACGGCGACGCTCACAACTGCCACCCGTGCAGTCTGTCAGGCTATAGTCAGTTACTGGGCGAGTACCTGCCCCTTTTTCTGTGCCATTAAGGTCTTGGCCCCACAATAAAAACTCAATAGCGTGATAGCCTGTTGCAACATTTGCCTCGACATCATCAACCTCGTGCAATGTTTCTGATAGCAGCTGTGGAGTGATGTTTGTTGCATCAATAGTGGTATTGCCAAGTTTCAGTACAGGGTTAGCAATGACGTTAGCTGTGTACAGCAGGTTTTCGTCTGATTCTGTGCCATAGCTGCCATCGTTAACATAATCGATAAGCCCTTCATCCAAAGGCCATGCGTTCACTTTCCCTTCCCACTCATCAACAATCGCGTTGCCAAAACGAAACGCTTCTGTTTGTTGGTAAGGCGCTCTTGCATTGACCCATGCTTGTTTTGCTAACTTCAGGCTTTCTTGAGTAGGAGACGCTAACAGCGCATCAATTGATGTTTTGAGCGTTTTTGCTGTTGCAAGGGAGTCGCCATAGGTCGCTTCGGCAATATCGCCATATGTATCGATAACAGAAGTGGCGTTGTTTGCTAGCAATGCACCGCTAGTGGTTCCAAGTGCAACTGTGAGTGCTAGTTTTGTAAATGTTTTCATTAAAAAAGCCCTGAGATGAAATTCTTGGATGAAAATATAAATGATAAGCGTTATCATTACAAACAGTGTTGGTATTTATTTTTAAAGTATTTTCGGAGATGTGAAGTTGAGAACGGCAGCCATATTTTTGTTAGCTTCGGCCGCGCTATTAAATATTAGCGGTGTGAATGCAGCCCAAACCCCTTCGCTTGAGGGCTCCCAAGTAGAAAGTAGAAAAGTAACACTAGGGCAGCAGTTGTTCTTTGATGTTAATTTGTCACAAAATCGAACACAGTCATGCGCCAGCTGCCATGCCCCAGATAAAGGCTTTTCAGATCATCGCGGCTCAAGTACTGCTTTAGCGGCATCGTTAGGTGATGATGGAAAGTCGTTGGGTGATCGAAATGCGCCATCAGCCAGTTATGCGGCGTTTTCACCGCATTTTCAGAAAACACCAGAGGGCGTTTTTAAAGGTGGACAATTTTGGGATGGGCGCGCTGATTCTTTAGCAGAACAAGCGGGCGGACCACCACTAAACCCTGGCGAAATGGGCGTGCCAGATAAAGCCAGTGCTGTTGCTCGTATACAAGAAAATAGCCAGTACCAAGCTGCATTTAAAGGCATTTATGGAGCCACTGTTTTTGAAGATGCAGATAAAGCCTATGCTGCCATGAGCGATGCCATTGCTGCCTTTGAGGGAACCGAATTTTTCTCACCGTTTGATGCCAAATATGATCGTTACTTACGCGGTGAGTACCAATTAACACCGCAAGAAGATTTAGGCCGTACCCTTTTCTTCTCGCAGCAATTCACCAACTGTAACCTTTGCCACCAGTTACGCACTTTACCAGATCAGCAAAAAGAAACATTTAGTAACTATGAGTTCCATAACATTGGTGTGCCTGCTAACACCGCACTACGAGCAATCAATGGCGCTACTAAGATTGATCAGGGGTTGCTTAACCATCCTGATGTCGACGATGTAGCCCAGCGCGGCAAATTTAAAACACCGACACTGCGTAATGTTGCGGTGACCGGCCCCTATATGCACAACGGCGTTTTTACCGACTTACGCACCGTTATCTTGTTTTATAACAAATACAACAGCCGTAGTGTAAAACGACAGACCAACCCTGAAACGGGTGAGCAGTGGCGTGACCCCGAAATTGCGCAAACCCTTTCACGTGAAGAGTTAGAAACGGGCCCTGCTTTGGATGATCAGCGTATTGATGCGCTGGTGGCTTTTTTAAAAACGTTGACTGACAAAAGGTATGAGTAACGGTTAGCGATAACTTTATAGCTAGAAAAACTGATCGGATGCTCTGAGGGGCACTCCTCTCAAGCCTTCGGTTGAAGGTTTGGTGTTATCTTTTTACTCTTTCATCGCTCCAGGGCCTGCCAGAGCTATTTGCAGCGGCGAAAACATCATCCAACTTAGCCTTAACATAATCTTGGTAGCTATTCGAAACACAACCGCCGGTACCTGTACCGCAGCCATCATGGCCGCTCTTATGAATCGCTAACGTTTATTGAGTTACTGCCAGTTGAATTTAGGGATGTGAAATTTGTTTTTGGGTATACAGGTTTCTTCTAAAAGAGTGGGGTTTGCTGTTGCTTTGGTTTTTTCGATCTTAGAAAAAATTTGATGAGGCCATCCGTAAATAGCTAAAGAGCATGTCTTTATTTCACCTAAACCCGGTGCGTTTTTTGCGGCCCAGCTGCACTCATGATTAAGAAAGGTCCTAGTGTCACTTGTGCTTGTTAATAACGAGATGGGTGTGTCAGTAAAGCGGCGGCGTTGCATTTTGCGAACGCTTGGTTTGCCTCTTTCTTTTGTGTAGGAATAAACCTTATCAGGCGTGTGCCAGGCTTGGGTGTGGTATGTTTCCTCTTTGTTGATTGGGCCTAGGGTACTCGTTACTTTTTCAGTTTTAACGGTTTCCATATAGGAGTGGCCGGGGATGAAATAGGAGGTTACTTTGGCGTTGATATCGATAACCATCAGCGGGTCTGGATCTTCTGCTGGGGGCATTGAGTGTGATGTTTTGAGCACTACGCCCCGCACTTCTTCACTTGTACAGGCAGTGGTTGCATGCGCTGTACTAAGAGAGAGGGTCGGTAAGGCTAGTAATAAGTAGAAAACGAGCTTAACAGCCGAAGATAACAGAGCGTAGAGGCGGTAATGTAAACCAAAATAGAGGGTATGCATGAGTAAAGCACCATCAAATCCATGATTGGTTTTGTAACGAAAATACGTTCGATGGAACGAGTATAACTAAACCAAGTGGGGGTGCAATGGCCTCTTGACTGCAGTGGTTTCACTTACAGCAAGTGAAGTGCAACGTTTAAACTTAAAAGTATAAAATTTGGATATAACAAAAGATTTTTAAAATAAGTTTTCTTATTTCAGTTTGGTTTCAGCTACGGGTTTTAAAGTAGCACCATCACAGCGAAACACGCTGAACAACTTTAAGGAAACGACCATGAAAACTTTACTGACTACTGCTCTTCTTACTTCTGCTCTTTTCGCTTCACAGGCATTTGCTGCTGGCCTAAGTGATTTTTCTGCACACTCTGTTGAAGCTAACCTAGCAGCCGGTCATGTTGCTTCAGCCCAAGGTTTTGCATCAGTTGATAGCCCACTGTCTAACTTAGGCGCATCAACAGAAGCGCAGCTAAATAACGATAGCCAGGATATCGTTAGCACTTATGGCAGCACTGTTGTATTTGCAGGCTTGGTTGCACCGGCTGGATCAACAGAAGCTCAGCTGTAAGTTATATCTACAACCTTGAGGCCATAACCGCGTCGCATGGCTTCAAGGCTCTATTACTTTACGTAACTCTGACTGTTAGAAAGAGTAACTTAGCGCTAATTTCATGCTGTCATAGTCAAGTTCGTTAGGATTGATTTTTCCAGGGACTGCAACTTCTGGTAACGGTGAGAAATCTACATCATTAATACGTGTGTACTCCCCTTTAACCGACCACTTATCATTGACTGCGTATTCAAAGCCAAGCCCTAGTGTGAGGCCTACTTCGCTTTCGCTGCCGCTGCGCATAGGGGGGGCGAATGGGTAGCTGTTATGAATATCAAAATCTAAAGCAGTAGCCCCTGCAATACCGTAAACAGAGAACTTAGGAGTGACATCTACACCGGCTTTAAAGTTAACGCCGTAGCTAGATTGCAAATCAATCTTCGTTTGTAGCATGTTGTTGATATTTGTAGTGCTGGCATTTTCATCGTTATAGAAGACTTCAGCTGCAACAAACAGATCATCAGTTACGTGATATTTATAACCAAGGTGCAAACCTATTGCGACATCGGTTTCTTCAGCAAAACTTGTGATACTTGGGCTTGTTGCTAGTCCTGTATTACGCTCAATGCTATGGGAAAGAGTCGAGCTTTGAATCTGTCCACCTAGGTATAAGCCATCAGCGGCCTGTGCAGAGGAACTTAAACTCACTATTGTTAAGGCGGTGGCAACACCGGTACCAAAAACTCTGATGCTCTTATTCATGTTCATACTTCTATTCCTTACATGGGTAATTACGCGCTTTGCTACCACGAATCAATCGAAAGGTTTTTAGAGGAGCTGCGCGAATATATTTGGCTTTTTAGCCACCAATCACTGACTAAGTGGCAGTCTAGGGAAGTTTTGTTGAGCAGTTGTCGCGACGAGGTGTTGTATTGGTCATGAATCTATCTGTGGTTGATGCTAGATACGGATAATGAGGAAGGTGCTGTGATACTTGGTCTTAGCTGTGAGAGTTCTGTGATATTTAGGAAGTAGAATCTGTAAAAGGCCTTTGTAAAAAGGGGCTTATTACAAAAATGGAGTGTTAATTGCTGGGACTGTGTGAGTGCCTGCAACCATTTTGAAATATTGAGTTCAAAGTAACTTATGGAAAATAAAAAGATACTGATTGTCGAAGATCAGGACGATATTGCGGGCTTACTGACGCTGCACTTTTCTGACTTAGGTGCGGATGTAACCCATGTGTCTGATGGGCATGAGGGTTTGCGCTTATCCAGTTCGGTGGAATGGGATCTACTTATCCTAGATATCCAACTGCCGGGCCCTTCTGGATTAGAAATTTGCAGAAATGTTAGACGCAATGTTGGTTACGTGCCGATTTTGCTACTGACATCGCGCTCTAGTGAGCTTGACCGTGTCTTAGGGCTCGACTTAGGCGCTGATGATTATGTGACTAAGCCTTTTAGTGTCATGGAGCTTATCTCTCGCGTTAAGGCTATTTTTCGGCGTGTGAGCGCTATGCAAAAAGCGGTGCCGCAAGCGGCGAGTATTATTCGTATCGGAGATCTCTGTATTGACGAAGAACTCCATCAAGTCACCCTCGCCAATAAAGTTATTGATTTAACGGCGCGTGAGTTTGATCTGTTACTGCATTTTGCTAATCAGCCTGGGCGTGTTTTTCGCCGCTCAGAGCTATTAGATGGTGTTTGGGGTTATGGCCATGATGGTTATGAGCATACCGTTAATTCACACATTAACCGGTTACGCTCAAAAATTGAGGAAGATCCGAACAATCCAAATATCATAGTGACAGTATGGGGTGTGGGTTATAAATTGGATTCACAAAGGCTCGCTTCATGAGTACCTCCGCTAAAGTGGCTAGGTCACCCTCTTCATCTGCACTTGCACCTTCTGTAGATTCTTCGATGAAGCGCGGTATTGCAAGCACGCTCAGTTCTCGTCTTTCTATCGCCGTTATTATGATAGTGATTGCCGTTGGTGTATGTGTGATGGCGGCAAGCCAAGCGTGGATGAGAATATATTACGAAGAATTGACGCAAAAGCTGAACGCGAGTGTTGCTATGTATATTACTGGCAAATATCAGCTAATACAGGGGGCTGAAGGTTTACCCAACTTTTCTGCTATTCAATCTTTGGCGAATCAGACCATGATTATCAACCCGATAGCAGAGGTCTATTTACTCGATATTAACGGAAAAATTATAGCGCATGCGCTCCCGCCTGAAACCCAGGTGCAAACGGCGGTTCCATTGGCACCAATAAAGCAGTTTTTGGCGGGCGATACTGCCTTTCCTATCCGTGCAAGTGATCCGCGCCATAAGGGCATTGAGAAGATATTTTCTGCAGCTGAAATACGTTACACCGATGAGTTACAAGGCTACCTGTATGTTGTTCTGGGTAGTGAGGTTTACGATGGAATTGAGGATGGTATACAGAGCAGTTATAGCCGCTCAATGATTCTCGTCACCATCCTTGTGATTACATTGGCTGCAGCGGTCATTGGTGTGCTTATTTTTAACCTGTTAGTGCGGCGCCTGAATAAGCTAAGCCACAAAATGCAGGGCTTTAGTGAGTTAACCTTAGATGCTCGATTGTTTGATGATAAAGAGCTTAAACCTAAAGCCTCTAATGATGAAATTGATCTGCTGACGCTCACCTTTGAGCGAATGTCGACAAAGATCCGCCGCCAACTTGAAATGCTGAGTGATGCCGATGAAGTCAGGCGAGAACTTATATCAAATGTATCTCATGACTTGCGTACTCCGTTGTCTACTGTGCAGGGGTACTTAGAAACACTGTTGATTAAGAATGGTCAGCTTAGCGAGGAGCAAAGGCTCGAGTATTTAAATACCGCCATGAAAAGCTCTAAGCGTCTTGGGCAGTTAATTGGAGACTTATTTGAGTTGTCTAAGCTGGAGTCCACACATGTAGTGCCTAACTTTGAGCAGTTCTCTTTGGCTGAGCTGATCTTCGATACTGTTCAGGAATTTAGTTTGGAGATGAGTGCTAAAAATATTCATATCAACGTGCGCAATGACCAAAATAACGCCGTCGTTTTTGCTGATATAAGCCTAATACAGCGCGTCTTTGAGAACCTTATTCGTAATGCTATCGCTTACACGCCTGACAATGGAGAGATACTGTTTCTTATTGAAGCGACAGAGCACAGCTCTGGTGAAAGTGCAGGTACAAATACAGCAGAGAATACGCGTAATAGGATAAGAGTCAGTATTGTTGATACGGGGCGTGGTATTAAGGAAGAAGACTTACCCTTTATTTTTGATCGTTTTTATATCAACCCTGATTACAGCCGCGAAGATACGCATTCGACAGGTTTAGGGTTAGCAATAGTAAAACGCATACTCGACTTACATGACACCAGTATTCAAGTGCAAAGTACGCTTAATCAGGGCTCTCGATTTATATTTTCTCTGCCAAGGACTAGCGCCGCTTTAATGTCATGACACGTGATTGATGAGTTGTTAGGTGTATGCTTTGTGAGCGAGTTAAGTGAAAGGTTTTAATAACAAAAGATTTTTAAAATAAGTTTTCTTATTTCAGTTTGGTTTCAGCTAGTGGTTTTAAAGTAGCACCATCAACAGCGAAACACGCTGAACCACTTTAAGGGAACGACATTATGAAAACTTTACTGACTACTGCTCTTCTTTCTTCTGCTCTTTTCGCTTCACAGGCATTTGCTGGTGGTTTAAGCCATTTTGATACTCAGTCTGTTGAAGCTAATCTAGCTACAGGCCATGCATCTACCGCTCAGGGATTTGCCTCTGTTAGCAGCCCATTGTCTGATCTAGGCGCATCTGTAGAGGCTCACTTGGCAGGTAGCAACAACCTAGTCAGTACTTATAGCAACACAGTTGCGCTAACAGGTTTAGTCGTACCGGCTGGATCAACAGAAGCACAGCTTTAATTTCTTATTAGGGAGGCGTGCCCTCCCTCAATTAACACAGACCTTTTGCCGCTAATTATTCTAATTAATTTAGAACAATTCAGCGGCTTTTTTGTAGGGCGTTAAAAGCTCAAACTATTGTACGAGTGCATCTAAACAGCCTCTGCTATAGCTGACCCTTGGCTAGCTGCTTCGTCAGTTCCGCTGCTGGTATCTCTTTACACCCTGTCGCATTTTGCCCGCACCACAATGGTGAAAAATCACCGCTGCCATTGGCTTCGGCTTTTGAGCGCAGCGCAGTAATAGCCGTTGTCGCTAATGGGAATTCAGGCGTGCTGTTACTAATAGGGCCTATTTCCTTAATAACACGGTTAACGATACTACGAGCCGGCCTACCTGAGAAAAGATTAGTCAGAGCGGTGTGTTGTGCCGATGGGCTTTTCAGTGCTGCGCGGTGAACCCCGCTTGTTTTTGTTTCTGGACAAAGTAAATAAGCCGTACCAACTTGCACCGCTGCTGCCCCAAGAGATAGCGCCGCTGAAATACCTTTAGCATCGGCAATACCGCCCGCAGCAATAACAGGAATATTTACGGCCTGAGCAATTTGAGGCAATAACGAAAAAGTACCTATTTGTGTAGTGATATCATCAGATAAAAAGATTCCTCTATGCCCACCGGCCTCCAGCCCTTGTGCAATGATGGCATCGGCACCATTTGCTTCAAGCCATAGGGCCTCTTCAACAGTGGTAGCTGATGAGATTACCTTGGCGCCCCAATTTTTAACTCGTGCGATTAAATCTTGTGAAGGTAAACCAAAGTGAAAGCTCACGACGGGTGGGCGAAACTCTTCAATGATATCGGCAATTTCATGTGAAAACGGTGCGCGCCCAAGCCCTGCAGGGATCTCGTCAGCATTGATTTTATATTCACTAAAGTAAGGTTGTAGCGCGTTTCGCCAGATACCTTCACGTTCTGTGTTCACATGAGGCGGTGTGTGACAAAAGAAATTCACATTAAAAGGTTTATTGGTTTTTGTCGTAATGGCGGTTAGTTCGTTACGAATCATGTCAGGTGTAAGCATGGCGCAAGGTAGCGAGCCTAACCCCCCGGCCTGAGATACAGCAATGGCTAATTCGCTTCCTTGTACTCCAGCCATAGGTGCTTGAATAATAGGTAACTCAATGCCCAATAAATCCTTGATATTCATATTGCTTATTAGCCTCTTGCTATTATGTTTCCTGATGATTTACTTATTTACAGTACGGTTTTAGCGTAGGAAGACTTTTCCATATTACAGACTTCCACTGTTAATGAGACATCTGATAATTCCAGTGTTTGGAGTCCTTTTAAGACGGCTTCAGATAGGCTATGGCGTTGCTCTATGGTTCGACCGGATAAAATCTTCAAGGTTACGTGAACAAACTCTTCTTGCTTGGAGCCTGTTTGATAATGTTTATAACAGAGCGCTCGGGTCTTAATGTCGGATTCGGTGAATAACGTGGAAGAGAGTGCGCCTTGAAAAACGGCGTTAATCAAATGTGTAGGGTCTGTTGAAGCTTCTAAACCTTCAGAATACTCAATAATACAGTGTGGCATGAGAGGAGCCCTAAATAATTATTTTGCTGTGTATAACTCACGCAAGCAGCGGATAGTTCTCACCTCTTGCGAGGGTGGTTGATTGTTATCTGGAGCAAACCAGATGGGTGTAATTCCCACGCTAAGTGCTGGTTTTACATCCTTCGCATAGTTGTCGCCCACCATGATGACTTGTGACGCGGGAGTATCTAATTGCAGCAAAATTGCATTGAAAAACTCAGGAGACCCTTTGGTTACACCCAAGTTTTCTTTACAAAAGTACCCCGCAATATACTGGTTTAACCCGACGCGCTGGAAGGCTTTCTTTATATCTTGTTCAGATGAATCAGCAGCACCTGTCGCTAGGTATATTGGAGCATCTTTAGAGAGCTGGGCCAATGCTTCTTGTGCACCAGTAACCGCTTCTACATGGGCCCAGTCGCACATTTTTCCGACAGCATCAGGGAAATCTACCATCAAGGTATCTCCCCAATCGAATAGATAAGTAGTCACTACTGTCGCCTCCTTATTACTTATATTTTCAAGATTAATAGATTAGCAAAAAATATTTTAATAATAGTTTTCTTATTTCAGTTTGGTTTCAGCTACAGGTTTTAAAGTAGCACCATCACAGCGAAACACGCTGAACCATTTTAAGGAAACGACCATGAAAACTTTACTGACTACTGCTCTACTTTCTTCTGCTCTTTTCGCTTCACAGGCATTTGCTGGTGGTTTAAGTGACTTTTCTGCTCAGTCTGTTGAAGCTAACCTAGCGGCAGGCCATGCAGTAACCGCACAAGGCTTCGCATCTGTTAGCAGCCCGCTATCTGATTTAGGTGTTTCTGTTCAAGCGCATTTGGGTGATGGTAACAATAACCTAGTCAGCACTTATAGTAATACAGTGGCGTTTACAGGTTTAGTTGCACCAGCGGGATCAACTGAAGCTCAGCTTTAACATGTGTTGGGAGGCTTAGCCTCCCATTGTTATATGTAAATATTTTACCAACCTGCTCGTTGTTTGATTTTTAAAGCAGGCCTAAAGTTTTGTGCTGCAGACTTTAAGGTTAGCTCTTTTGCTTTGTTCATATCTTTAGTAACCGCTTCACCACGTGCATACATTTGGCCAAGCCAGAACTGAGCCGCCGCATGATTGTTTTTTGCTAAGACCTGATAAATTTTCGCTGCTTTGGTTTTGTTCGGTTTAGTGCCATAGCCATTCGAAAGCATGTAAGCATATTCAAACTGAGCCGTTGTATTGTTTTTATCTGCTGCAATTTTAAAGTTACCTAAAGCCTTCTTAAACCAGTAATGGGATTTCTTCTGGCTTTTTTCAATACCCTCACGGCCATCTCTGTACCAGTAAGCAAGTTGCTTTTGAGCCATTGGATTATTGTCTTCAGCTGATTTCAGCATCCATTTTTCAGCTAAAAGTACATCTTTAGTGACTCCCTCCCCCCGCAACAACTGAATTGCATAGTCAAATTTTGCATGTTTATGCCCTACTTTCACCGCCAGCTTAAATAACTCCACGGCCTGTTTCATATCTTTTGCTACACCAATGCCTGCAGCATAGTTGTGTCCTAGTGTATGCAAAGCATCGGGGTGTTTTTTATTAGCTGCGATAACTAGGTATTCTTTGGCCTTGCGGTTATCTATAGAAGTGCCAACTCCATTGGTATAAAAAATATAGAGTAAATACGCTGCATGTATATGGCCCTTATCTGAGGCGATAGCAAGGTATTCAACAGCCTTTTTGGGGTGGCGGTTCGCACGATCAAGATAGCTAATACCTTTTTTATATAAAGAGTCAGCTGATAATGAAGGGTCGACTGTTTCAGAATTTACATGTAAAGGAATTAAACATAGGAATATAATAATAAAACGTAAGTACTGCATAATATAACCCCTTTGCTTTTAAATATCTAAGCTAGAAACACAATAGCAGTGCTACTATTTTTTATCTTTATACAAATTATATAAAGACTATAAAAGCAGCAGATCCTATTATCAATAATAACCATTGAAAAGTAGGAGTGAGTAGTAGCTATGAAATTATATTATCTTAAATTGTTTTGCCAGTTTTCCTGCTGCTAATTAAGAAACGTTGCCAATTAAAGTACGGTTTTAATTCGTGTTTTTTTTGATTAGTACCAATAATATAAAATATTTTAAAAATTGTTTTCTTATTTCAGTTTGGTTTCAGCTACAGGTTTTAAAGTAGCACCATCACAGCGAAACACGCTGAACAACTTTAAGGAAACGACCATGAAAACTTTACTAACGACTGCTCTACTTTCTTCAGCTCTTTTCACTTCACAGGCATTTGCCGGTGGTTTAAGTGACTTTTCTGCACAGTCTGTTGAAGCTAACCTAGCTGCAGGCCATGTTGTAACAGCTCAAGGCTTTGCATCTGTAAGCAGCCCGTTGTCTGATTTAGGTGCTTCTGTCCAAGCGCATTTGGGTGATGGTAACAACAACTTAGTCAGCACTTATAGTAATACAGTGGCGTTTACAGGTT
>JAWUYS010000024.1:0-19878 GCA_034110685.1 Neptunomonas sp.
GAGTTACGTACTGAGCAACTAGGCTCTATTTCCAAAGGGGCACCAGTTTTGTACCGCCAACTGCCCGTAGGAGAAGTTATTAACTACGAACTGGATGCCGAAGGAAAACAGGTTATTATTCATGCGGCAATAGAGCAGCGCTACAGCCACCTGATCAAAAGTAATAGTCGTTTTTGGAATGCCAGCGGCATTGACCTAACTGCCAATATTGATGGTCTTGAATTGCGCACTGAGTCAGCAGCAGCACTACTGCGCGGAGGAGTTGCATTTTTTAACCCTCCCCAAACAAATAAGACTAAGAAGAGTACTTCTGTGTACCAACTTTATAGTGATTATCACCAAGCGTCTGAGAAAGGCACCTTAACTGACAAGCGCTTTCAAAAGGCTTTAAAAATCCGCTTACATAGCGAAAGATCTGGCGCACTTAGTGCAGGCGATCCCATTCTCTACAAGCAAATCCCTGTTGGGGAGATAGCACAGACTGTGCTTAACAAAGATGGCAACAGCGTTACTATCTATGCCTTTATTGATCCTGCCTATGATCACCTTATCAATGAAGGCAGCCGTTTCTGGATAGCCAGTGGTATTAAAGCTGACATTTCTTTAAAACAGCTAACAATACGTTCCGAATCAATTAAAACCTTAGTGCAAGGCGGTATTGCTTTCGAAACAGAGCATGCAGGCAAAGCAATCAAGCCAAACCACCTATTTGCGCTTTATCCTGACCACACGACTAGCCTGCAACAACCTCTGGGTATACAAATAACATTCCCTGCCGGGAAAAGCATCCAACCTAACAGCGACCTTCGCTTTAAAGGGCAAATAATAGGAAAGGTGACAAAAGTAGCCGTTATCAGGGATGGTAATGAATTACTGGTTGATCTAAATCTATTTCGTGATGGGCATTTCTTAGCCCGTAAACACAGCTTATTTTGGGTCGTTGAACCGGCTATTCGCTTAAGCGGAGTTGACCACCCTGAAGGGATTCTAACCGGTAACTTTATCGAAGCAGCATCAGGAGAAGGACCCGCAACCTTCTCCTTTAAGGGAGTAACTAAAGCACCTGCATTTGAGAATAAAGAGGGACTTAACTTAATTGTGCACGCTCCCACATTGGGGTCACTCTTTAAGGGCAGCCCAATATTTTATCGCCAAGTTCCTGTCGGTTCAGTCACAGGTTATGACCTAACGCGTAGCGGAGAAAATGTAGAGATATTCATTAATATAAAACCTGAATACGCCCTTTTCGTACGCAAAAACAGTGAGTTCAGAAATGCCAGCGGCGTAAGAATGGATTTCTCATTGTTCGGCGGGATTAACTTTCGCGCTGATAGCTTAGAAACCATGATCGGTGGAGGACTAAGTTTCACCTCTCCACCTGAGAGCAAGCCTGCAAATTCAGGCGAGATTTTTATTATTGATGAGATGTAATTCTGGAGTTAAACAATGCCCGTAGTTTTACGCGTCATCATATTAGGCATGATCATCAGCTTATTAGCAGGCTGTCAGCAGGGAAAAGTTCGCTCTTTTAATGTCAAAAATCTAGCTAAGTCAGATATCGATATGGTGACAGACGCTCATTTGCAAGAGCTCAGCAAGCTAGCGCGTGAGCTATTGGTAAAAATGTACAAGCTCAACCCCAGAGAGCTATCTAAAGCCCCTGCGGGAATGACAGTCGACAAGCGTCTCTTTCAGCTGTTTAGTATGCCGCGGATTATCCAGTTTTCAGAGCTAGGCAAACCTTATGGGACTACAGCAGTACCCGTCGCTTTTAATCCTGAGTTCTCAGGAGATAGAGTCTTTGCACTGATGGTGGGTATTGCGGGTATGATTCACGGCTCATACAACTATCAAGACGAGTTTTTTATGCTGGATGAAATAGATCAGCAAAAACTCTACCACTGTGCCCGAAATTTAGAATCTATTGCATGGCAGCTGCACCATCGCCGTGATGCGCACGGAGAGCTATTACTCGTTAGCAACAGTATTAATAGTGTAACCGGGGAAACAAACCTGAGCACGGAACGGCTTTTGGCAAAAATGATCTCTTTGCAGGATATGATGGCACGTATTCTTTCTGACAAGAATAACCGTACCATCAACAAAGTTTTGCATGGTGTAGCATCGACTACCTTATTGCCAATCTAAGCTGCTCAACCATAAGCAGCCTGTGGCAATAAAGACGGCTACTGTGTTTCCATTGCACGGATAAAGGTATCTGATTCTTGAATCGAGCGCTGCATTTCATTAATTAAGCGATCAATATTTTTCTGAATATCAGCAAACTCACCTTTTAGCGCACCAACAGCCTGGGCATTCAAATTATGCTTGAGATATAAAACATTATCATTGAGTGCCGAAAGTACCGGTTGCATACGTTGCTCAGCACGCTTCATAACGCGTAGCAGCGCACTATAACGCTTTTCTGTGTCCTTCAGCTGCTTAGCACTTTGGGCACGCAGGTTAGCGCTTTGATACTGCTCTAGCTCCTCTTCCCACTCTTCAAAAAGCGCTTGTGCTACCTGCTCAACACCCTTGATACGCGCGGATACATTGTCTGCTGCTTCAACGCTGTCATCATATTCAGCTTGTAGTCGATCATAAAGCGTTTCCAACTTACCGCCATCAAATTGTACTACCGCGCGATACTGCTCTAACGCATCTTTAAACTGCTCTTGTGCTTCACCTTGAGCATCACGAGCATTTTCAACTCGGTCGACTAGAATCTCGCGCTTATGCACCCCAACCTGCTCCATTGCGGAGTAATACGCGCTCTGGCAACCTGTCAGTAAAATAATACAAGACAACAACAATAATTTTTTTAACATCCGACTTCTTCTCCTTTCGTATTTGGATGAACCCTAGACTTCCTAAGCAACACTTAACGACACAGTGTCATCGGCTTATTAATCTGTATATCACTGATCTTATGATTTTCATTGAGCATTAACGTCACATCAGCACGCTTAGGCATCTCATCCAGCATTGTTCTGGTCAAACGCTCATAGTGCTGGATAAAACGTACGATCTCTTCTTCATTCATGATGCGTAGATGATCAGCTGGCTGTTGCGTATCAAAGTTAAACTTAACTCTCTCTGCCAATTTTTTTTCTTGCAGGGAGCGCCAACTATAAACAGCCTCCATACTGGGCACTTTTAACATGACCAACGAATCGATCATGCTAAATAGCTCTTGGTACTTCTCTTCTAGCTGACGATTTACATAACGTCGCCAATCACCATTAGCGTCTTCTACCCTCTCTAGTGCATTTACCGGAGGGTTAAGATTTTCATCATTCTCAGGCAAAGCACCAACACACCAACCTTCAAAGACAATCACATCCGCAGGACCAACCCACTCCTGCCATACCGAAGTAGGGCAACGATCATCAATAGACTTATCAAAAACCGGGATCTTAGTCGGGTTCTCTGGATCACCTGCTTTTAAAGACTTAATGATATCGATGCCCAACTGAACATCATGTGTACCGGGCACACCTCGAGTAATAAGTAACGGATGAACAATTTCAGCCAAGCGTTCCCGCTCATGGCGTGTCTTATACAAATCATCTATCGAAAAGCCGACCACTTTCTGCCCGAAACCTTCACTAAGAATGACCTCAATTAAATTAAAAAGCGTCGACTTACCCGCCCCCTGGGCGCCATTAATGCCTACCACCAGTGGGCCATTTTGTTGTCGCTTTCGGCACAACAGCCATGCTCCCAAAGGCACATAAAGGGACTCAAACATCTCTTTAAGCCCGATATCAACTTTTAATGAGGCAAGCGCGGTAGCGAATGCTTGCTCAACTGCTTTGACAGCTTCTTTGCGTTCATCATGAGACAAACAAAGCTGCTCGGTAGGCCAGGGGGACAACAAACTCATTCAGCTTCCTTTTAACGCTAAAAAAATTAAGACTAAAGTATCTATCAGTTAACTCGTGCGCAGCCATTGGGTTATTTCGTTGATATGCGCGTCTTCCATTAAAGAAGGCACGTGTGGAATTCCGGGCAAGCTATATAACGACATCGCAGAGTTTTCTTGCTGCATCTGCTCGACAGTCGCTCGGCTCAATACATCTGAATCTTCACCCCAGATTAGCATCTGCGGACATTGTATGGCACGCCATACAGGCCAAAGATCTACATCTTGGTTTGCAGTCGCACGCGTGACGTCACCAATAGCCGGATCATAATGTTGCGTCCAACCTTGCGACTCTTGCTTAAAGCCGTGTTTAGTCAAATTCTGCCATTGAATATCGGTCAAATTACGCAACCCAGAATACGTCGCTTGCATAAAGGTTTGCGCCTCATCAAGCGTTGCAAAATACTTCGGTACTAAATAATCACCTATTCTCTCCAAAGCATCCTGTGAAACAAACGCACCGATATCATTTAATATCAGCTTCCTGATTGGAGACTTAGGCATGGACGCTAGTAACATACCGATAATGCCGCCCATGGACGTCCCTAGCCAATCAACTTTTTCTACATTCAAACGTGCCAGTAACACCATAATATCGGACAAATACTGTGGCATACCGTAGTCCGCAGGATTTAGCAGCCTATCGCTCTCTCCTCTGCCCACAATATCAGGACAGATGACGCGATACTCACGTGACAGTGCTTTGGCTATTTCATCAAAGTCACGACTATTTCGAGCTAAACCATGAACACACACCAGCACTCGTTCATTGTCCTGACTACCCCACTCATGATAAACCATCCGGTGAAGCCCAGAAGAACTTAATCCCATTACTGATTCAGTGCGCACGTGAAGTATTCCTTTTGAATTAAAGTGTGAAGCATGCTGATCCATTCAGCATATCGGAGCGTATTTACTATCGTAACTTATCATTCCTAAAAGAATTGTAAAGTTGCGTAAACAAACCTCCATATCTGCCCGAAACCAGATAAACTATTTCATCATAAAGCGCTAATACATAACAGATTATTTATTGTAACCCTTTTTTAAAGACCAATGACTCTAGATTGAGGTTGATATGTCGACTGCGGTTAATCAAAAAAAAACGCGTCACCTCACGTGGATTTTGCCACTAGTAGTGATAGCTGTAGCCGTTGGAGTTTTTCTAGCGCTCAAATCTAGCAAACCAGAAACACCTTCCCGCCCGGTAGTTGAGAAGACTTGGAGCGTTCAAACGCAAACGGTAAGCTTTTCAAGCATTCGTCCTGAAGTCATTTTGTATGGGCAGGTAGAATCAGTACAGATGACGCAGTTGTCTTCTTCAGTTACGGCTTTTGTCGAGTCAGTTATCAGCAAAGAAGGACAACACGTTGAGAAAGGTGATCTCCTAGTTAAACTAGATCCTCGTGATACTCAACTGATCGTACGCCAGCGCGAAGCCGACCTGCAGAGTGTAGACGCCAAGTTAAGTGCGGCGAGAACCCAGAACAACGCCGATAAAAAAGCCTTAAGTATTGAGAAAAAACTCTACGCGTTAGCCAGTAAATCAGTATCCCGTTATCAAGATTTGAGTAAGCGTAAAGTGGGCTCAGACGATCAACTTGATACCGCCAGAAAAAACCTTCAGCAACAAGCACTTGCTTTAAATAATCGTGAACAAGCCATCAACGCTTATCCATCTCAGCTTGCACAATTAAAAGCCGAACAAGACAAAATTAAAGCACTGCGTGATAGCGCTTTACTGGACCTAGAAAGAACATCAATCACCGCACCTTTTAAAGCACGTATATCCAGTATAAAGACAGCCACGGGTGATCGTGTGAAAAGTGGAGATCAGTTAATTACGCTTTACGACCCGACACAATTACAGCTGCGCTCCCAAATTCCATCCAAAACCTTACCTTTGGTACGCCAAGGGTTGTTAGAAAACCAAGATTTGAAAGCAACCGCCGTTATCGACAAACAAACGATCACTTTACATTTGTCGCACCTAGCAAGCTCAGTGAGCAACGGTAACACCGGTGTGGATGCTCTGCTGCAATTTACGCCTGAGCAATTCATACCAGAGCCTGGGCGTACGCTGTCATTAACGCTGTTTCTGCCCAAAATTGATAATGTAGTGACCATCCCACCTTCAGCGCTTTATGGGACGGACCGGGTATATCGCATCCGTGATGCAAAGCTGGAATCAATTATTGTTAACAAAGTGGGAGATGCTCATGATGACAACGGATCACCTCTCATTCTTATTAAGCCTGGTAACCTTCAAGCAGGCGACTCTCTCATTATTACCCAGCTCCCTAACGCCATCTCTGGCTTGCCAGTCAAAGCGACGGAGTAACCGATGCGTACTTATAACGGCCCTCTACAAAACCTAACGGCACTTTTTACAGAGCACCGAGTAGCCGCCAACCTATTAATGATTCTAATGCTTCTAGCGGGCGTTTGGGGCGTAAAGAAACTCAATACACAGTTTTTCCCCTCTTTTGAGCTAGACATTATCATTGTCAGTATTGCTTGGAGTGGCGCCGCAGCCGAAGATGTTGAGAGGTCAATTGTTTTACCTATTGAGGAAGAGATTCGCTCAATTAATGGCATAGATACGCTTTACTCTACCAGTAGCCAAGGCCGTGCCTCCATTCGGCTCGAGTTAACCGAAAACTCTGATGTACAGTACACCTTGGATGAAGTGAAGCAGAAGATTGCCAACATTCGCAGCTCACTCCCTTCTGATGTCGAAGAGCCTGTCGTCCAGCGTATCATTCGCTATGAAAATATCGCATCAATGCTAATCACCTCAGAAAACGCGGCCGTCAGTGAGTTACGAGTATTAGCTCGGCGCTTTGAAAGAGAATTACTAGATAAGGGTATCCGCAAGATAGATTTTACGGGCATGCCCGCAGAAGAGATCGCCATTCAGGTACCCACTGCACAACTCCACTCGCTAGGTATGTCACTGTCTGATATCGCCACCAATATAAGCCAACGCAGTGTCGATTTGCCCGCAGGAACAGCCGCTAAAAGTGACGGCTCCAGACAAATACGCAGCTTAAGCCAGCAACGCGATGTTGAAGGGTTTAAACAGCTTCCTGTCATCTCTGATAATACTGGGCGCCTAGTGCGCTTAGGCGATATAGCGGAGATTGACTGGCGCACCAAAGATAACCAAATAGAACTCAGTTATCGTGGTCAGCCTGCCATCTTAATGGTACTGAAACGCACCGAAAGCGATGATACATTGCAGTCCGCTAGCATCATGGAAAACTGGATCGGAGGTGCTCGCGAGCAATTACCCCAAGGTATCGAGCTAGTCACCTACGATGAACGCTGGATGCAGGTTCAAGCACGTATCGACCTTCTGCTAAAAAACGGCTTGGGCGGTTTAGTTCTGATCATCGCCATCCTATTTTTATTCCTGAATGCGCGAGTGGCGTTCTGGGTCACCGTGGGTATTCCTGTGTCCTTTATGGCAACCCTCGCCGTGCTTTATATGATTGGCGGCTCAATCAATATGATCAGCTTATTTGGTCTTATCATGGCGCTGGGTATTATTGTCGACGATGCGATTGTGGTTGGGGAAGATACACTGACACATTTACAGATGGGCGAGAGTGGCTTACAAGCCGCGATTGGCGGAGCACATCGAATGCTATCGCCAGTTATTGCCTCCTCTCTTACGACTATTGCCGCTTTTTTACCACTACTTATCATCGGCGGAACCATTGGCAATATCCTTGTTGATATCCCCACAGTAGTCATCTGCGTAATACTGGCATCACTGGTTGAATGCTTCCTGATATTGCCTGGACACCTACACCATAGCTTACGCAGCAAGGCCGATTTACATGCCTCTAAAACCCGCCTAGCAATCGAAGCACGTATCAATCATTTTCGTGATCACACATTTCGCCGCTTTGTCAGAACAGCGATCACCTTTCGTTGGACAACACTGGCCAGTGCAATTGGCATTTTCATTATTGCTATCGGACTAATAATGGGAGGACGAGTCAAATTCACATTCTTCCCGTCAGTCGAGCGAGAAGTATTTACGGCCAATGTGCAGTTCGCCGCGGGTACAAATAACTCACACGTAAAACAGTTCTTAGCGCACATAGATGGCACTATTCAGCTAACGGAAGAAGAGCTAGGTAACAATCTTATTAAAGTCGCTTTTCGTGAGTACGGTATCGCCAACTTTACACGTACCAGTTCGGCCTCCACCAGCGGTGACGAGTTTGGTTCTCTATACGTTGAGATGAATCCTGCCGATACTCGCGACATCACTAACCGGGAATTTATCAAAGAGTGGCGCAAGAAGATCAATATTCCTGCCGGAGTTGAAAAGTTTTCCATTGATCAATCTAGGAGCGGACCTAGAGGAAAGCCGATTGAAATCAAACTATCTGGCAGTGACGTTAGCACGCTAAAACAAGCATCTATTGAAGTACAAAGCGTGCTCAAACAATACTCAGGCTTATCGAATGTCGACGACGACCTTCCGTTCGGCAAGTCCCAGCTAATTTATGAGTTAACACCTGCGGGCAAAGCCTCGGGACTAAAACTACAACAAGTCGGCAGACAATTGCGTGCTGCATTTGATGGCATTGAAGCCCAAACCTTTTATAACGGCCAGGATGAAGTCTCTGTACGCGTGGTGCTTCCTGACTCGGAGCGTAACCGCTTAAGTGCATTAGAGTACCTCCCCATTATTCTTCCGGACGGATCTAGTGCTCCATTGTCTAATATTGTGCAGTTCTCACCTCAACGAGGCTTAGATACCCTACAGAGAATCAATGGACAACTCGCTATTAATGTCACCGCTGATCTAGACGAATCAGCCGCTAATGCCAATGATATTATTAGCGATCTGGAAACAGGCAAGCTCGACAGTGTACTCAGTAAATATGGCATCGAAGCCAGTTTTGAGGGCAAGAACAAAAACCAAAGAGAAACACTCGCTGATATGAAGCTAGGACTTCTCCTTGCCTTATGCCTTATCTATATCATCCTTGCGTGGGTATTTGCGTCATACAGCTGGCCCATCACGGTCATGCTCGCCATCCCACTGGGGTTAACAGGTGCTATTCTCGGACACTTTATCACTGGCCTTGATCTCACTATTCTTTCTTTATTCGGCTTTTTCGGGCTATCGGGCATCGTTATCAATGATTCTATCGTTCTGATTACCTTTTATAAAAAGCTCAGAGCTAGCGGCATGGCAGTAGAAGATGCTATCGAAGAAGCCGCTTGCCAGCGCTTACGCGCAGTATTGCTCACGTCTCTAACAACGATTGCAGGATTAACACCGATACTTTTTGAAACCTCACTACAGGCTCAATTCCTTATTCCGATGGCTACCTCTATCGTTTTCGGTTTGGCCTACGGAACGCTGCTCATTCTCTTGTTTATCCCTGCAATACTAACGGTCCTAGAACACGGCAAAGCGCGCTTAGGGCTAAGAGTACATCACGGCCAACTATCAGAAGATGCTTCTTAATATTTCTGTTAACCGCTCGCACGGCGACTTACAAACTTTTAAGTCGCCGTTCAACAACATTTTAACCTATTGATTTAAAACAAATAAAAAATCATCACCGAATAACTGTTAGTAAAAAGCAACAGTTATGCGCATTCCCTCTGCCTAATAATGACTCTGTTATCTGACTCACTCAAAAAATACACCTCAGCAACATCTAAACAACTGTTTTAAAAGAGAAAACTAAAAAGTGGCACGTTTTCCGCAATACACAGGGTATCCAATAACGAAATAAAGAGAGAGATAACCCATGAAAAAATTAATGACTATCGCTGCTTTCACTTTTGCTTCAGCTACTGCCATCGCTCAACCAGCAGGCGGAACTGATCTGTTCATTTTATTAGATATTGATGCAGACCAAATGATTAGCGTTGAAGAAGCAAAAATACATGAACCTGTATTAGCACAGTTTGAAACACTGGATTTAAATAAAGACGGCCAGCTAAGTGTAGATGAATTCAATCTGCTAGCTAAAGGCTAATTCCAGCCCTCCCTGCACCCAACGTTCCGGCATGTTCCCCACAATTTACGCCGGAGCGTTTTTTTAGTTTTATCCAAAAACCTCTGAAAAATACTTCCCTAACAGCTCCACAAAGCAAATTTAGTCGTACAACAAGGCCTCATAGCGACATATCAAAGAGGAAACACTTAATAGACACCGCCGCATCCGGTATAATTTCCTGCCTATTTTTGATAACAGCCTCACCCCTGAGCAGGAAATATTTATGAACCGGGATTTAGCGCGTCTTCAACCCTACCCTTTTGAAAAGCTGGCAGAACTGAAAGCGCAGGTAACACCTCCCGCTGAATTACCACATATTGCGTTTTCTATCGGCGAGCCTAAACATAAATCCCCTGCTTTTGTTGTGCAAACACTGACCGACAACCTTAATGCACTATCTAACTACCCAACCACCAAGGGTATTCCAGAATTACGTAAAACTATTGCTGATTGGTGCTCTAGCCGCTTTCATTTAACGGCAGACACATTAACAGCAGAGCAGCATGTATTACCTGTCAACGGTACACGAGAAGCGATATTTGCCTTTACTCAAGCAGCAGTTGAGCGCAAAGAAGGGGCATTGGTAATTTCACCTAATCCTTTTTATCAGATCTATGAAGGCGCCGCTTACCTCGCAGGTGCAGAGCCTTATTACCTTAGCTGCTTAGGTGAGAACGGTTTTATTCCCGATTATGATGCTGTCCCTAATGATGTATGGGAACACTGCCAGATTCTGTTTCTCTGCTCTCCTAGCAATCCAACGGGAGCGGTAACTGATTTTGACACCCTGAAAAAGCTCATTGCTTTGGCTGACCAATACAACTTTATTATTGCCTCAGATGAGTGTTACTCAGAAATCTATTTAGATGAAGCGAATCCGCCAGTAGGTTTACTCGAAGCGTGTGCTCGTTTAGGCCGCAACGACTTTGATAAATGTGTGGTCATGCATAGCTTATCTAAGCGCTCTAATTTACCTGGCTTGCGTTCGGGCTTTATTGCCGGAGATGCTAAGTTAATGAAGCCTTTCTTGGAATATCGCACCTACCACGGCTGCTCTATGCCAGTACAACACCAGATTGCATCAATCGCTGCATGGCAAGATGAAGCTCACGTGAAAGAGAACCGCGACCAATACCGTGAAAAATTCGCACGCGTTGTTGAAATTCTTTCGCCAGTTATGGATGTACAGCAACCAGAAGCCAGCTTCTACTTATGGGCAAAAACACCAATAGCAGATGACATTTTTGCACAAAAACTCTTTGCTGAGCAAAACATGACGGTACTTCCAGGCAGCTATCTATCACGTGAAGTAGAGGGTTGCGTCCCCGGTGCCGGTTATGTACGCATGGCCTTAGTGGCAACACTAGAAGAGTGTGTTGAAGGTGCACAACGTATTAAGCGTTTTGTGGAAGGCTTACGCTAAAAAGCAACAAAGAGAGAATCAATATGAGTATTACGCTTTTTGGTATTAAAAATTGCGATACAATCAAGAAAGCGCGTAAATGGCTGGATACCCATAATATTGAGTTCCAGTTCCATGACTTTCGTAAAGATGGACTAACAGAAGCGCAATTGGACCCACTCATCGACTCACTCGGTTGGGAAGTGTTACTGAATAAGCGTGGCACAACATGGCGTCAGTTATCCGATGCTATTAAAGAGAATATCGATGCAGCATCAGCCCGTTCGCTGATGCTGGAAAACCCGGCGATCATTAAACGTCCGGTATTGGAGATCAGCTCAGCAGATGCGACTCCACAACGGTTTGTCGGTTTTAAAGAAAACGAATACACCGAAATTTTTCAAATTTGACGTCTAGGCGGAATTAAAACATGAGCTACTTTGCATTTGGTCTGGGTATTGGTACCCAATCTTCTAACGGTGACTGGTTAGAAATTTACTACAACGCACCGATCCTAAACCCGTCTGATGCACTGATTAGTGCCGTTGCTGAAAAGCTGAATTACGAAGGTGGTGATGCCGCTATCGAAATTTGTGAAGCGCAGCTAAAAGATCTAGAAGCCGCTTTCCTAAGCGTGGACGCAGAAGATCAGGCTGAAGTGGTTGAAGTACTTAAAGGTACGCAACAATCACTGGTCATCACTATTCTGGAAACAGATAGCTCTCCAGCATCAACGCCTGAAGTTTATCTAAAGCTCGCCCTGCTTTCACATCGTTTGGTTAAACCTCACGGTATCGATCTGTCGGGCATGTTCGGCTTACTACCAAACGTTGCTTGGACAAACGAAGGCGCTGTATCACTCGCGGACTTACCACGTCGCCAGTTATCTGCACGTGCTCAAGGGCGTGTACTAGATGTTCACTCTGTGGACAAATTCCCTAAAATGGCCAACTACGTAGTGCCAGAAGGCATCCGCGTAGCAGCGACTTCACGTGTACGTCTAGGTGCATATGTAGGCGAAGGTACAACGGTCATGCATGAAGGCTTCATCAACTTCAATGCCGGTACTATGGGTGTCAGCATGGTAGAAGGTCGTATTTCTGCCGGTGTTGTCGTCGGCAATGGCTCTGACTTGGGCGGTGGCTGCTCTACTATGGGCACTCTGTCTGGCGGTAACAATGTGATTATCTCTGTTGGTGAAAACTGCCTACTAGGTGCTAATGCGGGTTTAGGTTTGCCATTAGGAGACCGCTGTACTGTTGAAGCAGGCCTGTATGTTACTGGTGGCTCAAAAGTAACCTTGCTAGATGATCAGAACAACGAAGTCAGCACCGTTAAAGCGGGCGAACTAGCCGGAAAATCTGATTTACTGTTCCGTCGTAATTCACAAAACGGTCGTATTGAAGTTAAAACCAATAAGTCAGCTATCGAGCTGAATGCGGAACTTCATAAGCATAACTAATATGCTTATGTAGGCTTGGAGTAACCGATGTTTTCACATCCAGAACTCCAAGTCTGCCCTTCTGACCAACACCTATTGCGCGCTAAGTTGCATTCTACTTTCTATTTCACTCTCTATTTTAGTACCTATTTTTAGTAACCACGGAGCCCTGATATGCCGATCCTGTCACCGACAGTCGAACTCACTAAAGAGCTAATTTCACGCCCTTCAGTCACACCAGAAGATGCTGGTTGTCAGGAGTTATTAATCGAAAAGTTGGAAGCATTAGGTTTTGTGATCGAACGCTTGCCTTTCGAAGATGTTAGCAACTTTTGGGCTCGTCGTGGCACACAAAGCCCACTATTTTGCTTTGCAGGGCATACCGACGTTGTTCCTACAGGTCCTGTTGAAAATTGGTCTCATCCTCCATTTGAGCCTACTATTTTAGAAGGCTACTTATATGGACGCGGCACGGCAGATATGAAGGGCAGTATTGCTGCTTTCATAACATCACTGGAACGCTTTATTGAACACCACCCTGACCATGAAGGCTCCATCGCATTATTAATTACTAGCGATGAAGAAGGCCCATTTGTTAATGGTACAACACGCGTTATTGATCATTTAGAAGCTCGCCAAGAAAAAATCGACTGGTGTATCGTGGGCGAGCCTTCTAGCACCGATAAAACCGGCGACACTATTAAAAATGGTCGTCGCGGGTCACTCAGTGGCAAGCTTAAAGTAGCCGGAATACAAGGGCATGTCGCTTACCCACATCTCGTGCGTAACCCCATTCACGAAGCAGTGCCTGCATTAACTGAACTGGCCGCAACTGTATGGGATCAAGGTAATGACTTTTTCCCACCAACAAGCTTTCAGATTTCAAATATTCATGCAGGTACAGGAGCAAACAATGTTGTTCCTGGTGATATCGAAATTGATTTCAACTTCCGTTTCTCAACAGAAGTTACTGCAGAGCAACTAAAAGAGAGCGTCAGAGACACGCTTGATCGCCATAACCTTGAGTGGGATATCGATTGGATCTTATCAGGCAACCCTTTCCTTACCGCCGAAGGCAGCTTAGTAGAAGCTGCACAGCAAGCGATCAAAGCGGTTACGGGTATGGATACTGAGTTATCGACAGCAGGCGGCACATCTGATGGGCGCTTTATTGCTCCTACGGGTGCACAGGTTCTTGAGCTTGGGCCTGTTAATGCCACTATTCACCAGATTGACGAGCGTGTGAAGGTGAAAGACCTCGATATACTGAGCGATCTGTATGAAAACATTCTGGCTCGCCTACTGTCTTCAGCAAAATAAGCGATCTGAATAATGAATGTTACTAGCAGCCACCTAATCTGCCCTGTTTGCTCTCTTGCTTTAACGCAAAAGGAGCGCTCTTTGTCCTGTGAGCAAAATCACAGTTACGACCAAGCCAAGCAAGGTTATTGGAACTTATTACTGGTACAGCGCAAGCGCTCCAAAGATCCAGGCGATAATCCTCAGATGGTGGCGGCTAGAACACATTTTCTGAATCAGCACTACTATCAACCATTAGCAGATAAAGTCAGCGAAAGCGTTCAGCGAGAGCTTACAAATAAACCTATTCCTCGCCTCTTGGATATGGGTTGCGGTGAAGGTTACTACACGGCTCAAGTAGAAAAAGCGCTGAGCCATACAGACGTTGAGATCATCGGTCTCGACATCTCAAAGCATGCGGTTAAAGCGGCTTGTCGACGCAGCAAATCTATTCAGTGGCTAGTAGCATCCGGTGCACAAATGCCGGTACCCGAACAAAGCCAAGACCTTTTACTGGTGATGTTTAGCCGCCTGATGCCAGCTGCATTTGCCAAAGTCGTTAAGCCCGAAGGTTTATTACTGCTAGCATGGCCTGCTCAGGAGCATTTACTGGAACTGCGACAAAGTATCTACAAAGAGATAAAGGTTTCTGAATACGACCCGACAACAGAACTAGCAGAACTATTTAGTTGTGAAAAAGTAGACACTCTACGCTTTGAGTTTTCGTTGCAATCCGAGCAAGATATTCGCGCATTACTGGATATGACACCCCATAGCCAGCGTATCAATGATGAAAGCATGGCGGCATTACTCGCCTCTGCACCACTTCATCTGACATTCCACGTAAATTTAGGCTTTTTCCGCCGATTATGACGTGGCGAACAGTAAAGCGCCGCTTGGTAAAACAGGCAGACAACTTCCAACAAAACCTGATACTGCTGATCAGTGGTTTTGGTTTATGCATGCTGGGCATACTGCTGATTACCATCGCAGAATTTTTGTTTGGCCAATCACTACAACAAGAACTAGTTGCACTCTTGGGAATGGCTCTCGTTGCCATAGGTATCTTACTAGCCCTTACCGGCTACATCAGCCTGAGCATCCTGCGGATATTTCGTTTTTTGATTAGTGATGACAAAGAAAGCAAAGACTAAAGCAGTAACTAACCAATATCACCAATCATTTACAAACTAAATAACTGGCGACAATCAGCCATAATAATTGACTCTAAAAAACTATAATTTTAATAACTCTCTTTGCTTTTACGCCAAAGTAAAAAAGTGCGAATATATTTAATTAATAAAAAATACTCTGAAAATTGCTATATGCCATTAACAGCAGATATAAAATCTTTATCCAACATCAACTTTGATATCAGTTTTTTAACAGTTATTGGATAATTATTTTGAGCATTTGGAATCGCGATCGCTCCTATAAAAGAAGACTCCCATTCATGATTGACCGTGATAACTTTATTAAACTTTACCCCCCCTAGATTTTCAACCGAAAACCGGGCAGATATTTTTGCCGTACCCACACTAAACCCAGCCGCATTTATTTGATTTTCTAGCAAATCACCAAAAATTACGATAGAAGAAGATTCATCATATAAACTCGCCTGCTGAAGCTGCTCTCGTAAAGCCACCTCAAGGTATTCAGCATAAGAGTTATTGAAAGTGGATAGCATGGATGAACCGCGGATTGACAACTTATTAACAGCGGGATTATTTGCAGATATTTCACCCACATTCATTTTTTTAAAATCACGATCTTTTAAGTCATTGACCAAATTAAAGTCAGGCTGATACTGAACTGCATTCATAGAACAGCCTGATAGAAGCCCCACAATTAAAATACTTAACAATACTCTATACATACTGACCTTCTCTCTTAGTTATTTAAAAGTGTCTTCTTTGCTTATTTCACTTTGAAGAGCAGCAAATACTTCCATGGATGCTCTTCTTGCAGCTAGGGAGAAATCAGATTTAAACTCGCTAAATTCGGCACTTCCTTTTGAGTCGACAGTTTGTTCCCATATAACACTCCCATTTTCATCAAACGCCTGACAGGTTAAGTTGATTGTAAACTCAGTTGGTGGCCATGTTAATAAACTGCTCG
Organism: Neptunomonas sp.; assembly: GCA_034110685.1. Classification (GTDB taxonomy): domain Bacteria; phylum Pseudomonadota; class Gammaproteobacteria; order Pseudomonadales; family Balneatricaceae; genus Neptunomonas. Next base: position 16,224 of record JAWUYS010000024.1, read on the forward strand.
ATGATGAATTTGTTATGATTTTTGGAACAAATATAAAACTAATTTTCTTTTCCTTAATGTATTCATGGTCATTAATTGAGTTGACTGAATACACTCTAGAAAATATCTTTGATAGTATCGTGTTTAAAGCAGCCTCAGAGTCAGCATAAGGCTTATAGGTTACTTTATCTCCTCCTCCTCCAGGAGTAGTCACCTCCTTTTCCTTATCTTCTACCGATATATAATATGCCACGTTTTTATCGATAGTCGAGCTAACCTCAACTTGCCTTAATTTTTCTATATCTGGTGTCAATTGTATATTATGCGCACACCCTGATAAAAAAACTAAACATGTAATAAGTACATACCCTTTTAAAGAAGCGATACTCGATTTCATAACATTCCTTATTTTTAGCTAAAAACACCAACGTTTTAGCCGTTATCCAATTAAAACCATAAGCTTTTAAGCACCCGCATAAAAATCGCGGCTCAGCAAAGAACTACCAGTATATTAGTTATTTTCTAGATTCGTAATGTCATTTCCCTCCGTTGAAAAAAACATAAGATTTTGATGTGTATTACCTACGCCGCATTGCACTAGCGACTTTCTTTGCCTAAGTGTTAATGCATTGTTCCTTTTTAATATATAACTTAAAACCATGTGTATGAAGTGTAGTATATAGAAGGCTTCAGCGATTAATCAGATTAACTTTTAAGGCTAGAAAGCGCACCCTAAAGTGCGCTTTCACACTTACATCGGAACAGTTTGCCCATTCAGTGTGACTTCACCCTGCTTTAGCTGAAGCTCTACTTTATAATTGTCATCTTGCTTCTGTACAAAGCCCATCTGCACGAATGCATTTATTTGCTGTGGATTGTAATCTGGCATCGCTTCCAGCATAGCTGTTGGGACAGAGAACTGCGCATCCAAGGTTAGGTACTCTCTAATTTTATCGGGTTGCGCCATAATCTCAGACACCTGAAAAGGTATGATATCAAGCTCTGCATTACCTTGCGCTTTATGGCCATTCCAACCGACGGATAGGTCATTAATATCTGCACCAATGCCTTTTTCGGTCACACTATCAGCCACAACTAGAATACCTTCCATTTGCTGGTGCATAGTATCAGGGTCACTTTGCATACCTTGCAACATGATTGCCAGCTCTCGTGTTGCCGCAAAATCCAGATCAAAAGTGAGTTTCAGGTTTGGGTTAGTAAAAGCTGGTGTTGTTTTTCCTGCTTCAATAACCTGAAAAGAATCTGCTGCATAGCCAACAGACGTAAGCATTCGGCCGTCATTAAGACTCTGCTGTACGTCTAGACGCAAACCTTTAGCCTCAACATTATAGACTTCACTCTCAACGAGAATCTGCTCAATATTAAACAGTGCTTCTAAGGTTTCTGCCATCACCGCTTGCAGAGGATCATCATGATCTAAACGACCACTCTCCGTACCCGTAATGCCTTTAACAGACAGTTTATAATCTTGGGTATCAATGCCGCTGTCTTGCATTACCAAATCAAGAGTAAAGTCACGCCCTTGTTGATCAAAATCCATCTGCATAGCGCCAACTGTTGCTGCACCTTCTTCTGATTGCACAACGAATTGGTCCGTTTCAAATTCGCCACTCACCGCCAGCTGCTTAGAGAATGGATTAAAGCGCTGCTGCGTCTCCAAAACAAACGGAGCACTAGCAGCATTAGCTTGTAGTGTTTTCAGCTTAGTTAGCAAGCCTCCCTCAGCCAATAACAGTGTAGATTCAGCACCCAAAAAACCATGCTTTACTTCAAGATCAAACGGAATATCACGGCCGCCCATCCACTCTTCAGCACCTTCAGGCAGTTCTGTTGGGGTATACACAAACTGATAACTAGACGTGTAAAAACCTGGTTTAGCTTCTACATGAATAAAGGCCTGTCCACTGGATTGAATCTGAGCCTGTTCAACTGCCTGCTGTATAAATTTATTGGCTTCTTGTCCCGAGTAATACACACCGGACAGATAAATAGCGGAGAGCCCCAGTACAGATACACATCCTATGACTGCTTTTTTGTTCATTCCAAACCCTTCTTAAGTAAGATACTGCAGGGAAGGATACATGATCTTTACTTAAAAGGAATATCTATCCAGAAGGTCTGCGCCTCTTGATCATCCTTGCTAAGAACCGCATACTGGCCGCCTCCTTCAACCTAACTGTATTGATAAATTGCGATGAATGAACAGCGCCACCCGGATATTGAAATCTACATCAAAAACCGCTCAATTAGCTCCATCCAGGGTTGGTTATCAACACTCGGGGACGACAGCGAAATCTCGGTTTCAGAAGATGCAGCAGAGAAGCATACACATGAGTTTGCAGTGACCATTGCTGGTACTGTCATTCCGGTGTTTATTCATGAACGTGCAGCAGGCAAAGCATGGATCAGCGTGTGGTTTCAGTCAGACAAAACCCCTTGGGTGAAAGATCTCGACTGTGCCCGTGTCGCATCAGCCGCCCTAGAAACACAAGTACGATGTATCGCCAGCGGTTGGCAAAACGGTGACGATCCGGATGAGTGGTGGAAAGTCGAAGACACTATAGAAGAACTGATTCAATGGATCTGAACGCATTCAACTTTGCGGCTTAGTTTTATAAGCCGCATATTGCTGATAAGCCACCGCTGAAACAATCATTACCAAGCCTATATAAGTAGCACTACCAATCTCCTCTCCTAAGATACTATGAATTAGAATTAACGATAGGAAAGGGGATAAAAATATCAGGTTGCTGACCCGGCTAGTATGGGTCGCTAGCTTCATCGCATTCATCCACAACATGAATGTAATGCCCATCTCAAAAAACCCAACATAAACCGCGCTTAACACACCGTCCATGCCACTAGGCATGCCATCCACCAGTAATGTGGCTAATAACACCAATGGCGTCCCGTTTAAAAAACACAGCAATAGAGATATTTCTGAGGGCGTGTCATTTTTTGCATTGATCAACCAATACAGCGCCCACAAAACGGTACTAATCAGCGCTAGCGCAACACCCAAACCACTATCAAACTCCATGCCTAATAAGTTGCCTCGTGTAGAGATAACCAAGACACCAAAATAGCCTAAGACAAGCGCAACAATATCGGAGCGCTGTAATGACTGTCCTAATATAGGAACCGCCAACAACGACAACACTAACGCCCACGTATAGTTAAGTGGTTGCGCTTGCTGCGCTGGTAATAGGTCATACGCCTGAAAGAGGATCACATAATATAAAAAAGGGTTAAGAGCCCCCAGCACAGCGAATTTCAGCGGAGCCTTTTTCCAATAAGCCATCACTTCATGCCATGGGTGCTTTCTCATCACCGCCACAAACAAAACTGCAACCGAGGTTACACTCGCAATTGAAAGTAACTGCAGCGGTGTTAAATGTTGTAACGCCAACTTAAATGCTGTGGCTACGGTTGACCAGAGTAGTACAGCGCTGATTCCCAATAGCATGGCTTGCTTTTGGTTTTTCCCATCCATGCTATTAGCATCCCAAAATAAAAAAGCCAGTGTAGTGCGCTGTGTTTAAAAAGCAAAAGTGTCTCAGCATATTAAATACATATGCCAAAGAATAATTTTATTTTAGAGAGAGCTAAGGCCTAAATATTACGGAATTATTCAATAGTGTTCGTTAAATTCCAG
>JAWUYS010000025.1:0-8915 GCA_034110685.1 Neptunomonas sp.
CTTGATCACACGTAAAGATATTGTGCGTTCACAAGCCATTACTGTGGCTGACATATTACAAAAAACGCCAGGTGTAATGATCACCAACAGTGGTGGTATTGGTAAATCCAGCAGTATTTACTTGCGTGGTACATCAACTAAAAACCTGTTGATCTTGATTGATGGTATCCGTGTTGGTTCAGCTACGTTAGGGCAGGTAAGTGTTGAAGATCTTAACCTTAGTCAGGTTGAGCGTATTGAAATTGTTCGTGGGCCACGTTCATCTTTGTATGGTTCGGATGCTGCCGGTGGCGTTATTCAGATTTTCACACGCCGTGGTGCGGGTAAGCTAACTCCTTCTTTTACTCTTTCAGCAGGATCAGACGGCACATCTTCAGCTGAAATTGGTTTACAGGGTGGTGATGACAATCGTTGGTTTAATGTGACAGCATCAGGTATCACGACTGATGGCTTTGATTCAAAAACTACGGGTGATGTCGACGATGATGGTTATAACAACCAAGGGCTGCAGCTAAGACTGGGGCAGCGTTTTGATGGTGGGCATGAGCTTGAAGGCTTTTTCTCCATCACTGATGCTGAAAATGAATATGATGGTCGTTCTGATCGTAGCGATACACTCACCAAAGTAATGGGTGCGCGTGGCAGCATTGCTGTATCTGATATGTGGATTGTTAACGTGTCTGCAGGGCGAAGCTGGAACAAGACTAAAGCATTTTCTGGTAACACATTTAAAAGTCGTTTTGAGACAGTACGAGATTCTTTTACTATTCAAAACGATGTACTCATAAGTGATGATAATCAATTCATTTTTGGTGTGGATTATCTAAACGACAAAATTGCTTCCAGTAATACCTATGATGAAGAGCAGCGTTATAACTGGGCTGGCTTTGCTCAATACCAATTAGCATTGGGTCAGTCTGACTTGCAGTTCAGTATTCGTAGAGATGAAAACGAGCAATTTGGTTCTCACACGACAGGTGGGGTAGCTTGGGGCATTCCTTTAAATGATAGCCTTAAATTAGTTGCCTCTTATGGTACTGCTTTCAAAGCGCCTTCGTTTAACGATTTATATTATCCTCTTGATGCCTATGGGTACCAAGGTAATGCGGACCTTGTACCAGAAGAGTCTGATACCTTTGAACTGAGTCTTCGAGGTAACGTTGAGCAGCTTAACTGGCAGGCATCACTATACCAAACCCACTTTGAAAACATGATTACTTGGTCTTCAAGAACGAGCCCTGAAAATGTTGATAAAGCTCGTATTCGCGGTTTAGAACTCAGCGCTGATTATCAATGGCAGCAATGGTTGCTAAGCGGAAATGTTTCTTTTATCAATCCTGAAAATCGTTCTGGTGCTAATAAGGGTAACCGTTTAGCGCGCCGTGCTGACCGGATTGCCAATATTAATCTTGATCGTGATTTTGGCGCACTTACTTTAGGTGCGACATTGCATGCTGAAGGTCGTCGCTATACCAGCGATAGTAATACAAGCTCGTTAGAAGGCTTTGGTACTGTCGATCTGCGTGCTGCATATCAGTTAGCACCTGCATGGCAAGTACGCGCCAAGCTTAGCAACTTACTCGATAAGCAGTATCAAACAATTAGCGGTTATAACCAGGCAGGTTCAACTGCCTTGTTTACACTGGCTTATCAACCTCAATAATTCGTGCTTAAAAATGTATTTAATTACATTAGCTTAGCGCTATTAGTTCAACTTACTTAAGAGATAACTGCCATGATAAATATTCAACCACGATCACAATTAATGATCGGTGCATTTTTGATTCTGCTGATGGCGGTGACCCGTGGTCATCATTTCGCATCAATCGATCATTTGCCGAGTGCTTCTTGGGCTGTATTTTTTCTGGCAGGTATCTTCCTTAAACCGTTATGGACTTTTCCGTTACTCATTTTGGAAGCGTTCTTTCTTGATTTTGCAGCGATTACTTTTGGTGGCGTTAGCTCGTTTTGCGTAACACCCACTTATATCATGTTGGTTCCGGCTTATGCATCGATGTGGTGGGCAGGGCGTTGGTATGCCAAGCGTCACCAGGAGCAATTAAGCAGTTTGCTCACGCTTTGCAGTAGCTTAGTTCTTGGTACTGCTGTTTGTCAGGTTGTCTCCAGTGGTAGCTTCTACTTTTACTCTGGACGATATACAGATCCGACAATGGCTGAATTGGTTAACCGTTTAGTTAAATATTCGCCTGCGCATTTTGAAGCAGTATTTTTCTATGTTGGTTGTGCTGTTGCTGCTTACTTGTTTTTGAGCTGGTTTAACCGTACTCGCCACTCTGGAGCTGAAACGCTATGAGTGATAAACACTTGTCAGAATCATCTGAGCTATCGGAAGAGCAGCAAAGAGAAGCACGTTACCTTGCACGTATGAAGCGCAAAAAAGAGGTGATAGATCAATCTATCGCACGTGCTGATCAAGACCGAGGGGTATGCCTTGTTCATACCGGTAATGGTAAAGGTAAGAGTAGTTCTGCCTTTGGTATGGTCGCGCGCGCATTAGGCCACGATATGCAGGTCGGCGTTGTGCAATTTATAAAAGGTGCTTTTAGTACGGGCGAAGAAGCGTTTTTTAGGCGCTTTCCTGAAGTGCAGTATTACGTGATGGGTGAAGGATTCACCTGGGAAACACAAGATAAAGAGCGTGATATTGCCGCTGCAACTAAAGCATGGAAGCAATCTGAAGAACTACTCAATGATGAGAATGTTTCTTTAGTTGTGCTCGATGAGCTGAACATTGCGCTTAAATATAAGTATGTTGATTTGCAAGCGGTTATTCAGGCAGTTGAAAGCCGTCCTGTGAATCAACATGTGGTTATTACTGGCCGTGGTGCACCGCAAGAGTTAATAGATATTGCTGATACCGTAACTGAGATGCAGGTTGTAAAACATGCTTATCAGGCAGGTATTAAGGCGCAAAAAGGTGTTGAGCTGTGAGTGATCAATTACTTAAGGTGTCACCTTCGAGCGATGCTATTTCATGCCCTGCGTTATTTATTAGCGCACCCGCATCAGGCCAAGGAAAGACCACAGTAACGGCGGCATTAGCGCGATTGCACCGTAATGCTGGGCGTAAAGTAATTGTTTTTAAAACGGGGCCTGATTTTCTTGATCCTATGATTTTAGAAATTGCCTCGGGCGAACCCGTCAATGCACTAGATTTATGGATGGTAGGCGAGAAGCGAAGCCGTGCTTTGTTACATGATGCAGCAAAACGTGCCGATCTGATATTAATTGAAGGCGTCATGGGTTTGTTTGATGGTAAGCCATCAGGTGCAGATTTAGCTCGCTTGTTTGGTGTACCTGTATTAGCTGTCATCGATGGTTCTGCAATGGCACAAACCTTTGCTGCTATTGCTCACGGCTTAGCGACATTTCAAGATGACTTACCGTTTTCTGGTGTGCTGGCGAACCGTCTTGGTAGCGATCGTCATGCAGAGATTTTGCGTGACAGCTTACCTGAGTCTATTCGCTGGTATGGTGGTATAAAACGCTCTAAAGATGTTGAGCTTCCAAGCAGGCATTTAGGTCTACTGCAAAGCAATGAAATTAATGATCTTGATGAGCGTTTAAATACAGCTGCAAAAATGATCTCAACAACAGGGGCAAGTGAGTTGCCACCTGCGGTATGCTTTGAAGCTAACCCATTGCCTACAGATGCCACTAATAACAATGATGATTTACAAAGCGAGTTAAGCCCTGCTTTGGCTGGAGTTCGTATTGGTATCGCAAAAGATGAAGCATTTTCGTTTGTCTATCCAGCGAACATCACATTGCTAAGGCAGCTGGGTGCACAAGTGGTGTTCTTCTCACCACTACAGGACCAGGTTTTACCCGATGTGGATAGTGTTTATCTACCAGGGGGCTATCCAGAGTTATTTACACAAAAACTTGCGGCTAACGAGGCAATGAAAAAAGCCATTAAAGCGCATGTTGATGCAAATAAGCCTCTTATTGCTGAGTGTGGTGGCATGATCTATCTTGCGCAGTCACTCACTGACCTTAACGGAAACACTGAACCCATGCTGGGTCTTCTTAAAGGTAAAGTTACAATGCAGCCTCGCTTAACCGCTTTGGCTATGCAAAGCGTTGCATTACCAGAGGGAACACTGCGCGGGCATACCTACCACCATTCCTCCTTTGAGACAGACGAAATAGCAGATTATCAGGGTTTGTGCCCTAATTACGCGCGAACATCTGAAGCCGTGTATAGAAAAGGAAATCTATACGCTAGTTACATTCATCACTATTTTCCATCAGCAGTGGATGCTTGTATTGCTCTTTTTAAGCCTGAATGATCAGCGCAACCATCTTACTAAGCGTACTAATCGACTGGTTAGCAGGGGAGCCTAAACGTTGGCATCCTCTCGTTGGTTTTGGTTGGATCGCACAAAAAGTGGAGCGTGCATTTAATTCAGAAAAGAATAACTCACAAAAGCCTCACTCGCATGGGTCTAATTCAACTGAGCTTTTAGTAGAGCCTTCAGCTGGGCTGTTAGTTGGTGCATCGGTAACGAAATCCTCTGCAATAAAGCTTAGATTGTTAGGGGCGTTAGCCGTTGCTCTTGTATGTTTGCCTCTTCCGCTTATCCTGCATTATTGTTTCCCCAACGAGTGGGAGTTATTTAGCTTATATAGTCTGTTAAATGCGTTCCTTTTGTATCTTGCAATAGGACATCGCAGCTTATGGGATCACGTTCAGCCGATTGCAGACGCTTTATTTCGTCAAGACGATGCCAGTGCCCGCCACCACACAGCGATGATTGTTAGCCGTGACCCTGAAGCACTTAATATTGAAGTTTCTGCAATTGAGTCAGTTTTAGAAAATGGTAGTGATGCGATTTTCGGTGCCATTTTTTGGTTTGTTATTGCCGGTGGTGCAGGTGCTATATTTTATCGTTTAGTGAACACCTTAGATGCAATGTGGGGGTATCGTACGGAACGTTATTGTCATTTTGGCTATACGGCAGCAAAGCTAGATGATCTGCTTAATTATTTACCCGCACGCTGTACGGCGTTGAGCTATGCCATTTTATCTAATACTAGGAAAGCTCTGATGTGCTGGAAAAACCAAGCAGCCGCGCATGCTAGCCCTAATGGCGGGCCAGTTATTGCAGCAGGTGCAGGTGGCCTAGGAGTATTGCTGGGTGGCCCTACGCGTTATCACGGTGTTTGGCACGATAAACCGTTGCTGGGTACTGGTGCGCTTCCTAAAGCAGTAGATATAAAGCGTGCTATGCGGTTAGTTTCCCATAGCTTAATACTCTGGATCTGTTTGATCGCTAGTGCAGAGCTTTTATGGTTTTTCTTCATTAGTAATGGGGGCACGCTATGAGTGCAATGACTAGCACCCCTAATCCACCGTTTCATGGTGGACGCTTAAACCATGCCGCTCAACAGTTTGGTATTCCTATTCAGAGCTGGGTTGATCTTTCTACTGGTATTAATCCGCACAGTTATCCGTTACCGGCAGTGCCTCAAGACGTTTGGCAAAAGTTACCCGACGCAGATGATAACCTTCTAAGCGTGGCAGCTAGCTATTATGGATCAACACATCTGCTTGCTGTTGCTGGCAGCCAGGTTGCTATTGAAGCTCTGCCAAAGTTGAGGTCTCATTCACGTGTGGGGATCTTATCACCTGCATACGCTGAATATGCTTACCAATGGAAACGTCAAGGACATGATGTTCAAGAGCTTAGTATTAAAGAACTGGACGCTCAGATTGCTAGTTTGGATGTAGTGGTTGTTATTCGCCCGAACAATCCGACTACAAAACTTTTATCGCAAACACACCTAAAGCGCTGGTTAGAACTACTTCAGAAAAAGAGCGGCTGGTTGGTTCTTGATGAAGCATTCATTGATGCACTTCCTGAGAGTGATGAGTTATCAGTGATTACTCAAAACCCCATACATGGGCTGGTTGTGTTGCGCTCTGTTGGTAAATTTTTTGGCTTAGCCGGTATACGTTTAGGGTTTGTGTGGGCAGAACCTGTTTTGTTATCAGCATTAGCTGAACAGCTAACAACCTGGTCTGTATCAAGTGTGGCTCGCTGGGCGGGAGTCATTGCGCTACAAGACAATAATTGGCAGTTATTGATGCGACAGCGTTTAGCACAAGATAGCCAACAACTCTGTGCCTTATTAGCCAAATATGACTTTGAATTTGCATCAACACCTCTTTTTTGCACTGTGCAACTTTCTATTACCCAAAGGCAAGTTGGCTTTTGCGCTTATGAGTACTTTGCAGAGCGCGGCATTCTTATTCGTAATTTTGAACATCTACAGGCATTTCGTTTAGGCCTCCCTAAAAATGATATGGCATGGCGGCAGCTTGAAAAGGCGCTAAGTGAGTTAAAGACATGAAAAGCATTGGCACATTGATGGTTCAGGGGACAACTTCTGATGCCGGTAAAAGCACCTTAGTGGCAGGGCTGTGCCGTGTGTTGTGGCGTAAGGGCTTATCTGTAGCACCTTTTAAACCTCAGAATATGGCACTAAATAGTGCCGTAACTGCCGATGGTGGCGAGATTGGCCGTGCTCAGGCTGTACAGGCATACGCGTGTGGCTTAACACCACATATTGATATGAATCCTGTCTTGTTAAAGCCTAACAGCGATACCGGCGCACAGGTGATTATTCATGGGAAACCTCTGAGTAACATGGAGGCGACGGTTTATCATGATTATAAGCAGGTGGCTTGGAATGCTGTTGAGTTATCTCATCAACGACTGCGTTCTGTATACGACTATGTCATCGTGGAAGGTGCTGGTTCTCCCGCCGAAATTAACTTACGTGAGAATGATATCGCCAACATGGGCTTTGCGGAGCGTGAAGATTGCCCGGTAATTATTATTGCTGATATCGACAAGGGTGGCGTATTCGCACATCTTGTCGGCACCTTAGCGTTGTTATCAGAGTCTGAACAAGCCCGGGTAAAAGGTTTTGTTATTAACCGCTTCCGAGGTGATATTGCGTTATTGCAGTCGGGGCTTGATTGGTTAGAGGAATACACGGGCAAGCCTGTTCTGGGTGTTTTACCTTACTTACATGGATTTCACCTTGAGGCTGAAGATGCTGTTGCATTACAGCAGCCTGAGTATTCAGAGCAAGCACTGCATGTGGTTATTCCTGTGCTACCTCATATTAGCAACCATACCGATTTTGACCCTTTACGTTTGCACCCATCCGTTAAGTTAACTTACGTTGGGCCAGATCAGCCAATGCCAGCGGCTGATCTTATCATTTTGCCTGGTTCAAAATCAGTGCGAAGTGATTTGGCATGGCTGCGAAAGCAAGGCTGGGATACACAAATCAGTAAGCACCTTCGCTATGGTGGCAAAGTACTCGGCGTATGTGGTGGCTTTCAAATGCTGGGTCATGCTATCGATGACCCTCATGCTATCGAAGGCGAGGCGGGTTGTTCGCAAGGGTTGGCTTTACTTGCAATGAATACTCGCCTTTACCCAGAAAAGCAGTTATCCAATCAAACCGGTACTTTTTGTCTTGATGCTAAAGAGGCTGTTACGGTTGCTGGTTATGAAATCCATTGTGGTATTTCAACGGGTGATGCGTTGTCCGAACCCTTAATTCGTTTCTCAGATGATACACCTGAAGGTGCAATTTCCTGTGACGGTCAAATTGCAGGAACTTATCTTCATGGATTATTTGAATCCTCGGGCGTTGTTAATCAAGTATTGCAATGGGCAGGACTTAAAACGATTGCAGATTTTGACTACAACAAACGTAAAGATATAGATCTTGATAGGTTAGCTGACTCGATTGAAGATCATTTGAATATGAAGGCTATTTATCGGCTGTTAGATGTCCCTACTGTTTAGGAGAATATTGAATGATCCATTTTATTATTGGCGGTGCACGTTCAGGAAAAAGTAGTTATGCAGAAAACCTAGCAGGTAATAGCGGTGCAGAGGTGATCTATGTAGCCACAGCGCAAGCCTATGATGATGAGATGCAAGGGCGTATACAGCAGCATAAAAAACGGCGACCGAGTGAGTGGTTAACTTTTGAAGAACCTCTAGAAATAAGTAATGTAATAAATAATGAAAGCCACATAAATACTTGTTTATTAATAGATTGTATGACCCTTTGGATGTCTAATTTGTTGTGTGAAAATAAAGATATCAGTCATTACAAACAACAATTAATTGATGCTCTACGTAAGGTCGAAGGTGACATTATATTAGTGAGTAATGAAACCGGAATGGGAGTTATTCCTATGGGTGAATTAACGCGCCGTTTTTGTGATGAATCCGGATGGCTGCATCAGGAAATTGCGGCGCTAGCTGACCAAGTTGTTTTAATGGTAGCGGGCATACCCGTCGTTATTAAATCTATATCTAGTGACCATAAACACAAATCATAATGCATTTAATCTAAAGGCAGACAGTATATGAATAGTGACACTCCATCAGTTGCATGGTTAAACTCGGCTATAAAACCATTAGATAGTATGACGATGTATGCCGCTGTCGAGCATCAAAAGCAGCTTACTAAGCCTGCCGGCTCTTTAGGAAAATTGGAAAATGTGGCTATTCGTCTAGCAGCGATGCAAGGAGTGTTATTTCCTAAGGCTGATAATGTTTCGATTGCTATCTTTGCCGCAGATCACGGTATTGCAGAAGAAGGTGTGTCGGTATTTCCTCAATCAGTTACTGCCGAAATGGTTAAGAATTTTTCTCATGGCGGTGCAGCTATATGTGTAGCGGCGCGTTTTTTAAATGCTCCGATGACAGTGTACAACTTGGGTACTGTGTCACCCACTGAAGGGTTGGCTAATGTTGTTAATTGTACGATTTCTCCCCAGACTGCTAGTTTTTTGCATCATCCAGCTATGACGAAAGAGCAGCTTGCGCAAGCTGCAAATACTGGACGCCAAGCCG
>JAWUYS010000026.1:0-19695 GCA_034110685.1 Neptunomonas sp.
ACTTTTAACCACTCACCCAGGCATTCACACCATCTGCTTTAATGGGCAGGCAGCTGCTAAATTATTCAAGCAACACTTCCCAGATTTACTCGCTGCACCTCATTTATCTTATATTACACTTCCCTCAACTAGCCCTGCTCATGCATCAATGACATTTGCAGATAAGCTCAAAGCATGGCATATAGTTAAGGAGAGTATTGAAAACAAAGAGAATATCGTATGAATCAATTAGCTACTTTTGCTGCTGGATGCTTTTGGACAGCTGAGGAAAGATTCTCCTCACTTGATGACATACAGGAAACCAGCGTCGGCTATATGGGAGGCACCGTAAGAGAGCCCACCTATCAAGACGTATGCAACCATACAACCGGACACGCTGAAGTTGTTCAAATTACTTATGACCCAGAAAAAATAAGTTATGAGCAACTACTCAGTACATTTTGGGGAACACATGATCCAATATCCAACAACCTATTAGAACAAGACAGAAGCCCACAGCACCGCTCTATTATCTTTTTTCATAGTGACGGCCAGAAGCTTGAAGCAGAACAAAGCAAACGCTTGATAGAGGAAAGTGGAATATTTTCTCACCCTACCAACACAAAAATAATACCAGTTACCACCTTCTGGAGTGCTGAAGAAGAACACCAACAATACCTAGCCAAACACAGCATAGGCGCCTAAAAGGCTTAACCGTCTAATACAACTTTTTAAATTAAAAAAAATATTTATAACTTACCTAAAGATAATTAGAAACTTCAATTAAATTCATATCAGGGTCACGAAAATACAGCGACATAATAGGCCCCAGCGCACCCGTGCGTTTTACCGGACCTTCAAGCAATTCAACCTTACAACCTCGTAAATGCATAACCGCTTCTGACAAAGGTGTTTCAATAATAAAACACAGATCAGCACTGCCCACCTGAACCAATCCAGCTTTAGGCTCAAATTCACGTCCAGATTCATGTAAATTTATTTTCTGCTCACCAAAAGAAAGTGCTATACGCCCTTCGGAAAAAACCTCTTTCGTCATCCCTAAGACTCGTTGATAAAAATCCACACTAGCTTCGATATCCTGAACCGTCAGCACAAGGTGATCCAACCTTTTAACTATCATAAGAAAATCTCTAAAAGTATTAGCTCATCAACGAAGAGCGTCCCAAAGAACTAGACTCAGGGCTATCGAATTCTCTTTTACGCTCTTCTCTAGGCGTTACGCCATAGTGATTACGATAGGCCGTACTAAAGTAAGATGCACTGGAAAATCCACAGGCCAAACCAATTTGCAAAATAGTTTTATCGCTTTGACGTAACAACTGCCGTGCATGCTCAAGTCGCAAATCCAAGTAGTATTTTGACGGGACAGTTTGCAAATGTTTTTTAAAAAGCCTTTCAAGATGACGTCGTGAGACTCCTACGTGATGCGCTAAATCATCCGTAGAAAGAGGTTCTTCAATATTCATTTCCATTAATGTAACCGCTTCTATCAGTTTAGGCTGGCTGGCACCAATACGCGCTTTTAGTGGAATCCGCTGCTGCTCTTCTGACGTTCGCATTCGCTCATAAACAAATTGTTCAGATATAGACGCTGCCAGCTCCATTCCATGCTCTTTAGCAATAAGAAACAACATCATATCCATAGCGGCGGTACCGCCGCTGCAGGTATAACGAGCACCGTCGATCTCAAAAAGATTATTAGTGACCAGCGTGTTGGGGAATTCATCTTTAAGGCTAGCGATATCCCACCAATGAATTGTCGCTCGATAATTATTTAATAGCCCTGCACAGGCAAGCAAATATGAGCCTGTACCTACCCCACCTAATGCCATGCTACTGCGGCTCTGGCGGCGTAACCAGCCAATCACAGCCTCATTCCCTGTACGCGCTATAGGACTTGCGCCGCAAACAAAGACAGCGTCCAAAGAGGGAATATCATTGAGACTGCAATCTACTAAAAGCTCAACACCTAAGCTGCTAGCAACCGCCTCTCCGTCATGACTAACTAATACCGTCTCATAATGCTCACCACCACCAACCCAGTTTGCCATCCGCAACGGTTCTATTGCTGATGAGAAAGCAATCAGTGAAAAATTAGGCAGCAATAAAAAGCCAAACCTTTTAGGCCCAGTTGTTTTTTTATCTTGCCCACCTTGCTTCCATATTGCCAAAGGGTCTGCCTCTACATATGCTTATTAGTCATGAAGTCCGAGACTCACAATAATGATCTTTACTACCTAATTCCTTATACTTTTAGCTAAATGTCAGCTTAGCGCAACTTCATGTCGCACTACAGAAATTAAAGGTCTGTTTTCAAAAACGTTTTTTCCTGATACTGAATATAGACAACACAACAGGTTTTTATTAGCTAACAATAATCCTGATTTATGGCCGAACGGACGCCTATGTAAGATCCGTATAAATAAGAGGAAGAACACCCATGTCACAACAACCCGTTAATCGCGCACTTTTTGATGAAGTAATGGTTCCAAACTACAACCCTCAGCAGATGGTACCGGTACGCGGCCGCGGTTCACGAGTATGGGATCAGGAAGATAATGAATATATCGATTTTGCTGGCGGTATCGCAGTTAATGCTCTTGGGCATGCGCACCCTGAACTCGTCTCTACTCTCAAAGAGCAGGCCGATACGCTCTGGCATCTTAGCAACACCTTTACCAATGAGCCGGCATTACGTTTGGCACAAAGACTGACTGATGCGACATTTGCCGACAAAGTATTTTTCTGCAACTCAGGTGCTGAAGCAAACGAAGCCGCTTTCAAGCTTGCTCGTAAATACTCATACGACAATTTCGGTCCAGAAAAGCACGAGATCATTGCTTTTTACCAAGGCTTTCATGGCCGTACGCTCTTTACTGTTTCTGTTGGTGGGCAAGCCAAATACCGCGAAGGGTTTGAACCTGCACCAGGTGGCATAACACATGTCCCGTTTAATGATTTAGAAGCATTAAAAGCTGCTATTTCCGACAAAACCTGCGCTGTAGTGATGGAACCAATCCAAGGGGAAGGCGGTGTAATCCCTGCAAATCCTGAGTTCATGAAAGGTGTACGTGAGCTTTGTGACCAACACAATGCATTGCTTGTTCTTGATGAGATACAAACGGGTATAGGGCGTACAGGCCAGCTATTCGCCTACATGGGAATGGGTGTAGAGCCTGATATCTTAACCAGCGCAAAAGCATTAGGCGGCGGCTTCCCTATTGGTGCTATGTTAACAACCGATAAAGTAGCTCCTAGCTTTGGCTTTGGCACCCACGGCAGTACCTATGGCGGCAACCCACTAGCATGTGCCGTTGCGGATAAAGCTCTAGAACTGATCAACCAACCTGAACTCTTGAGCAACGTGGCACACAAACGTGCTGTATTTATTGAAGAGTTAGAAAAAATAAATGCGAAACACGAAATTTTTAAAGAAATTCGAGGCGACGGTTTATTGATCGGCGTTGAGCTTATCGACAGCTTGCACGGTAAAGCAGCAGCATTCTTGGCAAAAGCACGCGAAGAAGGACTAATGATCTTAATGGCCGGCCCTAATGTATTGCGCATGACACCGTCACTGATTATCCCTGATGAAGATATCCGGGACGGCATGAAGCTATTAAACAGCGCCATTGCAAAAGTCATTGCGGCTGAAAAAGCTTAATCTTAAATTGAATCGTAAGATTTAGTGTTATCTAAATAACAGCCAGCTCTCTCCAAATAAGCTCATACTCTGTATGGGCTTTTTTTATCTTTACTAATAACAAAAAAACACTCACTAGATTCAATCGAATAAAACAGAGCGTTTATTCAATAATCAGTATTCAGGAAGGTATAGCTAGCGATTAAAACAGAAGAGGGTATTTACGAGAGACAACTGAGGGAAAAAGGTACGGGCCGCACGCCGTTTGGAATAATATTCACTTAAACGCGTAACGAGCCCATCATATATTACTTGTCTGCAGGTTTTCCTAAAACAATCTGACGAGGTCCGGCAAGATTCTGCTGCCCGGTAACACCACTAGCAATTTGCTGAATCTGACCACCAGCCCGAAGGAAAGCAGCTGTTTGTTCTTCAATAGAGTCATGTGTTTCTGTTGCTGCTTTTTTCTTAGGCTTGGCTGCCATAGTAGAGAGTCCTGTTGAAAGTGTGTGTATAGCGAGTATATCAGTTTTACGCGTAAGAAGCTTTGGCCAAACTATCGAAGAAGAACATAGCAGCTTTTAATGTCGTCATTTACCCTAACTTTAATTGCTTGCAAGTTGCTTGTATCTATAACATTAGTTGTGTATTGTGAAACTGTTGCAATTGATTTAGTAGCTCTTAAATTTTATTACTTATAAAGTTTTTAGTCGTGATCTTAATTAGTTGCATGCAACAATAACCGGCTTTGAAGACATGATGTTTTCCCGGTTTTTAACTTACTTTTTATGAGAAATATTGAATATGTCCGACAAGCAGACGGGAACAGTTAAGTGGTTCAACGATGAGAAAGGTTTTGGTTTCATTGAGCGTGAAAATGGCAAAGATCTTTTTGCTCACTTCCGTTCGATCATCGGAGAAGGCCGCAAAACTCTTCACGAAGGACAGACTGTTCGTTTCGTAGAAGTACAGGGCGAAAAAGGCCCACAAGCTGACCAGATCGAAGCTGTATAAAGAACTTCTTCGGCATTGTTCAATAACTTTAGTTATGTAACAGTGCTGAGGCTATATTGAGAGCAGCTAATTAACGTTACTGCTTTCAATTTGCTGATCTGAGTAAAGCCCGAAAAGCCTGCATTTATGTAGGCTTTCGTCGTTCTAGGCTTCTACTATATAAATTAGCTCTACCGCCAACATCAAGCACGCGAAACAAACTTACCCGTTTCCGTATTAACCTTTATTTGCTCACCTTCTTTTATATATTCTGGCACCTGCAACTCATATCCATTGACACATTTTGCGGGCTTTGTTCGTCCAGTGGCGCTGGCAGCTTGTGTTCCAGGCATGCACTGCGCAACCAATAACTCCACCATTATTGGTATCTCGATTGCGATCAACTGATCATCAACCAACATGCCATTAATACCGAGCAAACCATCACTAAGAAAAGGTAACTGCTCGCTAACAGTCTCTTTATCTACGCTATATTGGCTGTAATCTTCCTGGTCCATAAAGGTATAAATGTTATCTTCTCGATAAAGTAGTGAGACCTGACGCCTCTCAAGAGCCACAGAAGTAACAACATCATCTCCGGTGAAAGTTTCTTCACGCTTACCGCCTTGAGGCAACTGATTAAAGCGAACTTTATACAGTGTCTGAGCGCCTCTTGATGATGGACTACGCACATCAATATGTAGAACTCGATATAGCGTTCCACTGATATCTACAACATGGCCTTTTCTAAGTTCTGAAGCTCTTGGCATAATTTTAACCAGCTCATAAAAAAGCGTTATTGTAGGGGAACAGAAGCACACTTCACAGAGCGAACAATCAGTAATCACTTATACAAAAGTCAGAAAAATTCTCTTTATGTATAATGTCTCTTAATAGTAAATCGACAGGGGACAGCTTATCTATACACTTTATTGGGATCGCGGCGGCGCTAATATGGCGACTCATGCCCTATTGGAAGAACTTGGTGTTGACTATCAGCTTGTAGAGATTGATCTCAGCCGCCAGATGCAAAAAACACCTAAATACCTAGCCATTAATCCAAATGGAAAGGTCCCGACCCTGCTGCATAATGACAATATCGTTTATGAATCAGCTGCCATTCTCATATATCTACTAGACCAACACTCAGAATCAAGCCTATCCCCTGTTACAACATCACCGCAGCGAGGTCGTTATTATCAATCGCTATTATGGATGTCAAACACCTTACAAGAGGCTGCCAACCGCTGGGCTCATCCTGAACAGTATTGTGATGATAAAGCAGGCCAAGATTCACTAAAAATGAAAGCATCTCAAGAGCTTGAGCGTTGCTGGCAGGTTATAGAGAAGGACTTAGACAAAGCTGGCCCCTGGATACTCGGGGACACTTTAAGCGGTGCTGACTTTCATTTATTTATGATTGCCTACTGGAGCCGGCGTTACGAAAGCCGAGCACAAGATCTTCCAAAGCTTCAGCTTCTGCTGAAAAACCTTCTTAAACGAAGCTCTATTCAAACAATGCTAAAACAAGAAGGCCTCTCTTTTGAGCTCTGATAGATAATGAAAACACTGTAAACACCAAGCGCGGTTGTTGTTAACCAGCCGCTCCATCATGTTTCACCTGCTTATTCTAATGTGAATTTCACAGCAATAACCGCTCCTGCTCTCCCCTTACACACGCTCTACGCTTCACATTACGTACTATCGGTAATCTACGGCACATGCACCATTAGATTTTTAGGTTAAGTGCTTTGCCATACAACCTTACTAACAGAGCAAATGCCCCTTTAGAAATCTGAAAATCAGGTCGCATACTCAACAGATTCTTTTAAAGTTTTCACCAATAATGGTCAAATCAGATAAAAGGACTCACGTATGGCTCACGATTACACACAATGGCTGGACTGGCTCGACTCGCAGCAAGATGAAATGCTACACAAAACCATTGAACTCGCCTTGATAAACTCCGGTTCACTCAATACAGCAGGCGTGAATCGTGTTCGTGAGAAACTCGCACAATACTGTGAATCCCTTGGCGGGAAGGCCGAAGTTATTCCTGTTGCTCCTTTCGAGTTCGTTAATGCTGCAGGAGAGGTATCTCATGCACCATTAGGAGATGCTCTACGTATTAGAAAACGTCCTGAAGCGCCACTGCAGATTTTTTTCTGTGGCCATATGGATACTGTATTCCCTGTTGATTCCTCTTTTCAAGATATCACCTGGTTAGACGATAACACCCTCAATGGGCCCGGTGTCGCCGATTTAAAAGGTGGCTTGATGGTGATGCTCAAAGCTATTGAAGCGCTGGAGCGCAGCCCGTGGGCAGATAATATTGGCTGGGAGATTCTATTCAATCCAGATGAAGAGATAGGCTCACCGGGCTCGGCTCCCTTAATTGCTGAAGCTGCAACGCGTGTCGATCTAGGTATGATCTATGAGCCTTGCATGCCCGATGGAACACTCGCCGGTGCTCGCAAAGGCAGCGGTAACTTCAGTATTGTGGTACGTGGCAAAGCTGCTCATGCAGGACGTGAACACCACCTTGGGCGCAATGCGATCCGAGCGATGTGCGATTTCATCTCAAACTTAGATGACCTCAATGGGCAACGTGAAGGCGTGACCATCAACCCAGGTTTTATTGAAGGCGGTGGTGCTGTCAATGTGGTTCCTGATCTGTGCTTATCACGATTCAACATACGCCTAGAGCGCCCAGAAGATGAATCATGGTGCATACAACACATCGAACAGTTGATAACAGAAATCAACCAACGCGATGGTATTAATGCCACGCTGCACGGCGGCTTTGGCCGCAAGCCAAAAGTCCTCAGTGGCGCTAACCAAAAACTCTTTGAGCTAGCCAAAGAATGCGGTGCAGATTTAGGCATGAGCATTAACTGGGTTGCTACCGGTGGCTGCTGTGATGGCAATAACTTGGCAGCAGCAGGCATTCCCAATATCGATACCTTGGGTGTGCAGGGTGGCAAAATCCATTCGAGTGATGAGTACATGTTTGCGAGTAGCTTATCTGAACGCGCCCGCTTGAGTGCCTTGCTATTAATGAAGTTAGCTAGCGCCGATGACCTTAGTTGGCTGAAGGAGCAATAGATGCTGTTAATTCGCCCTCTTACATTTGCCGATCTACAAGGATTAGAACGTTTAGCGGTTATTTCTGGTGGCCGCATGACGACACTACCAGCCAACCGTGATCACTTAAACGAACTCATCAATCGTACTCGACAGTCATTACGTAAAGAAGTGACTCAATACTCTGATGAGAGTTACCACTTTGTCTTGGAAGATCAAACCAATGGCGAGATAGTTGGTGTATGTGGTATTGATGCAAGCGTGGGTATGAACACTCCCTTTTACAGTTACCGCGTTGATGAAGTCGTACATGCCTCTAGCGAACTACAGATTCATAACCGTATTCCTGCACTGCACTTGTGCCAAGATTACACAGGCTCAGCTAGGCTTTGCACACTATTTCTCGATAAAGCCTACCGCACTGAAGATAACCTAAATTTACTTTCTCGCTCACGTATGTTGTTCATGGCTCAGCACCCAGAGCGCTTTGCAAACAAGTTAATTGCCGAACTACAAGGTGTTGCAGACAGTAAAAACCGCTCTCCTTTTTGGGAATGTTTGGGCCGACACTTTTTCAATATGGACTTCACTAAAGCTAACTACCTCACGGGTATTAACTCAAAAGGCTTTATTGCTGATTTGATGCCTCATTACCCAGTGTATGTACCGTTACTGAGCGATGAAGCACAAGCATCGTTAGGGCAACCTCGCCCAGATATGATCGACGTTAAAAATCTCTTGGAAGAAGAAGGTTTTAGCTACCGCCGCTATGTCGATATTTTTGATGCAGGCCCAACCCTTGAGGCCCGCACTCAAGATATCCGTACAGTGGCTCAAAGCAAAAAAGACACTATCAAAATTGGTAACAACTCGCCTTGCGAGACTCAATCCAACGTATTAATCAGCAATACAGAACGGGAAAACTTTCGTTGCATGGTCGTCAAACTTGATCCTCAGCAGCCCGAAATCACTGCTGACGTAGCGGCCTTATTGCAACTCAACAATGGCGATAACGTTCGCATTATTAGTCTTTAACTCGTACAGGAGATAGTTTAATTATGATGGTAGTCCGCCCAATTCAGGCAAATGACCATGAGGCACTGCGCGAGCTGGGACGCAAAACCGGGCCTGGCTTTACATCATTACAAGATAATGATGAGCAAGTCGCCGCAAAGCTTGAGGCCGGCTTGGCTGCATTTACAGCAGGCAACATCCCTGTAGAAGCCCTCTACCTGTTCGTTATGGAAGACACAGAAACACAAGAAGTTGTCGGTATCTGTGGCATAGAGTCAGCCGTAGGCTTATCTGACCCTTGGTATAATTATCGAGTCGGCACGATGGTACATGCCTCACGTGAGCTCGACGTTTATAACCAAATTAGCACCCTAACTATCACTAACGACCACACCGGTTATTCTGAACTCTGCACGCTATTTTTAACGCCGGAAGCTCGTAAAAACAAGCAAGGCTCGTTACTGTCGAAATCCCGCTTTATGTTTCTGGCGGAGTTTCCACAACGCTTCAACGAGCACCTAATTGCTGAGATGCGCGGTTACTCAGATGAGCACGGCGTATCACCATTTTGGGAAGGCTTGGGCCGGCATTTCTTTTCTCTGGATTTTGCAGAAGCCGATAAAATTTCTTCAATGGACAAAGTTTTCATTGCAGAGCTCATGCCTAAAAACACCATTTATACGAATCTTTTATCTCAAGGTGCACAAGACTCCATTGGTAAAACCCATGAAGCAACTACACCAGCACGCCGCCTTTTAGAAAACGAGGGGCTGCGCTACACAGGTTATATCGATATTTTTGATGGCGGCCCAACGCTTGAAGCACGTGTTAACGATATCCGTGCAATTCAAGAAAGCCAGTACGTTAAAGTTCATATCGTTGATATTCCATCCGATGGTGAAACTTACCTGATCAGCACCACTGAGTTTTCACAATTTCGCTGCTGTATGTCACCAATCAGCCGTGCTGGTAAAAACGTAATAACTATAACGCCCGACGTGGCATCTGCATTGAATGTTATTGAGGGCACTACAGTTCGCATTGTTCCGCTGTCCTCAGGAAGGAGATTTTAATATGAGCACATCACTTTTTATCAATGGCCAATGGTTAGCAGGTCAAGACACACGTTTTAATTCTGTTAATCCAGCTACCGGAGAAACTATCTGGTCTGGCTCTTCAGCTAATCCTGAACAAGTGATCTCTGCGGTTGCGGCTGCTCGTGCCGCGAGTAGTGAGTGGGCAAACCTAGGCTTTGAGAAGCGCTGCGAACAAGTACGTCGCTATGCAGAACAACTTACAGAAAATAAAATACTATTGGCTCGCACCATTGCAGAAGAAACCGGCAAACCATTTTGGGAAACTCAAACTGAAGCCGCTGCCGTTATCGGTAAAGTTGAGATATCTATCAAAGCAGCCCTTGAACGTACTGGAGAGCGCAGTAGCGATATGGCTGGCGCAACAGCGGTACTTCGCCACAAACCACACGGCGTTGTGGCTATCTTTGGCCCTTACAATTTCCCTGCCCACTTACCCAATGGCCATATAGTTCCAGCTTTATTGGCAGGCAACACCGTTGTTTTCAAGCCAAGTGAGCTCACCCCAAAAGTTGCTGAACTCATGGTATCCCTGTGGGAAAAATCCGGCTTACCTAGTGGCGTGATTAACCTAGTGCAAGGGGAGAAAGAAACAGGCATCGCTCTGGCGGCCAACCCTGAAATTGACGGCCTATTCTTCACCGGGAGCTCACGTACAGGCCACCTGTTGCATGAACAATTCGCAGGCCATCCGGGTAAAATTTTGGCTCTAGAAATGGGTGGAAACAACCCACTAATCATTGACGAAATCAGTGATATCAAAGCCGCCGTTCACGAAACCATCCAATCGGCTTATATCACGTCTGGGCAACGCTGCACTTGTGCACGTCGCTTATTTGTACCGTTAAACGACACAGGTGATCAGTTCCTAGAACAGCTAAAAGCAGCTGTCAGCCAGATTAAAGTGGGTGGTCAATTTGATGAACCCGCTCCCTTCATGGGCAGCCTGATCTCAGAAGCCGCTGCCGATGGTATGGTTGCAGCACAGCAGCAACTGCTTGATATGGGCGCGACATCTTTGCTTAAACTAGAAAAACTCAAAGCAGGTACTGGTTTGGTTTCTCCAGGCTTAATTGATGTCACTAACGCTACAGACATGCCAGATGAAGAGCACTTTGGCCCATTGTTAAAAGTCATTCGCTACACAGATTTTGATGATGCTATTCGCCAAGCCAATGCTACTCAGTTTGGTTTATCTGCGGGTCTATTCAGCGATAATCAAGCCAATTTTGATCACTTTTACCGACATATTCGTGCCGGCATCGTGAACTGGAACAAACAGTTAACGGGTGCCAGTAGTGCTGCGCCTTTTGGCGGAATCGGAGCCAGTGGTAACCACCGTGCTAGTGCTTACTATGCCGCAGATTATTGTGCTTACCCCGTTGCAGGCATTGAAGCAGAACAGCTGTCGATGCCAGCAACACTATCCCCAGGCCTAACACTCAACTAAGCCGCATGGAGATTGAGATGACATCCACTACAAACGCGGTAGAAGCTAATTTTGATGGGCTGGTTGGCCCTACTCATAACTACGCTGGCCTGTCATTTGGTAACGTTGCTTCGCAGAGTCACTCGGCGCAAGCATCGAACCCTAAACAAGCGGCGCTGCAAGGTTTAGCCAAAATGAAGGCCCTGCACGATGCGGGTATGACTCAGGGGGTACTGGCACCGCAAGAGCGTCCTGATCTTAATACACTACGCCGTCTTGGCTTTACCGGTAGCGATGCCAATGTTTTACAAGCAGCCGGCAAACAAGCACCTAAAATTTTGGCAGCCTGCTGCTCAGCTTCTAGCATGTGGACCGCCAATGCTGCCACCGTATCGCCCAGCGCCGATACGGCTGATGGTAAAGTACACTTCACACCAGCAAACCTGACCAACAAATTTCATCGCTCAATTGAGCATGAAGTAACAGGGCGAATCCTTAAAGCAACTTTCAGTGATGAGCGCTATTTCTCTCATCACCAAGCATTGCCTGGTGTTGAGCACTTCGGTGATGAAGGTGCTGCAAACCATACTCGCTTCTGTCATGAGTATGGCCAAGCCGGTGTTGAGTTCTTTGTCTATGGTCGCTATGCATTTGATAGCAGTAAACCCGCACCGACTCGCTACCCAGCCCGCCATACCTACGAGGCATCTGAAGCCGTAGCTCGTTTGCACGGCTTGCAGGATAAAGGGGTGGTTTATGCTCAACAAAACCCGGATGTAATTGATAAAGGCGTATTTCATAACGACGTTATCGCTGTGGGTAACCGCAACCTAATGTTCTGCCATCAGGAAGCCTTTTTAAATCAATCCGAAGTACTTAAGCAACTTACTGCGTCAATGAATAACCAGTTCGATGTTATCGAAGTCCCGAGTGCTCGCGTCTCTGTTGAAGATGCTGTAAAAAGCTATCTGTTCAACAGCCAGCTACTTTCAATCAATGGAAAAACCGTGATTGTTATTCCTGAAGAGTGCCAAAAAACACCCGCCGTTTGGGATTACCTAACCGAGCTACGTGACGGTGATTCAGCGATTAGTGAATTAAAAGTGTTCGATCTAAAACAGAGCATGAGCAATGGTGGAGGCCCTGCATGCCTACGTTTACGCGTCGTGCTCAATGAGCAAGAACAAGCTGCCTGCAACCCAAACACACTGATGAGTGAAGCCCTTTATAGCCGCCTAACTCAATGGGTTAATGAACATTACCGCGACTGTATCTCTGAAGCCGACCTAGCTGACCCTCAGTTGTTGTTGGAATCACGCGGTGCTCTGGATGAACTAACACAGATACTCAACCTCGGCTCTGTTTATCCCTTCCAGCAAATCTAACTTACTGAAAGCTTCTTTAATAGTTATCGCTCTTCTGTCCCGGGTGAAAGCCCGGTTTTTTTTATTGACCCTCAAACCACTATCCATCAATACCACGCCCACAAGGTGTTCTAAAAAAATCCCACTAAAAACAGACGAAAGATTTAGACTAGCTCTTTAATGTTTAGCTGAATACTTAATGGCTTTTCAAAAACCAACGAACCTCACAATAAGATATGATGACATACATAAACACAAACAATGCGTACTTTTAACTGAATATGAAAACGCTAAAAGACCTTCAAGGCTTAGGCCCTAAGTCCGAGAAAATGCTTAAAGATGCTGGGGTTGATTCAGTTGAGACGCTGCGCTCTTTAGGCGCTATTCGAGCCTTTATTCAAGTCAGCAAAACCAGTAAGAATAAACCTAGCTTAAACCTTTTATATGCACTGGTCGGCGCGCTAGAAGGCGAGCATTGGCTCACCATCGCCAAGCAGCAAAAGTCACAACTGATTATGCAATTAGATGGTTTCCAAGAGTTAGAAAAACTTTTTGAAGAAGAGAACAAACCTCTTCAGTTTTAACTCGATAGTTTTTCAAATAACCCATTACTGCTTTTATGAAGTAGTTTCAGCTCTTTTCGTAACATTTTAACGAAAGATAAGGTCAACGCTGATTTAGTTTTGTGCGCAGGAAATATCAAGTTATAACGATAAGCAATACGCGGCTCAAAACGCTTTACTACTAAGCCAAGTTTTTGATAATGCAATGCCGTAATGGGTTCTACTAAAGAGACTCCCGCTCCAGATAAGACTAGCGCACACGCACTGTAAGACAGCTGTGTATCCATTAAGAGTTTGCGTTTAACGCCTACAGAATCAAATACACTATCAATTTTATGATGGATGCTTTGTTCCGTTCCCAGTGATATAAAGTTCTCGCCTTCCAAATCTTTAGGAACGATCACCTCTTTTTCTACAAGAGGGTGGCCGATAGGAAGAATGCATACCAAACGGCTTTCTGCCAAAGGCTCAACTTCAATCGCCACATCAGCCATAGGAATCGCAGAAACCACCCCCAAATCATACTGCTGGCTGGCCACTAAATCAGCTACTTGCTGGGTACTTCTCACCTGCAAAGAGAAGGTCACATCTGGGTATTCTTGTCCAAACAATTGTGTGATTTTCGGAATGAAATCGATGGAAACAGCGGGCATTGAAGCGACCCGCAATGTACCCGTATGGCACTCACGCAAGTCATCAGCAGCGCGCGCCAGTGTCTCCATGGAAACAAAAGAGCGCTCTACTTCTGCATAAAACACATGTGCTTCAGGCGTTGGAATTAAACGCTTTTTATGACGTTCAAACATTTGCACCTCAACCATGCTCTCAAAATCACTTAATAAACGGCTCACCGCAGGCTGCGATACACACAAAATATCTGCGGCACCACTAGTCGTACCGCTAATCATGACGGCTCTAAATGCTTCTATTTGCCGATAGGTTACACGCGCCATTAGCCTCTCCACTTAATAACAAAATACTATCAAGTGATATAAATAAACGATTTGATGTTATTTAATCAAGTCATCATTATTAAATAAAGCTGACACCTCAACTAGAAACATAAAAAAGAGAGGGACTGATGGAACAAATGTTTCGTTACATACTGACCGCTTTAATCAGCACAGTAGCCGCCTGCCAATTCATACAAGTGATCACGCGTTACGTTTTTGAAACACCCATTATGGGTTTGGAAGAAACAGCGCTGATTCCAACTATCTGGCTGTACATCATGGGTAGTGTTAACGCCTCACGTGAAGACACCCAGATACGCGCTAATGTACTGGAGATATTCCTTAAAACCGATCACGCACGCGCCATACTGCAAGCCATTTCAGAGGTCATCAGTATTGCAATCTCGATCTGGTTAACCTGGTGGGCCTGGCTGTATTTCAGCTACTCCATCCGAGTGTGGAAAGGTACACCAACACTTTATATCCCTACCTTTATTTACGAATCAGCTCTGTTTATCGGTTTGCTTATGATGACCGCGTTCACGATATGGCACCTGATCCGTAACGTGCAGTACCTGCTTGGATATCGCACTAAACCTGATCACGAGATTGATCCAGACCTTCCGACCACTAATGAAGTGG
This sequence comes from Neptunomonas sp., assembly GCA_034110685.1. Lineage (GTDB taxonomy): Bacteria > Pseudomonadota > Gammaproteobacteria > Pseudomonadales > Balneatricaceae > Neptunomonas. The sequence continues at coordinate 14,780 of JAWUYS010000026.1, forward strand.
AAGAGTTCAAGATTTTAGCTGACACACAAAAGGGTGATAACAATGGTTGAGATCGCTATTCTGGCATTTGCCGTACTGGTCATTTTGCTGACCATTGGAGTACCACTGCCCTACTGTTTTGGTGCTGGGCTCATCGTTATGACCACCGTAGGCGAAGCGTCTATGCGTGGCATGATGTTGTGGGGCTTTAGCCAACTAACAAACCCTGTACTGCTGGCGATTCCATTGTTTGTATTTGCCGGCACCATTATGAGTATCAGCGGTATTGCGGCTAGCTTACTCGATTTCGTTAACATCTTTATTGGTCGTATCCGCGGTGGACTTGGTGTGGTGGCAGCCATTAGCTGTGCCATTATCGGTGCCATTTCAGGTAGTGGGCTTACGGGTATTGCGGCCATCGGCCCTTTGTTGATTCCAGAAATGGAGCGCAAAGGTTACCCGCGTGCTTATGCAACAGCCTTGGTAGCTAACTCTTCTATTCTTGGACTATTAATTCCACCCAGCGTCACCATGATTGTTTATGGCTGGGTAACAGACACATCAATTTTGGCATGTTTCCTGGCAACATTAGGCCCGGGGCTGTTGATCATGACTAACTTCTCTATTGTTAATCTGGTGATGTCACGTAAATTCCCGCTGATTCTCGACGATCCAATGCCGATGAAGCAGCTAATGAGTGAGGCCAGTAAACGCACAGTTAGCGCAGTTCCCGCACTACTCATGCCTGTTATCATTCTCGGTGGTATTTATGGCGGTATTATGACGCCCACTGAAGCAGCCGCCGTTGCTGTTATCTACTCACTACCTGTCGGTTTCATGATCTACAAAGGACTGACCTTTAAAACCCTACTTGAATCCGGCAAGGAGTCTGCCACTGCTGTAGGCGCTATTCTGATAATGATTTTGTTCAGTCTAATGCTGAGCCAAATTTATGTAATGGAAGACATCCCACAAATGTTAGTCGATAAGATCTTTGAGATCACCGACGACAAAGTGCTGCTGCTAATACTCGTTAACTTGTTCCTGTTCGCTATTGGCATGGTCGTAAACGATATCACTGCCATCATTCTAACAGCCCCACTGTTACTGCCATTGATGTCTGCCTTGGGTGTTAGCCCTATTCAATTCGCAGCCATTATGGGTGTCAACACAGCGATGGGCGGCGTTACACCACCGTATGCCAGCATCCTCTATTTGGGCGCTCGTATCGGTAAAGTTAAATTCACAGAAGTGGTTAAGCCAGCCATGCTGCTCATCCTCTTCGGATACATCCCAGTTGTAATACTGGTCTCAGTTTGGCCTGACCTGTCGGAATACTTTCCACGCGCGTTCGGTTATTAAAACAACATAAAAAAATCCAATGTCACTCGGGAGATAACAATGAAAAAAAACCTGATTAATAAGCTGGCCATGGCGGTCGCATTATCAGTATCACTCACAGCAACAGCAGAAGCTGTCACGCTAAAACTGTCACATGTTCGCCCACAGGCGACTGCCATCGATATGGATGCCAAACAATTTGCTAACGACATAAAAGCAGCAACTGATGGCAAAGTTAAGGTAAAGATCTATGCGGCTAGCGCACTAGGTGACTACACCGTTGTACAAGAACGCGTAGGTTTAGGCGCAGTTGATATGGCGGTACAACCACCAGCATCGGGTGTTGATAAACGTTTTCAGGTTGTTTACATGCCTTACCTTGTAAAAACGTGGGATGACGCACAAAAAGTGTTTGCTAAAGGCTCTTCTATGCGCCAAACCGTTGCAGAACTTTATGATGCACAGAACATTACTGTTCTGGGTGCATGGCCGGTTTACTTCGGCGGCGTTTCGCTGAATAAAGAGATCGAAAATGCAGCAGACCCTACAGTAAACAAAGGTGCGAAGCTTCGCGTCCCACCTATTAAAACGTTCCAGTTAACCGCTGACAACATCGGTTTTATTGGCTCACCTCTACCCTTCTCTGAAGCTTTCACCGCCGTACAAACCGGTGTTGTTGATGGTGTTATGGGATCCGGTGCTGAAGGTTATTACGCATCATTTCGTGATGTAACCAAGAGCTACCTGCCTATCAATACCCATTTTGAAATGTGGTACCTGATCATCAACAAAGACGTTTTCAATGAGCTTAACGATGATCAGCGCACCAAACTCATCAGCGCCGCTGATAAGTTTGAAGCGACACGTTGGGAAAATGCACGTGGTGATCAGGCGAAAAATGAGCAGCTGCTAGAAAAAGCCGGCGCGCACATTGTTCCTGTAAGTGAAGCTCAAATTGAAGCACATGCCAAAATCGTTCGTGAAAAAGTATGGCCTGAAATCATCAATGACATTGGCGCAGAGTGGGCACAAGGCGTTTTAGACGAAGCCTTAAAATAAGCCATTTGTAGAAATAGTAGATGTAAACCCTGCAACAAAAAACTTGCAGTAATTTTTGTCTCATTGCCCGGCTCATTTATGCCGGGCCTTTTTCCCAAAAAAGGACATGCCATGACGCAGTTTTCAACTGACAGCCAACGTAGAACAGACGTTTGCGTTCTGGGCGGCGGTATTGTCGGCCTGGCCGTCGCATTGGGTCTGCAACGCAATGGACTGAGCGTAACTATTCTTGACGAAGGCGATATTGCATTGCGTGCTTCACGCGGCAATTTCGGCCTAGTTTGGGTACAAGGTAAAGGCGACACATTACCTGAGTATGCGGCTATTTCACGCCTGTCAGCAAAGCTCTGGGCTAATCATGCTCTACGCCTAAAAGAAGCCACCGGGATTGATATACAGCTACAACAACGTGGCGGCTTGTTTCTGTGCTTGAGCGAGCAAGAGCTCAGCCAACGGCATGCCATGCTAACCCGTATGCAAAAAGCAGCGGGCGGCGACTACCCCTTTAAAACACTCGACTTACAACAACTTCGTGAATTTATCCCCGAAGCTGGCCCTGAAGTAGCAGGAGCAACATGGGGGCCAGAAGATGGCCACTTAAACCCGCTTTTATACTTGCGCGCCATGACAGAGCAGTTTCTTCAGCGCGGTGGCAAAATCGATAACTCCGGCAAGGTATCTAAAATAGAGCCTACAGCCTCGGGTTTCACGCTTTCATCAGACTCCGGGCAATGGCATGGCGATCAAATAGTATTAGCCGCAGGTTTAGGCAACCGCGATTTAGCCCCTCAAGTAGGTTTGTCTGCGCCGTTGGTCCCCAACCGTGGCCAAGTCCTTATCTGCGAACGCGTAAAGCCATTTCTAAATTACCCTACCGGCCATGTGAGACAGACCAACGAAGGTACTCTGCAATTGGGCGACTCAAAAGAAGATGTTGGTTTCGATCCTGGTACAACCTCAGACATTATCGCAAAAATTGCACACAGAGCGAGCCAGATGTTCCCCCTCCTACGTGATGTTCGCTTGATCCGCGCTTGGGGTGCTTTACGTGTTATGACACCTGATGGCTATCCACTGTATGAAGCCTCCCGACAGTATCCTGGGGCCTATCTCGTTACCTGCCATAGCGGTGTCACATTAGGCGCCTTACATGAAGGCCCTATTGCCGACTGGATCGCCAATGACCGAACTGAACTGCCTTTGGAGGTATTCAATGCCAAACGCTTTACCCTTTAAACGTCTGCCTACCAACAAGGCCGAGTGGGTCACTGTTTATATCGAAGGTCAGCCCGTCAAAGTACGCCAAGGTGATAGTGCTGCAGCAGCCGTTTTAGCCGCTGGATTACAACCTAGCCGTACTACTGTGGTCAGCGGCAGCGGGCGCGCGCCCTACTGCCTGATGGGTGTTTGTTTTGAATGCCTACTTCAAATTGACGGTGTAGAAAATGTACAGGGCTGCATGACACCCGCTCGCGAAGGAATGCAGATAATGAGCCAGAAACAAGCAAGGCAACTGAACAACTCAAAACCTAGTGATTTAAAGCCTACTGATCTAAAAAATAGTCACATTAAAAAAGAGGACACGGCCGTATGAACACTCCCGAATATGATCTAGTCATTATCGGGGCAGGCCCTGCAGGAATGTCTGCTGCAACAACGGCTTCATCTCATGGTTTGAAAGTCGCTATTTTAGATGAACAGGCAGCCCCTGGCGGACAAATTTATCGCTCCATTAGCAGTCCCGCTATCGCTAACGAAAGTATTCTTGGGGCTGATTATTACCATGGCCGGACATTATTATCGGCGATGCGCTATGCCAAGGTTGATTACTTCCCTAGCAGCAGTGTATGGACTGTTTCACCCGAGCTATTTATCAGTTTTAGCAAAGAAGGGAAAAGTAGCCAAATAAAAGCTAAAAAGCTGTTGATCGCTACCGGTGCTCAAGAGCGCCCTGTGCCCTTTTTAGGCTGGACACTACCCGGAGTTATGACTTGCGGCGCTGCGCAAATCTTACTTAAAAGTAGTGGGCTAATCCCTTCGGGACCTCTCGTTTTGGCGGGTAGCGGGCCACTGCTGTTATTAATAGCGGCGCAGCTTAACCGAGCAGGCGTTGAGATTGAGGCCATTCTTGATACGACCCCAAAAGGACGCTACCTAAAGTCTCTGCGTCATTTACCCGGAGCTTTGCGCAACTTACCGTTACTCTTAAAAGGGGTGGGATTACTCATTGAGCTTAAGCGTGCCGGTATTCGTTATATCAACAACGCTGCACAGCTACAAGCACTACCTGATGACACTGGCCTGCTAACCAAACTGCAATATAAAACCGGAGAAGCAACTGACACTCTCAACTGCAAGACACTACTGGTGCATCAAGGTGTCGTTCCTAATGTGCAGCTAACACGTGCTTTGCAGTTAGAGCACCAGTGGGATGAGCTACAGCAGTGCTGGAAACCGACACTCGATAGTTGGGGAGAGAGTAGCCAAGCCGGTATTTTCGTAGCAGGTGACTCAAGTGGCATTGCAGGCGCACGTGC